>JAFPUE010000074.1 GCA_017395555.1 Ruminiclostridium sp. | reverse complement strand
CCTTTATCGTCTCGCGGGCAATGATCTTGCCGCCGACTGCCGCCTGCACGGGAACTTCAAACAGCTGCCGCGGGATGTGCTCCTTTAAGCGCTCGGTGATCTTGCGGGCGCGGGGGTATGCACTGTCTGCGAAAACTATGAACGAAAGCGCATCCACAACGTCGCCGTTGAGCAGTATGTCGAGCTTCACGAGCTTGGACGGAACAAAGTCCCTGAACTCGTAATCGTAGCTCGCGTAGCCCTTGGTGCGGGATTTCAGCGCGTCGAAAAAGTCATACACTATCTCGTTGAGCGGCAGATCGTAATGCAGATCGACGCGGGTCTTGTCAAGATACTTCATATCCTTGAAAACGCCGCGGCGCTGCTGGCAAAGCTCCATGATGTTGCCGACATAATCGGACGGCGCGTAAACGTGCGCTTCAACCATAGGCTCATACGCCTGTTTTATCTCGGTGGGGTCGGGGTAGTTCGTCGGGTTGTCGATAAAGACCGTTTCACCGCTCATCTTGTCTATCTTGTAAACAACGGACGGCGCAGTCGTGATGAGATCGAGATTGTACTCGCGTTCAAGGCGCTCCTGTATTATCTCCATGTGCAGCAGACCGAGAAATCCGCAGCGGAAGCCGAAGCCGAGCGCAACCGAGGTCTCCGGCTCGAACGTCAGGGACGCGTCGTTGAGGCGCAGCTTTTCGAGTGCGTCACGCAGATCACCGTACTTTGAGCCGTCCGCCGGATAGATACCGCTGAATACCATGGGGTTCACGCTGCGGTAGCCTTCAAGAGGTTCGGCGGCGGGTGCGTCGCAGCGGGTAACGGTGTCGCCGACTTTCGTGTCGCCTATGGACTTTATCGAAGCCGCGATATAGCCGACTTCCCCCGCGCGCAGCTCCGAAGCGGGAATAAGGCTGGTTGCGCCCATATAACCGAGCTCGACTACCTGAAACTCCGCTTTTGTCGCCATCATGCGTATCCTGTCGCCGACGCGCAGAGTTCCCTCCTTCACGCGGACATAGACGATAACGCCCTTGTAGCTGTCGTAGTAGCTGTCAAATATCAGCGCTTTGAGCGGCGCGTCGGGATCGCCCTTGGGAGCGGGAATATCGCTGACAATGCGCTCCATGACCTCGTGTATGTTGATGCCCATTTTCGCGGATATCAGCGGCGCGTCCTCGGCGGGAATGCCGATAACGTCCTCTATCTCCTGCTTCACCTCGTCCGGGCGCGCGGAAATAAGGTCTATCTTGTTGATAACGGGAACGACTTCCAAGTCCTGCTCGACTGCAAGATATGTGTTCGCCAAAGTCTGCGCCTCTATGCCCTGCGACGCGTCAACGATCAGCACTGCGCCCTCACAGGCGTTGAGCGAGCGCGACACCTCGTAGTTGAAATCGACGTGACCGGGAGTGTCGATAAGGTTGAAAACGTAGGTGCTGCCGTTGTCCGCCTTGTAGTTAAGGCGCACGGCACGGGCTTTTATGGTGATACCGCGCTCGCGTTCGAGCTCCATATTATCAAGGAGCTGTTCCTCCATATCGCGCTCTGCGACAGTGCTTGTCTGTTCGAGGATCCTGTCGGCAAGCGTGGATTTACCGTGGTCTATATGTGCGATTATGCAGAAATTGCGTATTTCGTCGAGATAGCTGTTGTCAGGCATTGGTGTTCCTCCGTTGTTACATATATACAGTTTAGTATATCACATTTTTACGGGATTTGCAACAAAAATTTTGCGGGAAAAGCGGGTATTGACAAAATTACTGCGCCGTGCTATAATATAAACAACAAGAGCAGCCGTTTAAACATTCGGTCGCTCCCATTAAATTGGTTAAGAAATAACCGCCTTAGTGTTTGCAGACAGAAGGCGGTTATTTCTTGTTTTTATTGCATATATCGAAAACGAGCTTTATGATAGCACAGATAAGTATACCCGTCTGTACAAAAGCCTCATAAGTAAAGACCATATGCAACACTCCCCTCCGGGAGCAAGAATGACCGCCTGTTTAAAGGCTGCCGCTTGTCGGAACGCCGCGCGTATCCTGCTTTAGCGCGGGCTCTTGCGGAATGTCCCGACAGGCGCAGGCAGAACATCCGCTGATGATATCATAGCATATCGGGAGGGGTTTGTCAATAAGGCGGAGAACGTCCCCCATAAAACTTTTATCAAGCCCTTGCAATTTCCCCCGGAATGTGGTATTATGTTATTGCCACGTAATTTAATATTTTGTTGCATAACAGCAGATAAAGGAGAGCATTTTTACTACGGTAAAAATGCGGCTCGTTTTTCGTGCACTCCTTTATCTGTAGTTGCAACAAAACGAAAATTAAATTGCGTGGCAGCATAGAGCTGCATTTTTCGGCGTGCAGCCCTGTGCTGCACGCTTTTTTATTTTCGTGATTGTAACAAGGAGGTCAGAAAATGACAAAAATCAAGAAATTGACAGCAATACTGCTGTCGGCGGTTATGTTTGTGTGCTGCTTTGCGGTACAGGCAGGGGCAGCCAGTGTTTTCGATACGGCTAAAGCCATTAACAGCGGGAAAAAGTACACAAAAGAATTGAAATACAATGAATGCGCGGATTACAAAATCACCGCAAACAAGTCCGGTAAACTTGTATTGAAGCTTATTGCTGATATCTATGAAGTAGAAATTAATGTGTGTGATTCCGACGGAGCAAAGCTTGACCCCGAAGAATATAAATCTGCTTCAGGCTATTCATATAATTACAAAATGAGGTGGGACAGTTCAACCGAAATTGCTTCAGCAACATATACGTATGACATTAAAAAAGGAACTTACTACATAAGATTTATATCATTAGGTGACTTTTACAAAAAAGGTAAGCTCAATGTAACAGCCACATACCCTTCTTCCGAAACCGATTCGTCCTCTAAAATCAGCTGCATAACAATTCCGATGAAAGTCGGCGGAACAATGCAGCTTTCCACTGACGGCGGTGACAAGGGCATTACATGGTCAAGCTCCAAGTCTTCCGTAGCGACAGTATCGAGCGCCGGAAAGGTAACTGCAAAGAAAGCAGGAACAACGGTTATTACCGCAAAATCCGGAAGCGGCACCGCAAAGATACAGATAAAAGTAACAAAATAACAAAATCCCGCAGGAGAGCCGAACTCCCGCGGGATTTTTTTGCCCTCAAATGTGAAAACTGTGTGAAAAAAACAGCCTTTTCCTTGTATTAAATGCCGGATTATAGTATAATAAATTTTACTATTATTGCAGAATAAAGGTGATATTGTGTCTTATCAGGACGATAAGCGCGAGCTGCTAAAGCTCAAACAGGGCATCATAGACGAGGAAGAATCCGCAATACACGAGGAAGAAAAGCCCGTTTATGAAGTCCACGGCGTAAAGAAAATAGAAAACTTCTTCTACCACTACAAATGGTACGTTGTCGCAGGCGTTTTCTTTGCGGCAGTATTCGTATTTATGCTCGTTTCGCTGCTGCAGAAGGAACAGGGCGATCTGCGCGTTCTTGTCGTGACCAAGGACAAGGATATCGCGTCGAACGTGTCGTACAAAACACAGGAGTTCGAGAAGGCATTCGAGCTTTACTGCCCCGACTTCGATGACAACGGGTATATCCACGTCGATGTCTATAACGTCGATCTCAGCGACAACCCCGATCCGCAGTATTCTCTCGCCTCTGTCACAAAGATCACGAGCGAGCTGATGTACGGCGAGGCGCAGATGTTCATTATGGATTCGGCAGGCGCGGAGGCTGCAACAAACGGCGATCTTTCACAGCTCATCGATCTCAGCGCACTTTACCCGGACTGCAAACAGATAGAGGGTACTTTCTATCACATAAAAGGCAGCGATTTTGCCGTAAACGCACAGTATTTTGAAGCCTGCCCGGACGACTTGTACATAGCGGTGAAAAAGGTCTATGACACCGATCAGAACAAGGACAGGGCTCTGCCCGCGCAGAAAAAGGCGCTCGAAGTGCTCGATAACATCGTGAACGGGTATTATGCCGGCTGGGTGGACGATCAGGGACGCATTTACGGTATCAGCGGCAAGGAGGACTTTAATGAGGCGTGACAATGTTTTCAAGATATGGATAAAGGGCTTCGGGCTTGCGGTATTCGGAAATGTCCTCGGCGGGATCATGACAGTCTCCGCCGCGCCGTTCCTCTCGGAGTGGTTCGTGCCGTATATCGCGCTGCTGCTGACCGTGTTCATATATGCGTCGCTCCTGTTCACTGCCGGAATGAGGGACGGACAGAAGGAAGCGAAAATGCTGCGGAACAAGCGTGTAGAAAGCATTCCGAAGTACCGCTGGATAATCATGGGGCTCATAATTGCCGCTGTGATGTGTATTCCGTGCGGAGCTCTGCTTGCCTGCTCACTCGGAGCGTTCCCGATGACGGGAGAGATACTGCTCGGCTCGTACTTCGTGCTCGGTGCGCTCGCGCCGGCGTTCTTCATTGCTGACCCGCAGGCGCTCTCGCCGGTGTTACCGCTCGTTCTCATGGCGGTGTACATCATCGTTACCCCGATCGCCGCGCACCTCGGCTTTAAATTTGGCGTGGACGAGAAATCCGCAAAAGACTTCATGTATGAGAAATAAGGCTATACCGCACAAAGAGCGTGCGGAGATTGCGCAGTCAGATTTTTCGTCAGATTGTACAGAAATTTCGCAGGCTTGCTGGCGCAAGTCAAGAAATTTATGTGCAATATGACGGAACAATATGCAAGCAAGATGCGTGCGCCTATTTGTGCGGTATTGCCATAAGGCTTTACGGCATACAGACGTTATAACAATAAAAAGAACCGGAAAAAGGAGACTTTATGAAAAAAGGAATACTGTTTGACCTCGACGGGACGCTCTGGGACTCGTCCGCAAACGTTATCGCCGCATGGAATGAGTGCATAGCAAAAAACTCCGATCTCGGGCTGACATTCACGCAGGCGGATATGCGAAGCTATATGGGAAAGACGCTCGAACAGATAGCGGATATAATGTTTCCTATGCTTTCAAAAGATGAACGAATGAAGCTGATACGGCTTTGTATCGCGGCGGAGCAGGACTATCTGCAATCCCACGGCTCGGACTACTTCGCGAACGAGCGGGAAGTTCTTGAAAAGCTGCACGAAAAGTATTTTCTCGCGGTGGTTAGCAACTGTCAGGACGGCTACATCGAGCTTTTCCTGTCGCAGTGCGGGTTCGGCTCCCTTTTCTCCGACTATGAATGTGCGGGAAGAACGGGGCTGGACAAGGGCGACAATATTCGGCTCGTTGCACAGAGGAACGGGCTTGACGGCTGCATCTACGTCGGCGATACAGTCATGGACGGCGAAGCGGCAAGAAAGGCGGGAGTTCCGTTTATCCACGCGGCTTACGGCTTCGGCTCACCCGACGACTTCGACGCAAGGATAACGAGCTTCACGGAGCTAACAGACGCAGCGGAAAAGCTGCTTGGATAAAAAATCGGTCTGCATAAGCTGCAGACCCTTTTTTATTGATATCGGACTTAACGCTCTCGCTGCGATCTATTTATTGAGAAGAGACTCGGCTTCGCTCATCAGTTTTTTATGCGCGTCTATCGCATCATACAGAGCGCCGAACCTTGACGGACGGGGCTTGCCGTTTATCGCGGTATAAAGCTGCTCGCCGAAGCTGCCGTTATTCTGTTTGTACTGCGTTCCTTTATAGGTCAGCGTCAGCTTGCCGAATTGCAAGCCTTCAAATATCCCGTATTCTATCCCGGTAACGCTGTCCGGTATCGTGTATTCAGTTCCCGGTCTTCCCTCCGGGTACAGAATGAGCCGCGTTCCGTCCTTGCTGAAAAGAACACCGTCCACAGACGAGAAAGTCTCGCTGCTGTCGGAGACGGTCAGAGCTTCGAGCGCGGAAGCGCCGAGAAACGCGTTCTTAGCTATCTCCTTTACGCTGTCGGGGATAAGGTACTCTTTTTCCCGATTGGTCTCCGAATAGAAAACAATGCGGGTCTTGTCCTTGTTGAACATCACCGCGCCTACGGACGAGAAATTCCCGTTGTCATCGCTTACCGTTATCTTTTCGAGATCGTGGCAGCAGGCAAACGCCTTGTCGTCTATATCCTCAACGCTTGCGGGAATGGTCACCTCGGTGAACGGGCAGCCGAAGAACGCCGCGCCGCCTATTCTTACAACGCCGTCGGGAATATTGATATATTTAAGCGAATCGCAGCACATAAATGCGCTGTCGTCGATTTCGGCAACGCCTGCCGGAATTTTTACGCTTTCGAGAGCCTTGCAGAACTGAAACGCGGACGGACCTATTTTCTTAACGCTCTTACCGCCGAGTTCTGCCGGGATATTCACCTGAATGTCATTGCCGACGTATCCGGTAATTTCCACCGTTCCGTCGCCGAGCTCTTTCCATTCAAAATCCTGTGCTTTTGAAAAATCCATGTTTTTTCTCCTTTCAGAAATATCGGGCTATGCTTCAATGATATATTTTTGGTGATATCACACCATTTTAGGCAATACCGCACAAATAGTCGCACACTATCTTTTCGTCGCTGCTTTTGTTGCCGCATCGTGCGGCAGTCTGGCAGCGACTGTAAGAGCATCATGCTCTTGCTTGCATATTATTCCGTCATCTTGCACAGAAATTTCTTGACTTACGTCAGTAAGCCTGCGAAATTTCTATACAATCTGACGAAAAATCTGACTGCGCAATCTGCGCACGCTATTTATGCGGTATAGCCTATACTTTTTACGGATATGATCGCCAGAGGTAAATACATAAAAACCAGATTAAGCCTCTGCCACAATCCCTCATAAGATATGACTGTATCCGAAAACTCCTCTTTATCCGACATAACAAACAACACGAAAAAAGCGATCGCAATAATAAAGCATACTATACTTATTACTCCTATGGCGGATTCGCCGTTATTAAACGAAAGAACGGCTATAAGCAGCGGCACGGACAGCATCAGCATGAATCCGATCACAGAACCGGCTCCGTGTATTTTTGATGACGTTGTGACGATGTCTTTTGTTTCATTCACGCTGAACAGTGAAGTAAATATACACGCACCGATCGCAAATACCGAAATAAACAGGAGCAGCACAACGGTCATCCAGTCCGACACCGGATGATACCGGTCATATAATGCGGGAAGCGCGATCAGATACAATATGCCCTCAATAAACATCCAGATATTAAACGGCAGTCTGACCGGGCTCTGAGGATTTCCCAATGCGCTGATCGACATTTTTAAGCTGCTGTATTTCTTATAGAACAACGAAAGAACAGCCGACACGAGCAAGTCCCCGATAACTGCGATCAACAAGGCATACCAACCTATTATACAGATATACTGCATTATTCACCCCAATAAATTTGATTTGTAAGCTTAAATGATCCACACGGTATGACACAGGTTTTTACTCTCATTCTTTCAGCATACCGAGAATGTGCTCAAACTCGACACCGTTGCGGGTAGGCTGACCGTTGCCCATTGTGACCTCAACGGCGCTGCGGACAAACTCCGTCGCGGTGCGTGCCGCCTGCTCGAACGTGTCACCGAGCATCATGCGCCCGGTCATGACAGACGCGAAAATGTCGCCCGTTCCCGGGTACGACGCGGGCAGCGGCTTCCACTCGATACGGGTGTACGCGCCGGTTATCCCGTCAAGGCAGAGGTTCATATATACGCCGTTGTCGATAACTCCCGTTATCACGGCGGAGCGAGACATACGGCAGAGCCGTTCCAGCCAGCCGTGTGCAACGCTTTCGGGGAGCTCCCTGCGGTACGGCTCACCGAGCAGCAGCGCAGCTTCCGTCACATTCGGGGTGATAACATCGGCTTTACGGACAAGCTCCTTGATACGCTCGGCAAGCTCGGGCGTGTAGGTCTGATAAAACTCGCCGTCCTCGCCCATTACCGGGTCAACCACGCGCCGTGCGTCCGGGAAAGCCCCGAAAAATTCAAGGCAGCTGTCCACCTGCGCGTCGGAGCCGAGAAATCCGCTGTATATCGTGTCGAACTTTATGCCGAGCTCCTTGTAATGCTTGCAGCACGGCGATATGAAATCCGTCATATCGCGGAACACGAACCCGTCAAAGCCGCCTGTGTGCGTTGAAAGCACCGCGGTAGGAACGGGAACGCACTGTATCCCCATTGCGGATATTATGGGTAGTATGACCGCGAGCGAGCACCTGCCGAAGCCCGACATATCGTGTATCGCTGCGCAGATAGGCTGTCTGTCCGTAATTATCCCTCATTTGCAGTAAAGTTACTGCGTTATTATAACACGTTTCGCGCTTAAAGTCAATATTTGGCGAGATGCTGCTTCTACGGATACAGCATTTGCTTTTGGTTCATTTCGCCCGCAAAAAGTCTTGTTTTCCTTTTGATATTCTCTTCCTGCGTAGCGAGTCACTTTCTGCCTCCAGCGGCAGAAAGTAGGCAAAGGTCAATGCAGGATGCATTGAGACGGCTGCCAAAAGCGCGCACGATGCGCGCATAAAAGCAGTCGTCAAGCCGCCTCCCGCCCGCCTCTCTTCGAGTCACCGGTGCAATACTTCTATCGGATAGCGTGGATTGGTGCCCTCAGAGTAGTCGGGCGGGAGGACTGCACGGACAAGTCCCTGCTCCGCCGATTCGCGGCGGGTCCGGAGTTTAGATTTACACAATTGTAAATGCTTTATATACCGCTGTCTTCCACTCTTGCTTTTTTCTGCTTTATGTGATATAATCGTGTTATCACGCAAAAGGAGATTAGAAATGGTACGGATCGACGATCTTCACGAGATTTCGCTGCTCAATAAGGCTATACTCGCGGCAAAGTATTCGGGACTGCCGGAAAACGACGAGCTCGCAAGTGACCCCACCCTCGCAGGTCTCGCAAACCGCGTTTACGACGAAATGAGCAAGCATCAGGATAAAAAAGTGCTCGATGAGGCAGCGCTTGAAGAACTGCGCAGAATAAAGACCTCGCAGGGCTGGCGCGGACAGTGGCGCACCGCTGTCATGGCCGCAAGACGGGATATAATGCTCAAAAACGCGTCCCAAGAGGACAGAATATCAATTGCGAAATGCTACCTCAGCCCCTTTTCCTGCAAAGAGGGCGAGCTGCGCGCATTCCTCGACGATGTTGACGGCAAGACCGGTGAGCATGACCTCGAAAAGCTGCTCAAAAACAACAGCTTCACCGGCGCACGGCTGCTCGGCTGTGAGTACAGCTTTGAGAAGAAATTCGCGCACCTCGTGTTCATGCTGTCCGATCGGCGCGTGTGTGACCTGTATTTCTCCGGCGTGAGACGTTTCACCGAAGAATACGGTAAGGCGGAAAATTCCGATATTCCCGAAATGCCGCTGCTGAAAAAGTATAGCTATTCCACCGGAAAAACCTCCGATCTCAACGCGGAATTTGCCGCAGAACACGGAAAGTTTACCATAAGCGTGTCCGCACTCGCGGTGGATTATTGGTTATAATAACGTATTACAGCCGTTTCGGCAAAAAAATTAAAAATTTTTCAAAAAAGTATTGACAAACCGGACTTGCCGTGATATAATAATCAAGCAGTTTGGACGTCGGCATTTGTCGGCAGTCAATATGCTGGTGTAGCTCAGTTGGTAGAGCAGCTGATTTGTAATCAGCAGGTCGGGGGTTCGAGTCCGTCCACCAGCTCCAGTGCATTGCACAAAACAAAATATTGTCGATGTGCGGTTCGCCGCATTTTTGATATATTTTGATCTGCCGTATGGCAGGCTCGTTTCCGGTAACGGAAACTTTACATGAGGAAGCGTTCCCGAGTGGCCAAAGGGGGCAGACTGTAAATCTGTTGCATCTTTGCTTCGGTGGTCCGAATCCACCCGCTTCCACCAGGCGGCGTACGCGCCGCAGCGAATCCCGTCTCGGATTTTCCGGGGCGGGGTTATTTTTCTGCCTCGCTGTCCGGAGAATATACTTATTGTAACGCAATCACAGCAAAAACCTCTGACGCAGTCAGAGGTTTTTTTGCTGTCTGTGGAAGCGAGGCGGATTCGGGGACGCTGCAGGACGCAGCGGAGCGCCTGACCCAAAACGCGGCACGGATGCCGCGCTTAAAAGTCGGCGCGATCCACACCGCTTCCAAATCAGTATTATTCATTATTCACTATTCACTGAAATAAGAAAACCGCCCTGATTTCTCAAGGCGGTTCTTAGATAAAGACTGTTTGGCAGGCGCGGCGTTCTCCTGCATCTCTCGGGTTTCCCCTGTCAGTACCATCGGCGTGTGGCTGCCGCGAAATCTTACCACCTCAAACAGTCATTATATCCTATGTATATTATATCACTGTTATTCATTGTTGTCAAGGGACTTTATATAAACAGGTGGATTGTTTCTCAGCATACGCGAAAACCTCTTTTCCCCTATTCCTATTGACGTAATTATAGAATTTTTCAGTGATATATCCATTCCTTCAACTGATAAACTAACAACTACATTTACCACCTTTCCTTCATCTTGAAATACTTTTGCAGCAATTGCTGTTTTATCAATCAAGGAGGGGTCTTTCTCTGTATTTTTGCTCTTAAAAATATAGTCAGGATCAACCAATATCTCAGCAAAACGAGGAGAATACTTATCAAAGAATTCTTTTCCTCGCTCGTCTGTTATATGGATTACTTGTTTATCGGTTAAAACAACTTCTGTAGTTAATATCGCTTTATTTGTAACCATTCCGTATTTCGACAGATCTATATCACAAATCTTATGCACACCATTGTCCACCGTTTCTTATTGAATTTCTTTAATTATACCACTATTTTCGGGATTGTCAACTCGCCCGGAAGAATTTTCAGCCGCTTCGGAAATTTAAAAAATTTTGCAAAAACCTATTGACAAATCCGAAAAAAGTGGTATAATAACAAGTGTTATATAACAAATGTTATTCCAAACCCGAAAGGAAGTTCGTTATGCCGCCGAAAGCAAAGATAACAAAGGAAATGATAATCGAAGCGGGGCTGAAGGCAGTCAGGAGCGAGGGCGCGGACAGCCTCAACGTCCGCAGAGTTGCCGCACAGCTCGGCTGCTCGACACAGCCGGTGATGTACCACTACAAGACCGTCGATGAGCTCAGAGCCGATGTTTACGCAGCGGCGGACGGGCTGCACACGGAGTATATAATGACGCCGGACGAGAGCATACCCAACCCGCTGCTTTCTGTCGGGCTGAAATATATACGCTTTGCGAACGAGGAAAAGCACCTGTTCGTGTTCCTGTTCCAATCGGGCAATTTCCGCAGCGAGAGCTTCAAGGAGCTGCTTGAATCGGACGGAATGGATTTTATGTTTCAGCCGCTCTGCGAAGCCGCGGAGCTTACAATGCAGCAGGCAAAAGAGGTTTTCGCGATGCTTTTTATCTGCGTACACGGAGCCGCGAGCCTGCTTGCAAACAATTCGCTCGACTACGACGAGGAATATTTCACAAAGCTGCTCGACAACACATTCACCGGTGCTGTCGGAGCCGTAAAGAGAGGTAACCGATATGAAAAAGCTGTTTGATAAAAACGAAGTGACTTTTGCAATAATAATCATAGTGATATACGTTGTGGGCTCGACTGTAATGAATCAGTTTTCGGAGATGATCGGCATCGAATTTCTCGCGGAAGCGGTATTCGGCATCGTGCTGTTTGCGGTGCTTTCCGTGTTCATTTCCAAAAACAGGCTGGGCTATCACCTCGGTCTCTGCAAGCCGGAGGTTCCGGCGGGAAAAATGCTGCTGTATATTCCCCTGCTGCTGACCGCGTCCGTCGGAATCATATTCGGCTTCGCTCCGCAGTACGACTCACCCGCTATCGTGATACACTCGGTGTATATGCTGTTTACGGGCTACCTTGAGGAAATGATCTTCCGCGGATTTCTGTTCAGGGGCATGGCGAAGAAGAACATGACCTCCGCGATAATTGTTTCCGCCGTGACATTCGGTATCGGGCATATCGTGAACCTGTTCAACGGCTACGACATCGTCAGCAACCTGTTACAGATAGCCTATGCAATAACCGTGGGCTTCCTGCTCGTGTTCATCTTCATCAGGACCGGCAGCCTCGTTCCCTGCATAGTTTTCCACTCGCTCAACAATGTTCTCGCGGGCTTCGGCTCGGCGCAGCTTCTTAACGACATTGCGGGCAGCGAGCAGGGCGGACAGCTCCTCAATGTCAGCATACGCATTGCCGTTGCGGGACTGTATCTGCTGTATGTGCTGAAATTCACGCCGAAAAAAGTTGAACTGAAAGACTGAACGGAAGGGTACGGGATTTGAAAAACAAAACATTGATCGCGGGCATATCGGCATTGCTCCTGTTCGTTATCTGGACATTTCTCATACAGACCGTTGACGTTCAGCCCGTTGGACAGAACGGAACAAACATAGGATTTGCGTCCTTAAATACGGCGTTCCACCGGGCAACAGGCGTGAATATGACACTTTACACGGTCACGGACTGGCTCGGACTTGTGCCGATAGGCGTATGTATGATATTCGCCGTGCTGGGCGCGGTACAGCTTTTCGGCAGAAGGAGCCTGTTCAGAGTAGATGCGGATATCCTGCTGCTCGGGCTGTACTATATTCTCGTGATCGCGGCATATCTGATATTCGAGATGATACCGATAAATTACAGACCGATACCGATAGACGGATTTATGGAAGCGTCCTACCCGTCGTCAACCACGCTTCTTGTGCTGAGCGTAATGCCGACGCTGTGCTTTCAGTCGCACCGCAGGCTGAAAAAAGCTGCCGTGAAATATGCAGTTGATGTGTTCGCGCTGCTGTTCTCGCTGTTTATGGTGTCGGGGAGGACCGTTTCCGGCGTACACTGGCTTACGGATATCATCGGCTCTGTGCTGCTCAGCGCCGGGCTGTATCTTATCTATCACGGGTGCGTGATATTGACCGACAGCAAAAAACAAACTGAATAAAACAGGCATTTATAAAAGCCACAGCGTATCTCTACCTGCATACGGCGGGTAGAGATACAAAAACGACATAATAATAATAAACGGAGGAAAAGGAAATGGAATATAAAGTAATTGACAAGGAGACCTATTACAGAAAAGGTGTGTACCGCCACTTCACCGAGGACTGCAAGTGCTCGGTGTCGATGACGGCAAGGGTGGATGTAACGGAGCTTGTGAGCTCGGCAAAACGCAGAGGAACGAAATTCTACATAGACTTCCTCTACCTGCTGACAAAGGTGCTCAATTCCCGCGATGACTATAAAATGGGGTACCTGTGGCAGTCTGACGAGCTTATCTGCTACGATGTCATTAACCCGACGCAGTACGTTTTCCACGATGACACGCAGACCTGCACACCCGTTTACTCGCGGTATTACGAGGACTACGGGACATTCTGCCGCTGTGCTTCCGAGGATCTGGAAAAAGCGAAGCAGACGCGGGAATACTTGCTTGACGCGGCAAATCACCCGAACTGGTTCGACGCGTCATACATATCGTGGCTGTCCTATGACAGCGTGAATGTCGAGCTCCCGGACGGCTATCTGTACTTCCTGCCGATCGTGAACTGGGGCAGATACCGCGAGGAAAACGGCAGGCTGATGATGCCGCTCACGGTGCGTCTCAACCACGCCACGGCGGACGGGTTCCTGCTTGCGAACGTGTACCGTATGCTCGAAAAGGAAATAAAGGATTTTACAGAAAATAATAAGTGAGGTAAAACAAATGAACAATAACTATATAATTCGCGCCGAAAGACCCGAAGACCACAGAGATGTCGAATATCTTATCAGAGAAGCGTTCTGGAACGTCTATCGCCCCGGCTGCTCGGAGCATTACGTTATCCACGTTCTGCGTGACGATCCGGCTTTTGTAAAGGAGCTCGATTTTGTTATGGAGCAGGACGACAGGCTCATAGGGCAGAATATGTTCATGAAGACGATCATAAATGCCGACGACGGCAGAATCATCGACGTGCTGACAATGGGTCCTGTCTGCATAACCCCGGAGCTCAAACGCAGGGGCTACGGTAAGATACTGCTCGACTACTCGCTGGAAAAGGCGGCGGAGCTCGGCTTCGGTGCGGTGCTGTTTGAGGGCAACATCGGCTTCTACGGCAAGAGCGGCTTCGATTATTCAAGCAAATTCGGCATAAGATACCACGATCTGCCGGAAGACGCGGACGCTTCGTTCTTCCTGGGCAAAGAGCTGATACCGGGCTATCTCGACGGCGTTACGGGCGTTTATCAGACTCCGCAGGGGTACTATGTCAAGGACGAGGATGTAGAGGAATTTGACAAGGCGTTCCCGCCAAAGGAAAAGCTGAAACTCCCGGGACAGATATTCTGAGAGGGTCTCTTCTAAAGCGCCTTCGCGCTGTCCTTCCGGACGGGACAAGGGCTGCGCGCCCTTGACCGCGGCAGCGACGCGCTGCACCGGAACCCGTAACACGGAAATTCAATTGACAGCCGTTCTGTGGTAAGAGCGGCTGTTTTTTTCGTTAACCGTGAAGAAAAGAACTAAAATTGCCTGTACATTATAAATATATATTGACAAATCAGCTTTTTGATATTATAATAGATAAGTCGAATTTACACGACGGTATCATACTTTTTCGGAAGGTGTCAATATGTTAGAACAAATTTTAATGGCTGCAATTATGCTGATATCCGTGATCACCGGCGCATTAGCGGTCTTTTCAAGATCAACCGGTACAAAGACATGGACCGCGGCAGCCTGCTCCGGCTCGTTCGTTTTCGCCGCCGCAAGCTATCTCCTGTCCATGTACTCCGAGTCGGGTAACCTTAACCTGAACGCGGCTGTACTCACCACCGCGATCACATTCATCGCCCTCGCTGTGACCGGCGTATCCTTCGCATTCGCGATAACCGAGGTCAGCGGTGTGCTCGTACCCAAGCAGTTCAAACTCACTGCGGCTGTAATAACGGGAATTTACATACTGTTTATGATAACAATGCACATTCACGGTATGGGTATAACAAGCGTTGCGATCAAAGACGGCGCTGTCTCCGGCAACTACAATGTGGTACTCTACATCGTAAACGGCATCATGGCACTGCTCGCGGCTGCGGTGTCCGGGTTCGCCCTCTCCGCTATGGGACGCAAGCTCGTTAAGGTCTCCCCCGCTATGAACGCACTCGCGTTCTTCTCGATCGTGCTCGTTATCTGCGCGGCTGCCGGCGGATTCATCATGTCCTCCGGTCTCATAACACTTATCGCAGTCCTTATCGCTGATATCCTGCTGCTCGTTATGGTAAGAAAGCTGGATATCGCGGATATCCTCGAATTTGGTAAGAGCTGCAGTATCGACAGCACCAATGACGGCGTTATCATCCTCGACAAGGAAAAGCACTTCCTCTTCGCGAACAGAACGGCAAAGAGCGTGTTCCTTGAACTCTCCGAATCCGATCCCGAAAAGCTCAGCACCTTCGTTTCCACCGTTACCGAGTCCGAGTCGATAAAGCGCGGCGATCGCGTGTTCGCACTCAAAAAGACCAGCTACACCGACTACCGCGGCGACTGCGACTGCCTTATCGTTATGATCCACGACGTTACCGAGCAGGAGCTTCGCAACAGCAGACTTAACGAGGAAGCCGCTATCGACAGCATCACAGGTCTTTACAACCGCACAAAGCTCATTGACATACTCACCGAGACCTGCTCCTCGCAGAGCGGTACTCTGCTCAACATCAGCTTCGACGGCTTCAAGAGCATAAACAACCTCTACGGTCACGAGGAAGCAAACAAGCTCATAGCGAGCTTCGGTACGCTGCTCAGGAACAATACCAATACCGACGACGTAAGAGGAAAGCTCGGCGGCGAGCTGTTCGCGGTATTCCTCAAGGACTGCACCAGCGAGGGCGTTATCGCGCACCTCACCATGAGACTTGAAGAGCAGATCAACGATGCTCTCAAAAAGCAGTTCGGCGCTTCGGTAAGCGTTTCCGTGGGCGTTTCCGTCGGCGGTGTCACCGTTCCGGACAACGGCAGAGATTATGAAGATCTCGCGGTCATCGCAGAGGAAGAGCTCAATAAGATCAAGGACAGCGGCGGACACGGTTATTCGCTGCGTGCAGGCAACAGCCGCGGATTCTCGGAGAGCGATTTTGTTGAGGTCATCCCGGATTCCGACAAGCCCGCAGATGCTCCGGCAGCAGACAGCAAGCCCGCGGAAGATGCCATATCCCTCGACGAGTTTATCATCGAAACTCCCGCAGCCAATGAAGCGGCGGCAGAGGAAGCTGCTGACAGCAAGCCCGCGGAAGACGCAATATCCCTCGACGAGCTTATTATCGAAACACCGGCAAACAATGACGGCGAAAAGAAAGACGAATAATACGAAATACCGGAAGGCCTGTACCGCATGGTACAGGCTTTTTCAGTTTACGGCGGCGCTTTTGTTTTCCGCGTACATATTGCAAAAAAGCAGGAAATGTGTTATGATAGAAAGTACAGAACTGTCAGGGGATATTACTATGAAAATTCTTATGATACACGCATGGAACGAAAAGGAAAAGGCATACCGGGGACATTTTTCAGGTATGCTTTCTTACCCGTCCATGACACTCGCGGTGCTGTATTCGCTCGTGCCGGAGGGACTGTACGAGCGGATTGATACCGTGGACGAGAACTCACAGCGCGTCAATTACGACAGCGTACACTATGACCTGGTGATGATCTCGTTCGAGACGTCGTCCGCGCTCACCGGCTACAAGCACTGCGACGAATTCAGGAAGCGCGGCTCTTACGTCGCGGTGGGCGGATATCACCCGACAGCTATGCGCGAGGAAGCGCTGACACACGCGGACACCGTTATCGCCGGTCCCGCGGAGAACTCCGTCCCGGCATTTTTGCGCGATTTCGCGAACGGCTGCCCGAAGCAGTTTTACCGCGACTATAACGTCTGCATGGCGGATCACCCGATACCCGCCCGCGAGATCACCACCAAAAAGCACACCCTCGGCATTCCTGCCGTGATAGCAGACCGCGGCTGCTTCAACAACTGCAAATACTGCTCCATGCGCACGATGTGGCGGAGTGACCCGAGACCCGTCGAGGGCGTGATCGAGGAGCTGCGCGGGATAAAGAGCCGGAATGTGATATTCTATGACCCGAACTTCTTCGGGAAGCGCGAGTACGCGATGAAGCTGATGGAGGCGATGAAGCCGCTGAAAAAGCTGTGGGCGTGCAACGCTACCGCGGATTTCGGCTACGATCACGAGCTTATGGCGGCGGCGTATGAGAGCGGGTGCAGGGGCGTGCTGATCGGGCTCGAATCCATGAACACATCGTCGCTGAACGACGCGGACAAGCGCTTCCGGCAGTCGGACAAATACAAGGAGATCATCGACAATATCCACTCGCACGGAATGGCGGTGAACGGCTGCTTCGTGCTCGGCTTCGACAGCGACACCGAGGAGGAGCTTCTTGCGCTCCCGGAACGTGTGGACGCGCTCGGGCTCGACTGCTGCCGTTTCGCGGTGCTGACCCCCTACCCCGGCACAAGGCTCTACCGCGAGCTTGACAGCGCGGGAAGGATAATCTCGCGGCAGTGGGACCGCTACAACCAGAAGACCGCGGTGTTCGCGCCGGCGAATATGACCGCCGAACGGCTTGACGAGATCCACCGCGACGTATGGCGGCGGGCGTTCACATGGCGGCGGATATTCCGCAGAATGCGGGTTTCCCCGTGGCGGCACAGGTGGTATGTGTTCATTCTGCTCGGCGCGAACATAGGCTTCAAATTTCTCGGAAACGGGAAAAAGGCAAAATAATCAATGAAGATCGCTGTAATAAGACTGAATATGTTCGAGCATATAAGCTCGGACGCTATGAAGCCGATATTTTTCGGCATAATAAAAAGCCTTACGCCGGAACGGTTCGGCATTGAGTTTTTCGACGAGCGCACCGACAGGCTGCCCGAGCGGATCGACGCGGACATCATCGCTTTTTCCGTCGAGACGTTCACCGCCAAGCGCGCGTATATCCTCGCGAAAAAATACAGGACCGGGAAAAACACGATAGTTATGGGCGGATTCCACGCGAGCGTTATGGCGGACGAAATGCTGAAATACGCAGATACAGTGCTGATAGGCGACGCTGAGGGCGTGTGGGAGCGGTTCCTCGCGGACTGCGAAAAGGGCTGCCCGGAGCGCACATACATATCCGGCGAGACCGCACCGCTCACGGAGCTGCATGACGACGGGAAAACGTACAGTCACCGCTACCACGGCATAGGCGTGTACCAGCTCTCGCGGGGCTGCAAATTCGACTGCGCGTTCTGCTCGATAAAGACGATGTACCGGTGCGTGCGCAGAAAACCCGTCGATATGACTGTCCGCGAACTTAAAGCCGCGAGGGAGAGGATAATTTTCTTCGCGGACGACAACATCTTCTATGACCGCGCTTCCGCCGTCGAGCTCTTCACGGCGCTGATACCGCTGCGCAAAAAGTGGGCGTGTCAGATAAGCATGGACGCGGCGAGGGACGACGAGCTGCTCACGCTTATGAAAAAGTCCGGGTGTATTCTTGTGCTCATGGGCTTTGAGAGCCTGAACGCGGAAAGCCTTTCGGAAATGCACAAGGCGGCAAACGCGGCGGCGGATTACGAGACCGTGATACGAAATATCCGCCGGCACGGGCTGATGATATACGGGACATTCGTGCTCGGCTGCGACGGCGACAAGCCGGACGTGTTTGAAAAAACGCTTGATTTCGCGGTAAGAAACGGCATCGCGGTCACGAACTTCAACCCGCTCATACCGATGCCCGGCACGAAGGTGTATGAGAAAATGGAGCGGGAGGGCAGACTGCGATACAAAAAATGGTGGCTGTCGGACAACTACCGGTACGGCGAAACGGCGTTCGTGCCGAAGAATATGACACCGGAGGAGCTGCGGGACGGCTGCCTTGACATACGCACGAGGTTTTATTCCCGCGGCTGCGTTATAAAGCGGCTTTTCGGGAACGCGTACAACTTCCTGCCGGTAAATTTTTTCGTGTTCGTGGCGGCGAACATTATTTCCCGCAGAGAGATAAAAAGCAAGCAGGGACAGATTCTTGGAGGGGTGCTCGGTGAAGCTGACACTGATAAAACCTAATATCGGACGCAGAGAGCACAGCCTTTACGTTGACGAGGGGCGTATGGAGCCGCTGCCGCTCGGTATTCTTGCAGCGCTGACACCGCCGGATATCGCCGTCACTCTGTACGATGACCGCATGGAGCCGATACCGTATGAAGAGCCGACGGACATCGTCGGGATAACGGTTGAGACGTTCACGGCAAGGCGCGCCTACGAGATAAGCGCGGAGTACAGAAAGCGCGGCGTGACCGTGGTTATGGGCGGAATGCACGCCATGCTGATACCGGACGAGGTGGCGGAGCACTGCGACAGCGTGATCGTCGGCGACGCGGAGCCGGTGTGGGCGCAGATGTGTGAGGATTTCCGCGCGGGCAGGCTGCAAAAACGCTACAACGCGGTTCAGCCCGAATGTCCGCAGACCGGCATAATAGCGCGGCGTGACATTTTCGAGGGCAAGGGCTATCTGCCGATAACGCTGCTGCAGTTCTCCCGCGGGTGCAGCCACAGGTGCAGCTTCTGCGCGTCGTCTGTGTATTTCGGGGCGAAGCATTTCTGCCGCCCGGTACAGGACGTCGTGAACGAGATAAAGTCGCAGAAGCGAAAGCTGCTGTTCTTTGTGGACGACAACATCGTCTGCGAGCACGAGAAGGCGAAGGAGCTTTTCCGGGCGCTGATACCGCTCAAAGTGCGCTGGGTCAGTCAGGGGAGCATGGATATGCTCGCGGACGAGGAGCTTATGCGGCTCATGGTGAAAAGCGGCTGTCTCGGGCTGGTCATCGGCTTCGAGAGCATCTCCCCGCAGTGCATAAACGAGATGCACAAATACACGAACAGAAAAGCGTCCGGGGATATGTACGCGCACGAGATCGCGGAGCTGCGCAGGTGGGGGCTCCAGACATGGGCGGCATTCACGGTGGGACACGACGGCGATACTATCGAATCTATACGCGCTACCTGCGATTTCGCGATACGGAGCAAGTTCACCTTCGCGGCGTTCAACATACTTATGCCCTACCCCAATACCCCGCTTTACGAGCGGCTGGAGCGCGAGGGCAGGCTGCTGTACGGCGGGAAGTGGTGGCTGCACGAGCAGTACCGCTTCAACTACGCGAGCATCGTCCCGAAGAATATGACACCGGACGAGCTCACCGAGATCTCTTTCGACTGCCGACGCCGCTTCAACAGCGCGGGCTCGATCTTCACGCGGGCATTTGAGCCGCACACGAATATGCGCACGCCGTACAGATTTATGACATATCTCATCTACAACCCGCTGTTCCGCAAGGAAGTCTTCAAAAAGCAGGGACTGCGGTTCGGACTGGAGAATTAGGGAGTTATTATCTATGAAGACAGAATTCAGAAAAGCCGAATCAACAGATTCGGAATTGCTGATAGATATTTACAATTCTTCGTTCTATGACGATCATATAAGATACGGCGGATGCCCCGCTTACGGAAAGACCACGGAAATGATGAGGCAGTCGATCGTTGATTACCCAAAATTCATAATTCTGTGCGATGAAAGACCGGTTGGGTGTATCTCATGCAAAGAACTGCGGCAGGGAGTATATGAGATCGGCTGCTTATGTGTTATCCCGGAGTTTCAGAGAAAAGGCATCGGATCGTCCGCAATTGATTTTGTCAAGTCATATTACACCGGTTGGAGCAGCTTTACATTGGTTACTCCGGCTGATAAAACCGAAAATGTATTATTCTACACGAAAAAATGCGGATTCGGTATCCGGTCATATGAAACGGACGGAAATGTCAGAGTTGCCAGATTCGTTCTGGAAAGTTAAGGCAATAAGGAATGAGGAAGCATGAAAGGAACTGTAAAACAAATAAGCGAGGTCTCCGCGCAGGATATAGACGCAATGTTCGCGCTTATGGACGAGTTCTACGAAAATATGGACAGAGCGGTGTTCGAGCGCGACTTCTTCGCGAAGGACTACTGCATAATACTGCACGATGACGGCGGGCGTATCGTCGGCTTCACGACGCAGAAGGTCATGTCCGTGAACGTGGACGGGAAAGAAGTTCACGGTATGTTCTCCGGCGATACGATCATACATAAGGACTACTGGGGCGACACCGAGCTTTTCCGCGTCTGGGCGCAGTTCTGGTTTCCGTTCGCCGAAAAGTATGATGAATTTTACTGGTTCCTTATCTGCAAGGGATATAAGACATACCGCATACTGCCGCTGTTCTGGCGGGAATTTTACCCGTCGTACAAGGGGGCTGTGCCGGAATACGAGAAGAAGATCATCGACGCTTACGCCTCGGCGCTCTATCCCGGCGAGTATGACCCGCAGAGCGGCGTGATAGAATACAGGCACACAAAGGACAGGCTGAAGCCCGGTGTTGCGGATATCGACGAGCACCGGCTGAAAAATAAGGACGTTGCGTTTTTCAGCTCCGCCAATCCCGGTCACGCACAGGGCAACGATCTCGCCTGTCTCGCCAAAATAGACCGCACCCTGCTTCGCAAGCACGCACCGGAGCTGCTGTTCAAATGAACATCTGCGGACTTGTAAACGGCGCGTGCAGGCTCATGTACGGCGGCGAGCACAGACGGTTCCGGGCGGTACACGATATCGGAAAGGCACAGCGCGAATACCTGCTTTCCCTGCTCCGGAAAAATGCCGGAACACGGTACGGCAGGAAATACGGCTTTGCGGATATCGGCTGCTATGAGCGCTTTGCCGCGAAGGTGCCGCTGACGAAATATGAGGATTACGAGCCGTACATAAACGATATCGCGGAGGGTGCGGAAAATGTGCTGACGGCGGAAAAGGTTCTGCTGTTCGAGCCGACAAGCGGCTCGTCCGGCGGGAAAAAGCTGATACCCTACACCGCGTCCCTGAAAGCGGAGTTTCAGCGCGGCATAAAGCCGTGGCTGTACGACATATACACGAACGTTCCCGGGGTGATGTCCGGCAAAAGCTATTGGTCAATAACGCCGGTGACTGCGGGAAAGACCTACACGAAAGCCGGGATACCCGTCGGCTTCGAGGAGGACGCGGCGTACTTCGGACGGTTCACGCAAGCGCTCATGGACAGGATATTCGCCGTTGACGGCAGCGTGAAATTCTCCGAAAGCACAGAGGCGTTCTGGCTCGAAACGGCAAGGCAGCTCCTTAACTGCGGCAGTCTGACGCTGATATCGGTATGGAACCCGACGTTCCTGACCATACTGTGTGAGCATATAAAACGCGGATTTGACAACATTCGCAAAAGCCTGCCGGAAAAGCGCGCAGACGGAATATACAAGGCGCTGTGCGAGGACAGGTTCGACAGGGTCTTCCCCGATCTGCGGATAATAAGCTGCTGGGCGGACGGGAGCGCCGCGGAGGACGCACAGGCGCTGCGAAAGCTGTTCCCGTCGGTATATATGCAGCCGAAGGGTCTGCTCGCGACGGAATATTTCGCGTCATTCCCGCTTGTCGGAGAGGAAGGCGGGCGGCTCTGCGTCACATCGCACTTCTTCGAGTTTATGCGGGACGGCGGGATCTGCACCGCGGACGGGCTGCGCACGGGCGAATACGAGCTTATCGTGACCACGGGCGGCGGGCTGTACCGCTATATGACGGGCGACGTTATCGAAGTTATCGAAACATATCCGGACGCAGCGCCGCGGATAAGATTTCTGCGCAGGAGCGGGATCACGAGCGATCTGTGCGGCGAAAAGCTCACCGACGAGTTTGTGCGCGGCGTGTGCGTAAAGCTCGGCATCGCAGACAAATTCTGCCTGCTCGCGCCGGAGAACAAGGGCTATGTGCTCTACACCGAAGCGGACATTCCGGACGACGTGCTCGACAGGGCGCTCCGCGAAAGCTACCACTATAACTACTGCCGCGAGCTCGGACAGCTCACACACGCGCGAGCGGTTAAAGTGACCGGTAACGCAAAGGAAGCATATCTGCGCCGGCTGACCGACGACGGTATGCGGCTCGGCGACATCAAACCCGCCTTTCTCAGCAGGAAAAGCGGGTGGGACATATATTTTGACAGGAAGTGAAGCTATGAAGATAGCGCTGCTCGCACCGGCGGGCGCTATGCACAGATATTCGGGCAGCTTCGGCAAATCGCTGCATTACGCGCCGCTGACGCTCACGACGCTTGCCGCGCTCGTACCAGAGGAAGCAAACGCCGAAGTCGTGATATACGACGAGACGGCGGGAAAGATACCGCTGGATATCGAAGCCGATCTTATCGGCATAACCTGCATAACCGGCACCGCGCCGCGCTGCTATGCCTATGCCGACTACTACCGGCGCAGAGGGATAACCGTATTTATCGGCGGCGTTCACCCGTCTATGCTGCCGCAGGAGGCGGCACAGCACGCGGACGTTGTTTTCACGGGCTTTTCCGAACAGACCTTCCCGCAGTTCATACGCGACTTTATGAAAGGCGAGCACAAGAAGCTGTACGCGCAGAACTGCGATTTTTCCATAGAGGGCAGACCGTTCCCGCGGCGTGAGCTGCTGAACAAAAAGCGCTACATAACCATAAACACCGTCGAGGCGATACGCGGGTGCTGCCACACCTGCACATTCTGCGCATACCCGGCGGCGTTCGGAAAGCCGGTCTATAAGCGCCCGGTAAAGGAAGTCATCGCCGAGATAGAAGCGCTGCACTCAAAGACCGTGCTGTTCCCGGACGTGAACCTCATCACCGACAGAGCCTACGCGCTGGAGCTTTTCGGGGCGATGATACCGCTGAAAATGATGTGGGTGGGGCTGGTCACGTCCTCCGTCGGCATTGACGACGAGATCATCACCGTATTCAGAAAAAGCGGCTGCAAGGGGCTGCTGATCGGCTTCGAGTCGGTAACGCAGGAGTCGCAGAAATACATCCACAAGGGCGTGAACAAGGTTGAGGGCTACATTGACCTTATGAAGCGCCTGCACGACAACGGCATACTTGTGCAGGGCTGCTTCGCGTTCGGCGGCGACGAGGAGGACGAGAGCGTTTTCGAGCGCACCGTCGAGACCGTCATAAAGGCGAAAATTGACCTGCCACGCTACTCCATACTTACGCCGTTCCCGCGCACGGAGCTGTACGCGCAGCTTGACCGCGAGGGACGCATTACCGAGCGCAACTGGGCGATGTACGATGTGCAGCACTGCGTCTTCAAGCCGAAGAACATGACGAAGGAGCAGCTCGAAGAAGGCACAGACCGCGCGTGGAGAATGACCTACACCACGGGCAGCATTCTCAAACGCCTTGCGCCCATGCGCCACAGCCCGTGGCTCTCGATACCGCTCAATCTCGGCTACAAGGGCTACGCGGACAAATGGCACAAATTCACGCGCTCCGTCATGTGCGACAACTCGGACATTCCTTCCGATCAAGAAAGAGAATCACTATGAAGATCACCTTTATCCTCCCTGCTATCGGGAAGAAGCCGGGAAAGAAATATATCGGCACATGGAAAATGGAGCCGCTTACCGTCGCGGTGCTGAAAGCGCTCACGCCGCCGGATATAGAGACCGAGCTTTACGATGACCGCATCGAGCTGCCGAACTACGATACCGTCACCGATCTCGTGTGCATCACGGTGGAGACATATACCGCAAAGCGAAGCTACCGCATTGCAGAGCGTTTCAGAGAGCGCGGGATACCCGTGATAATGGGCGGGTACCACGCGACTATCTGCCCCGAGGAAGCCGAGCTGCACTGCGACAGCGTTATCGTCGGGAACGCGGAGACGGTGTGGCAGCAGATGATAGCCGACGCGAAGGAAGGCAGACTGCAAAAGCGCTACATCGGCGGTGTCGGCGCGTACGGCACACACCCGGACAAGAGCATTTTCACGGGCAAGAAATACCTGCCGGTGTCGCTGGTGGAGACCGGACGCGGGTGCTGCCACTCCTGCGAGTTCTGCTCGATTTCCCGGTTCTACGATGCGCATTACCACGCGCGTTCGCACGAATTTATCATCGACGATATCAAGGCTTCGCCGCACAAGTATTTCTTCCTTGTTGACGACAACCTCGTCGCGGACAGGAAAAACGCGATGAGCTTATTCGAGAAGATAACCCCGCTCGGCATCAAATGGGCGGGTCAGGGAACGCTGTCCATGGCGAAGGACGAGGCGCTGCTCAAAGCTATGAAACAGAGCGGGTGCGAGTTGATACTGATCGGCTTCGAGAGCCTTGACAAGGACAATCTCAGGCAAATGAACAAGTCGTTCAACTACGCGCTCGGCGAGCGTGACGAGCTTGTGAAGCGCGTTCACGACGCGGGTATCGGCATTTACGCGACTTTCGTTTTCGGCTACGACAACGACGATGAGGGGACCGTAGAGAGTGCGCTTGAATTTTCCAAAAAGCATAACTTCTACACCGCCGCGTTCAATCACCTGCTGCCGTTCCCGAATACACGGCTGTACGACAGGCTCAAAGCCGAAAACAGGCTGCTGTATGACAAATGGTGGCTCGCGGACGGCTACAATTACGGCGAGCTCGCGTTCGTGCCGAAGCGTATTTCCCCCGAACGCCTGAGCAGCGTTTGCAGGAATGCCCGCAAGGAGTACTCGTCCGCGGGGACCGTCATGCGCCGCGGATTCGCCTCCCTCGGACGCACAAGCCCGCTGATGTGGGGGCTGTTCTGGGGAATGAACCTGCGTATCGGCGGCGAGGTGGATCAGAAGATGAATGTTCCGATAGGAGAGAATTTAGATGAGCTTCCGAAGTGAGCGCTGCGGGAAATATATCCTGCGTCCCGCCCTGCCGTCCGACAACGGCGATATACGCGATATCTTCGAGAGCGGCAGCTTTTCCGGCGGACTGAATGTGCAGTTCCTGCGCGGCGCTTCCCCGCTGTCTTCCTTTGAAGCCGACGGTGACTGCGCACATATCCTCGCCGCGGAGGACACCGAAACCGGCAGGGTCATCGCGGTGGGCGGCGCGGTCATACAGACCTTGTATCTTGACGGAGCACCGGCTCGCTGCGCATATCTGACGGGGCTGAAGGTGCGGCACGACTACCGCGGCAGGCTTGCGTTCATACCGCGCGCTTACGGGATAACCGGGCAGCTCGTGTCGGACTGCGCGGTGACATACACCACGATACTCGACGGCAACACGGGCGTGATAAAAATGCTCGAAAAGCGGCGGAAAAATATGCCGGAATACCGCTATATCGGGCATTACACAACATTCTGTCTCGGGCGCGGAAAGCCGGTGATCCGGGTGGAAACGGACGACATGACCGGCTTTGACGAGATAACGGAGCTGCACTTTTCCAAAAAATCCCTCGCGCCGTGCGACACGGCTTACGCGGGCTTCGGGAACAAGCGGTTTTACTGTGTGCGCGACGGCTCCGGGAAGATCGCCGCGTGCTGCTTTATCGGAGACCAGAGCGCGACAAAGCATTACAGGCTGTGCTCATACGGCGGGATATACAGGCTCGCTTCGCACTTCCCTACCGCGCTTTTCGGCTATCCGGCATTCCCGAAAGCCGGCGGCATGATAAAAAACGGCATTGTCTCGTATCTTTATGTGCGCGGCAATGACCCCGCCCTTTGCGGTAAATTCCTGCGCTCGGCGGCGTATCGGAGCGGGTTCCCTATGCTGCTGTGGGGCGGGTTCGAGAACGATCCGCTGTGTGATGCGGTGGGGAAAATGCGCTGTGTGCGGTACGGCAGCAGGCTTTATGAGGTGCTGTGGAACGGAGAGAGCGACGCGCATATCGGCGGCGGTGTTGTGGGAATGGAAGCGGCGCTGCTGTGAGATCAGAAATAAAACAAGCCTTGTTTTCCCGTTACAGGAAAGCAAGGCTTATTATTTTTTGCTCTGCCGCAACACTTGGAATTTACAGTTTTATGACACAGCGTTATTCATTTGATCACACCTTTTTCAGCGGCACGCATATATAGTTCACCGAGTCTGCGGGATCCTCCGCGGGTGGCATATAGATCTCCGCCGAATAATTGCCCGCGAGCTCGTAGCCTTTAAGCGACGGCAGCCACTCAGACCATACCTGCGTGTTCACCTTCTGCAACGCGTCCGGAAGCGGACCCCGGCATGTAAACTCAGCCCACAGGCTTGCGGGGACCTGAAATGTTCCGCAGCCCTCGGGGATATCCTTCCACGGAGCATAAACATCCGCTATCCAGTAGTCAAATTCCTTTCCGCCGGAATCGACACAGAACCCGAACATTCCCGTAAGCCCTTTTTTGTCCTTCATCCACTCCTGCCAGAACTTCGGTATTTCCTGATAGCTCGTGTCCGTGTTGAACTTTTTCCTTAATCCGACAATTGTGAATGATGCCCTTTCAACTATCCGATAATCCAACATATTACCGCCCTCCATTGTAATTTTAATATGCAGCGGAGCGAAGGAACGAAGCGGCATACCGGGCTCCCTCGCCTGTGACGGTGTGATACCGTGGAACCGCTGAAACGCTTTTGCAAAGCTGTCCGGTGAGTCATAGCCGTACTTTACCGCAATGTCGATGACCTTTCCGTCGGTGCGCGAAAGCTCCTGTGCGGCAAGCGTCATTCTGCGCGCGCGAATGTACTCACCGACGGTCATTCCGCAAAGAGCGCCGAAGATACGCTGATAGTAAAACGGAGAAAGCGCTGCTTTCGCGGCGATATTCTCGATATCGAGCTCATCGGAAAGGCTCCGCTCGATGTACTCTATCGACTCCTGAAATCCGTCTATCCAACCCTGCATTATGTTCACCTCTTTCCGCTGTGATATCAGTATATCACATCTCGCGGGTGTAAACCTGACATTTTGTGCTCTCTTTTTTCGTTTGAACATTATAGGCAATACCGCACAAAGCACGGCCGGCGACTTTGCACTTGACTTGCGTTACAGATACAAAACAAGACCGGCAGTAATCATTGCCGGTCCGTTTGCTTTACTTCATTAAATGTCGGTTATTCCGGCAGTACGTCGCCGTCAACGCGGATACCTACCGCGATGAGCTTGGCGAGGAAATATACCATTGCACATTCGTCCTCCTGCCAGATACGGTGGCTTCTCGGCTCGGCGCAGATGACATAACCGTCGGTGTCCTGCTTCATACCGATCTTGGAAACAAGCACGGTCTCCATGCTGTGCTTTTTCAGCACCTCGCAGAATATCGGCGCTTTGTCTTCGAGCGTCTCAACCTCGTTTGTGCGATAGATCTCGTCCTTCATCAGCTTCTCGATATCGCTCACGTCTTCCCGGAAGCTCTTATCGAGAATGGCGTGCATTACGTTGTTCCTGTCGGTATAGTATAGGTCTGTGATACCGATCTCGTCCATGAGCAGAGGAAGCGCGGAGTGGAACTTGTTCAGCGCACCGGGAACCAGCTCAACCTGACGTATTATGGACTGCATAACGGCGCATATCCCGTGTCCGGAGAGCTTTCTGATCTCGATATTCCTGTGCTTTTCCTCAACGTAGATTATGTAGCAGTTTCTTCCCTTGCTCTTTCCGCGGTACAGCGTCTTGTCTATCATCGCGAAAAGCCCGTCGAAATCCCCGGCGTCCTTCGGGAATGTCGCACAGCCTACCGTTCCCGTAACGAACGGGCTGCAGGTCTCGAAATCGTAATTTCTGCGCAGTACCTTGCTATCGTTGTACATTTCGCGGAAAAATTCCTTGTTTGCGTCGTATGTGATATCGCGCAGATTGACAAAAAGTATCTCGTCTCCGCCGAAGCGTCCGGCAATGCCGAAGCCGTCGATGTATTCCGAAAGAGCCGCGGAAACGCCTCTGAGAACATCGTCGCCCGTGCTGTGACCGTATGTGTCATTTACGAACTTGAAATTGTCGAGATCGAGCATAACAAAGCTGAACGGCACCTTCTCGGCAATAAGAGACTTCGCGAAACCGAGAATGTACGGTCTCGAAATAAGACCCGTAAGCGAATCGGTGATGTGATCGAGGCCTGCCTTTTCAAGCTGCTCGGCAAAATAATGATATTTTATGAGCTGTTCTATCTTGTACATCGTCGCATACCTTTCCATACCCTACATAGGAACACAGGAGTAATGAATAGTGAATAGTGAATAATTACGGAGCCGCCTGCGGCGGTTATCTTTAAATATGGCTGAAATCGCTGTTCAGCGTTTCTTTGACGGAGAACAGGTATCGCATTTTATGAGTATATATATTTATTATACAACATTGAGTACAAAATATCAAGTCTTTTTTCGGAAAACATTGCTGTCAAGTGTAAAATTTTTATACGACTTTTTGGGGGATAAGACAAAACAAAAGGCTGTACATCTGCGCACAGCCTTTCGGAGCAAACTGCGTGATAGTTCTGCGCAGATGTCTTTATTTTGAGAAGTAATTAACCGCGTTGTTGTAGCAGATATCCTTTACCACCTGTCCTATGAACTCTATGTTGTCGGGATATTCGCCGTTCTCGACGAGAGAGCCGAACATATCGCAGAGTATTCTTCTGAAATACTCGTGACGGGTGTAGGAAAGGAAGCTGCGGCTGTCGGTGAGCATACCGACGAACTTCGATACAAGTCCGAGCTGCGAGAGCGCGGTGAGCTGCTTCTGCATACCGTCCTTCTGATCGTTGAACCACCACGCCGAGCCGAACTGCATCTTGCCGACGATGCCGCCCTGCTGGAAGCAGTTCATTATCGTGGCTATGACCTCGTTGTCACGCGGGTTGAGGCAGTAGAGTATCGTCTTGGGCAGCTCGTCGGTGCTGTCGAGCGTGTCAAGCAGCTGCGCCAGCGGTTCCGCAAAGCTCTGATCCTCGATCGCGTCGTAGCCGGTATCGGGTCCGAGCAGGCTCATATATCTGCAGGAGTTGTTGCGAAGCGCGCCGATGTGGTACTGCTGTACCCAGTGCAGACGGGCGTACTGCTTGCCGAGGTGAACCAGCACATAGCCCTTGTACTGCTTTATCTCGTCGAGGGTGATGTCATCGCCGGCAAGCGCCTTTTTGACGATCTTGTCCACCTTCTCCTTGTCGGCAGGCCTGAACATAACAACGTCCAGCGCGTGATCGGAGCATACGCAGCCTACGCTGTCGAAATACTCGATACGCTTCGTAAGCGCTTCGCAAAGGCTGTCGATGCCGTCAATGCGCACATCTGCGGCATCCGCGAGCTTCGCGATATACGGAACGTAAGTCGGGAGCTCGATGTTTATCGCCTTGTCCGGGCGGAAAGCCGGAGCAACTTCAACATCGAAGGTCTTGTCCTCCTTGAGCAGCTTGTGGAAATGCAGATCGTCGATAGGATCGTCGGTGGTGAAGAGCTTCTTTACGTTGCTCATTGTGATGAGCTTACGCGCGGTGAGGGTTTCGAGCTTTTCGTTGCACTTGTCGAAAATCTCCTTCGCCGTCTCGGGAGAAAGTATCGTGTCAATGCCGAAATATCTCTGCAGCTCAAGGTGTGTCCAGTGGAAGATCGGGTTGCCGATAGCGTAGGGCATAGCCTCCGCGTATTTCATGAACTTCTCGAAATCGCCCTTGTCGCCGGTGATGTAGCTCTCGTCAACGCCCATTTCGCGCATAAGACGCCACTTGTAGTGATCGCCGCCGAGCCAGCACTCCGTTATTGATGCGAATTTCCTGTCGTTGTATATTTCCTGTATCGGAAGATGACAGTGAAAGTCGAAGATCGGCATATCCTTTGCGTAGCCTTCATACAGCTTTACAGCCGTTTCGTTTGTGAGGACAAAGTCCTTATCCATAAATTTCTTCATTTTGTTGTATCTCCTGTTATCAAAGTGTCACGCCCGTTTTGAAAAGCGCGATATCGCGCGAGTTGTAGCGCTCGTTTACCGTCTGCTGTCCGTTCGCAACGGCAACCACAAGATCGGTGAGCGCTTCGAGCCTGCTCTCAAATGTATCTCCCGCGGCTATGCTGCCCGCGTCGAAGTCTATCCAGTTCGGCTTTCTTGCCGCAATATCGGAGTTCGTCGATATCTTTACCGTCGGCACGAAGCCGCCGAAGGGCGTACCGCGCCCCGTTGTGAACAGCACCAGATGACAGCCCGCACACGCGAGATTTGTTACCGCAACCATGTCGTTGCCGGGACCGTTAAGAAGATTAAGACCGTGCTTCGTCAGGTTGTCGCCGTCGAACAGCACGTCGCAGACCGCATAAGAGCCCGACTTCTGCGTGCAGCCGAGGGATTTGTCCTCCAGCGTCGTAATACCGCCCGCCTTGTTGCCCGGGCTGGGATTTTCATATACCGGCTGATCGTGCTTCTGATAGTATTCCTTGAAGCCGTTAATCAGCGAAACTATCTTGCCGAATGTCTGCTCGTCCTTTGCGCGGTCCATGAGAAGCTGCTCCGCGCCGAACATTTCGGGGACCTCGGTAAGCACCGTCGTGCCGCCAGCCGCCGCCATATAGTCGGAGAAGCGCCCCACAAGCGGATTTGCGGTAATGCCGGAAAGCCCGTCCGAGCCGCCGCATTTGAGTCCGACTTTAAGGCAGGAGATATCGCGAGGAACACGCTTGTCGTCCTTCGCGGCTTCATACAGCTTTTCGAGGAGCTTCACTCCCTCCGCGATCTCGTCGCCGACTTCCTGCGCAACAAGAAACTGCGTGCGCGTCTCGTCATAATCTCCGAGGGTATCGCGGAACACGTCCATTCGGTTGTTTTCGCAGCCGAGCCCGAGAACAAGCACGCCGCCGCAGTTCGGATGCTTCACCATTCTCTGGAGAAGCCGCTTCGTGCGCTCATGATCCTCGCCGATCTGCGAACAGCCGTAGGGGTGCGTGAAGGTGAAGCAGCCGTCTATCCCCGGCAGAGCGCCGTGCTTGCGTACAAACGCGTCAACTATCGCCCTTGCCTGCGCGTTCACGCAGCCGACAGTCGGTATCACCCAAAGCTCGTTGCGTATGCCGACTTCGCCGTTCCTGCGCTCATAGACGTTTACGGTGCGCGGTGCCACGGCGGGAGCCGGAGCGATATCCTTGCGGTTGTACGAATATTCGAGCGTGCCGTCAAGGCAGGTAGCCATATTGTGGCTGTGGATATGCTCGCCCGCGGAGATATCCGCGGTGGCTCTGCCTATGACCTCGCCGTATTTTATTACCTTTTCGCCCGTTTTTATGGGCTTCAAAGCGAATTTATGTCCTTTTTCAATATCCTCCGCGAGCGTAACGCCCTCGGCGGTCTCGCCCTTTTTCAGCGCCGTAAGTGCTACGCCTACGGAGTCGTCCGGAGAAATAACGATAGTTTTTTTCATTTTATTCACCGAGAAATTCCTTTAGTGCCGCTCTCTCGCCCTTGTCAACTATGCTTCTTATATATCCCGCAACGACGTTCACGTTGTCGTCATCGGCAATTGACTGCTGCCAGATATCGTCTGCGGAAAGCACCTTCGCCGCGATCTTGTCGGGCTCGCCGAGCTCCCAGACGCTCTTCCAGAAGTCAAGATACGCTGCGTCGTCCTTCAGTGCGATATCCGCGTCTCCGCGCTTTCCGCGGAAGAACACGATAAGCGATGCCAGCGCGAACAGGATATGCTTCGGGGATTTGCCGAACTTCGCGCGGTAATCGTTGTACGACGGGAGCAGGCGTGTTCTGAATTTGGTAGTCGAGTTGAGCGCGATAGACATAAGCTCGTGGCGGATATACGGGTTCATGAAGCGCTCCATTACCGCCGAAGCGAACGCGTCCATTTCGTCCGCGGGAAGCTCAATAGTCGGCTTTATCTCCTCGTTCACGAGATCTCTGATAAACCGTCCCACATCCTCGTCCGTGACAGCCTCGCGCACCGTGTCGATGCCGCAGAGGTACGCTATCGGCACCATTGATGTATGCGAGCCGTTGAGTATCTTGACCTTGCGCTGCTTGTACGGCGTGATATCGTCCGCGAAAATTACGTTCAGACCGGACTTGTCGGCAGGCAGTCTCTCCTGCACGAACGGCTCCTTCTGCAGCACCCAGAGGTGGAAGATCTCGCCCTTGACTATGCTGTTGTCCTCGAAGCCCGTTTCCTCGCAGATAGCCGCGGCGTTGTCGCGCGGATAACCGGGAACTATGCGGTCAACGAGCGTGCTCGTGAAGTGGTTGGCGGTGTTGAGCCAGTCAATGAATGCGCCGTCCATGCCGTTTATCTTCGCAAGCTCGTTGAGCACGCGTTTCAGCTCGTCACCGTTGTGGTCTATAAGCTCGCAGGGAACTATCGCGAGACCCTTGTCGGCAGCACCCGCAAAATGATCGTAACGCGCTTTCAGGAACGCGAGCAGCTTTCCCGGGAAGCTCTTCGGGCAGGCGGAAAAGTCCGTGTCCGATGTATCGAGCGCAATTCCCGCTTCCGTCGTGTTCGACACGATGACTTCGAGGTCTTCGCTCGACGCGTAGCCGAGATACTTCTCATACTGCGTGTAGGGGTCAACAAAGTCGCCGAGCACGTCGATAACTCTGCGGCTCTGCACCTTTTCGCCGTTCTCTATGCCTTCGAGGCAGAGCGTGTAAAGTCCGTCCTGCTCCGAAAGAGCCTGTACTCTGCCGGTGGGTGTGGGCTGCACCACAACAACATTCGCGTTTATTATGCCTTTTTCGTTGAGATCCTCTATGATCCAGTCAACGAAAGCTCTCAAAAAATTGCCCTCTCCGAACTGGAGCACCTTTATCGGTCTTTCCGGCGCGGAGTAAACGGTTCTGTTCAGCTTCTGCATTTTAATATACTCCAAATCTGATTTTGTGTCATATGTATTTTTACCCCGCTGTGGGCGGGGCAGAAATATTGTTGCAATTATTTGTTATTTATCTTTATACGTCTTTCGGTAGTCTTGTCGAAGAGATATACGCTTCCGTAAGGTATCGCGAAATCGAAATTCTCGGTAACGCCCGGTGCCTGATGCGGATCGACTTTCAGTATTGTGTTATGGGCGTCGTGGCTGACATACACGTTGGTGTTGTCACCGAGAAGCTCAACAAGGTTTACATAGCACCTGAGCTTATACGCGTCGCCGATCTCCTCTTCGCCTCTTATCGGCTGTATCGCCTCGGGACGGAAGCCGAAGACTATCTCCTTGCCCTCGTACTTTGCAAGCGTCTCCTCGTCCGCGACTGCACGCAGATCAAGCGGGTTGTCTTCAAGCTCAAGCATTCCGGATCTGACATTGCCTACGACAAAGTTCATCGGCGGTTCTCCGATAAATCCCGCAACGAACATATTCACGGGGTTGAAGTACAGGTCATGCGGCGTTCCCACCTGCTGGATATAGCCGTCCTTCATAACGACGATCCTGTCCGCCATTGTCATAGCCTCGATCTGATCGTGCGTAACGTAGATAGTCGTGGCTCCCGTCTCGCGGTGGATCTGCGTGATCTCGGAGCGCATGGTAACTCTCTGCTTCGCGTCGAGGTTGGAAAGCGGCTCGTCCATGAGGAAGATATCGACTTTGCGGATTATCGCGCGTCCTACCGCAACTCTCTGACGCTGACCGCCGGAAAGCTCTCTCGGCAGTCTTTCGAGATAGTCGGTAAGACCGAGTATCTTCGCCGTCGCGTTTACCTTCTTCTCGATAACGTCATCGTCAACGCCCTGCAGCGTAAGTCCGAACGCCATGTTATCATACACCGTCATGTGCGGATAAAGCGCGTAGCTCTGGAATACCATTGCCACTCCGCGTTCACGGGGACCCTTTTCGTTGGCTCTTTCGCCGTTTATCAGGAAGTCTCCCTTGCTGATGTTTTCAAGACCCGCGATCATTCGCAGAGTTGTTGATTTACCGCAGCCCGAAGAGCCGACAAAGACGATGAATTCGCCCTTCTCGATCTCAAGGTTGAAGTCATGCACGGCATGAAAGCCGTTCGGGTAGATCTTGTTGATTCCTCGTAAAGTCAAGTAAGCCATAGCGCTGCCCACACCTTTCAATGATTATTCACAATTTAGTATTACTTCCGTCGTGTCGCCGGGTTCATCTGAGGTCAAGGTTGCCGATGTTGTCCATATCGTCGTAGGTCTGATTTTCGCCGCACATTCCCCAGATAAATGTGTAGTTGCTGGTAGCCGTGCCGCTGTGGATAGACCAGCTCGGGCTGATGACAGCCTGTTCGTTGTGCATGATGATATGGCGTGTCTCCTGCGGCTGACCCATGAAATGGAACACCACATTGTCACCTTCAAGCTCGAAGTAGAAGTACACTTCCATTCTTCTCTCGTGTGTGTGCGACGGCATCGTGTTCCAGGAATTGCACGGATCGAGCTCGGTCATTCCCATCTGCAGCGAGCAGGACTCGCATACCGCAGGGTGAATGTACTGGTTTACAACGCGCTTGTTCATGTTCTCGCCGCTGCCGAGAGGACGGTGGTTAGCCTTCTCCTTCGTGATGTACACGGTGGGATAGGTCTTGTGCGCGGGGCTGGAGTTGATGTAGAACTTTGCGGGAGCTGCCGCGTCGTCCGAGCGGAAGATGATCTCTTTTGTTCCCATTCCGATGTAAAGTCCGTCCTTGTAGCCGAGCGCGTACTCCGTGCCGTCAAGCACTACCGTACCCTTGCCGCCGACGTTTATGATACCCATTTCGCGTCTTTCGAGGAAATAATCCGTGCCGAGCTCCTTTGTGCTGCCCAGCTTGAGCTCCCCGTTCACCGGCATCGCTCCGCCCGCTATCATTCTGTCCTGATGCGAGTATGTGAGCGATATCTCGTCCGCCTCGAATACCTTCTCGATAAGGTAATTCTTACGGAGCCTTTCGGTGTCGTAGTATCTGGAATCGTCGGGGTGATTGCTGTATCTGATGTCTAATTTCATGGTAAACTCCTTAATTACATTCTTTCTTTTATGTGGGCGACAGCGGGTGCGATATCCTCGCCCGTCGTTCCCTCAAACACAAGGTCAGCGTCGGGGCAGACCTTCTTTATCTCCGAAAGTATCCGGTAATAGTCGAATATTCCCTTGCCTACTCCGCACTGTTTCAGGGAGCCGTCCCCGTTCACGGTGCAGTCCTTGATGTGGAATACGCATATCCTGTCTCCGAAAGTCTGCAATCCCTCTTCGAGGATATCGTACATTTTATCTATGTTTGACCCGTCAAGATAATTGTACAGGTCAAATATAAATCTGATATTGTCCGCGCCTATGGTCTTCACGGCACGATACAGCGTTTTCACGTTGTAGCAGACGTGTCCGAACGCGCCCTCCATGCCGACATTCACGCCGCAGTCCTGCGCATATCCGCAGAGCTCCGAGAATGTGCGCACCACGCGGTCAACGGCTTCCTCCGTGCGGTTCTGCGGGTGATATGTCCACTTGTCGCCGTTATAGGAGCCCGTTTCCGAGCCGACGATGTTACCGCCGAATCGCTTTGCGAGCGAAAGGTAATCCTTGAATACCGCGATGCCGTTCTTTATTTTGTTTTCATCCGGGTGTACGGGGTTGAAGTACGCGCCTATCAGCGGTACCGTCTTGCCTGCACGCTCAAAGGTCTCGCGGAAGCTGTCGGCACGTTCGGGTGTCACGGCTCCCGGCGCGTAAGAAATGCCGTCAAGGCATTTGTACGCCACGAGCTGCACGCCGTCAAGTCCGAGCTCATCGAGCCTCGCTGCGATATTCTCCTCGCCCTTCACACCGAGATCATGCGCGCGGATAAACAGCTTCATCATCTCTGAACTCTTCCCGAAGCGTCGCCGCCCGCAAGTGTCTCAACATCCGCACGGGTAACGAGGTTGAAGTCGCCGGGGATAGTGTGCTTGAGCGCGGAAGCGGCTACCGCAAATTCCAGCGCAGCCCTGAAATCCTTGCCGTCGCACAGTCCGCAGATAAGTCCGCCCGCGAAGGAATCTCCGCCGCCCACACGGTCAACGATGGGATTGATGTTGTACTTTCTGGAGTGGTAGAACTCCTTGGTCTTGCCTTCCATTATGCACGCGGACCAGTCGTTGTTCGACGCGGAATGGCTCTCACGCAGAGAGGAGATCACATACTTAAATCCGAACTGATCTATCATTCTGCCGAAGATATCAACATATCCCGCCAGCTCAAGGTCACCCTTTGTTACATCGGTGTTGCCGGGCTTGAAGCCAAGCACCTTCTCCGCGTCCTCCTCGTTGCCGATGCAGACATCAACATACTTCATGAGGTTTGTCATTACCTTCTGCGCCTTCTCGGAGGACCACAGCTTCTTGCGGAAATTGAGATCGCAGGAAACGGTTACGCCGTGCTTCTTTGCGGCTTTCAGAGCTTCCTCGGTGACTTCCGCGGCAAGATCGGAGATAGCGGGAGTGATGCCGGTGAAGTGGAACCAGTCCGCGCCCTCGAATATCTCGTCAAAGTTGAACTTCGACGCGTCGGCTGTCGCTATCGAGGAATGTGCTCTGTCGTAAACGACATTCGACGCTCTCATCGAAGCGCCGGTCTCAAGGAAGTAAATTCCGAGTCTCTCGCCGCACTTCGCGATGTGCTTTGTCTCAACGCCGTACTTGCGGAGCGCCGCTATCGCGCACATACCGATCGGGTTGTCCGGAACGGCGGTGATAAATTCAGCGTCGTGACCGTAATTTGCGAGCGACACAGCGACATTCGCCTCGCCGCCGCCGTAGTTGATATCAAATTCATCTGCCTGTATGAACTTTTCGTTGTTGGGTGTGGAAAGTCTGAGCATGATCTCGCCCATTGTTACTATCTTTGACATTTTGAACATTCTCCTTGATTATAATTTTATCGTATTTCCGGTTACTTTTTCTCTACAAGATGTATCGCAAATCCGCCGAATTCTTCCTTCAGATAAACGACTGTCATTCTGCCGTCCGCGTCATACTTCGCGGTGGACAGATCAAATTCAACGCCCTGATTGCCGAGCTGATATACCGCTCTGCGAACGCTGTTGCAGCTTACCGCGATATGACCCTTCGCGCCCTTGAACGGGGACTTCATGCACTCGATGAGCGAGTCGGAGAAAATGCTGCTGTTGCCGGGCTTCTGCTCCCAGCCGAACATCTTCTCAAAGCAGCCGGAAACTTTCGCAGCCTCGTCCTCGTTTTCGCAGTTTATGCCTATGTGCGCAACCGAGAAGCCGAGCATCTTGTTCACTGCCGAACGGCAGAGCGCGGTTATCTCGTCCCACTTGCCCGCCTTTACGAGCTTGTCGGGAACTATCCAGCTTCCGCCGCAGCATACTATCTTCCTGAACGCGAGGTAGGTGTTGAGATTGTTCTCGTTCACGCCGCCCGTGGGCATGAATTTCATTGACGAATAGGGAGCCGATATCGCCTTGATGTACGGAAGTCCGCCTGCCTGCTCAGCCGGGAAGAATTTCACGAAATCAAGTCCGAGCTCCATTGCCTGCTCTATCTGCGAGCCGTTCGCAACGCCGGGTGTGAACGGAACTCCCTTGTTAAGGCAATGCTCGACTACCTTCGGATTAAGTCCCGGAGCAACGCAGAACTTTGCGCCCGCTTCTATCGCTCTGTCGCACTGGTCCGTTGTGAGCACGGTTCCGGCACCGACGAGCATATCGGGGTACGCCTTGACCATATCCGAAATTACCTTGTCCGCACCCTCGGCACGGAATGTTACCTCTGCGCAGCGTATGCCGCCGTCGTAGAGAGCTTTTGCGAGATTTACCGCGTCTGCGGTATTTTCCAGCTTGATGACAGGCACGATACCCGTACATTCAAGCTGTTCGAGAAATTTTGTGTTGTCCATTTCTATATCATCCTCCAAATTTTGTTCGTTTTTCTACATTTCCACTAATCCTGTTAAAAGGTCAAAACGGTTTAGGATCAAGCCCTTTGCAAAGGGCTTGCGGGGACGGGGGCAGAGCCCCAGAACTTGTCTGCTCGTGTTCGTTTTATAAGCGCGCATCGTGCGCGCTTTGGGCGAACACGTTGCTGCTTCGTGCAGCATAAGACGCGCGAAGGCGCTCTCTCGCGCGAAGGCGCTTACCGCGCAAGCCAGCCGCCGTCAACTGCGAGCGTGAAGCCGTTCACATAGTCGCTCGCGGAGGACGCGAGGAATACCGCAGCGCCCATGAGATCGTCGGGAGTTCCCCATCTGCCGGCGGGTATTCTTTCAAGTATAGCCGCGCTTCTGTCCGCGTCGTTGCGCAGAGCCTCGGTGTTGTTTGTTGCCATATATCCGGGAGCGATAGCATTTACGTTTATGCCGTGCTTCGCCCATTCATTCGCCATAGTCATTGTGATGCCCTTGACCGCGGATTTGCTCGCGGTGTAGCTCGGAACGCGTATGCCGCCCTGATAGGAGAGCATACTTGCAACGGAGATTATCTTGCCGCCGCTGTTCTGCTTTATGAACTGTCTCGCGGCTGCCTGTGAAAGGAAGAAGAGGGTGCGGCAGTTGGTGTTCATTACGACGTCCCAGTTCTCAACCGAGAAATCTATGCTGTCCTCACGCTTTATGATACCGGCGTTGTTCACGAGAATATCGAGTCTGCCGTACTTTTCGACAGCCGTGTTTATGATCGTATCAACGGGGTCAAGGGACGAGAGATCGGCTGTTATGTAGGAGAAGTTCTCCTCGCCGAGCATTTTCTGTGTATCGTCACTCGGAGATCTTAAAACGCCGAGCACCTTTGCTCCCGCTTCAACGAACGCCTTCGAGATGCCCTGTCCGAGACCTGTGTTGCTTCCGGTCACGACAGCGACTTTTCCGCTTAAACTGAACATATCAAGTATCATATTTTTTACCTCCGTTTTTTTCTGATCCTTTCCGGATCTTCCTGTATTCTATTTTAAATCCAAACCTCTGTAAAAGCGATAACAAAACCGTTTCGCTTTATGGACAAAACGGATATATTCCGTCAGAAAACTCCAAGCATGACAAGTATCGTCACACAGATAAATATTGTGAAAGTGCTGACAAGACTTGTCCATACCACAAGCTGTCCGGCAAGCTCGTCATCGGCTCCCATCTCCTTTGCCATGATCGCGGAGGAGACCGCTACGGGGGTTGCGAAAACACCCACATAGGAGGCAAAATGCTCACCCGTCAAATTAAGGATATTCCGGAGCATATACGCTCCGACAAGTCCGAGCAGAGGGACCGCCACCGTTCTTGTTACGGTGCCGAAAACGATCTCCTTCCACAGCTTCGGAACACCCGAAAACTCGAATCTTCCGCCGAGCACGATAAGCGCAAACGGCGTGCAAATCGACTTTATGCTTTCGAGCGGTTTATAGATTATCGTGATGCCGCTCAGCCGGAAGCCTATGTCGCACATCATAAATATCTCGCGTATGCACAGTGCCGCAAGTCCCGCGACAGTTCCGATTATGAGCGGGTTTTTCACGATACCGAGCAGTATCTTCTTTACATCCACCCTGTGCTTTTCGACATTCCCGTTGAATATCGTGAGCGTCACCACGGCGAGGATATTGAACAGCGGCACACAGAATGCCGACATAACTCCCGCGGACGCGGCTGCCTTTTCACCGAACAGCGATATCGCGAGCGGGATACCTATTATCGCGTAGTTCGAGCGGAACACGCCCTGTATCAGCACACCGCGCTTCGCAGTGTCCTTTGTGAACATACAGCAGACGAAAACTGCCAGTAGGAATACCGCGACAATTCCGATGATACCGTACAGCACAAACCCGAGATTTATATCCCCGATACGCTCTATGCCGTACACGTTGCAGAACAGCATTACCGGCAGCAGCACCCGGAAGGTGAGCTTGTTGCCGACATCGAGAAATTCCTTCGTCAGCAGCCCTATCCTTTTGAGCACATAGCCCGTGACTATCAGAAATACTATCGGAAGTACGGAATTTGCCGCAAAAATAAACGCGTCGATCACTTTGTCAGCCTCAATGTCGGGTAATAGTCCTTCAGATATTTCTCCGTCGCGGCGGTCATAGCGCCGAACAGCTCACGCGCGTCGGAGAGCGTCAGGCAGCTGCACAGCGGCTGGTTTACGAACGCCTCGAATATCATGCGAAGGTCACGGTTCTTAATGCCGTAATATGTGTTCTCGATGTTGAACGCGTTTCTTGAAACAAGCGCGTTCACCTCGTCCGGGAGCGGCTTTGAGACTATCGGTTTCAGGCTGTTCTGCGAGAATACGCAGTTCGTCTCTACCACCGAACCCGGCGGCAGCCCGCTCATCTGTCCTACATTCGGCACATTCGCGTTGGACACCTTCGGCGGTATCAGCCCGAGCAGAGCCTTCATCAGCTCCACGACTTCCTCGTCGCTTTTTGTGACCGCCGGCTTTTCGGTGCCGTCGGCTATGCGGCGGGAAAGCTCAATCTTCTGCGCCCCGTCCTTCCTGCGGAAATCCACGGCAGTCAGGTGGTAGAGCCACCTTTCCGCGTCCGCCTTGTCCTTTATGTACCACGAGTTGTTCATAAACTCGACAAGGTGCCTGTCCCCCGCAGCCGCGAGAACTCCGAACCGCCCGAACAGATCCATTTTTACCTTGTTCCCGTACAGGAACGGATCGTCCCGGAAGCCGTCCGGCGCGATACCCTCGCGCTCGCAGTAGCCTTTCTCATAGAACCTGTCTATAAATTCCGGAAGTATTTTCAGCAGGTCAACGCCGTTGTACTGCGCCTCGGTTATCCATGTGAAATGGTTTATACCGCAGGCATCGCTTACAATTTCCTGCCGCTTCGGTCTGGGTACGCCGAGTATCTCGTGCGCAGCGCAGCACAGAAATTCCTGCGCATGGAATACCTCGTGACAGCAGCCGAAAGCCTTTATCTCCGGGAATACATCGTAAAGCGTCTTTGTGCAGGCGGTCATCGGGTTGGTGAGGTTGAGCACCCACGCATCGGGGCAGTGCTCCTTGATCTCACGCGCGAAGCCCTCGTATATCGGCACCGTGCGCATTGCGCGGAGCACTCCGCCGGGGCCTACCGTATCGCCGACGGACTGATATATCCCGTACTTTTCGGGGAGATGCACGTCGGCTTCCATTTCGTCGAACGTACCCGGCAGAATGGAGCAGATAACGAAATCCGCACCGTCAAGCGCGTCCCCTATCTCCGGGCATACCGTATAATCCCACTTCGAGACAGTCTCCGGCGCGGCGTTTATGCGCTCGCCGATACGCTTGTTTGTCCGAGCGGCGGGAATGTCTATATCGTACAGCGCTATCTCACCGCAGAGCCCGTCCGCGAGCGCGAGATCGTTCATGAAAACTCTCGCCCACATCTTCGAGCCGCCGCCTATATACGCGATCTTTATTCTTTTCATTTCAGTCTTACCTTTTTGCAGATCGTCCTGCGTTGCCGGGACTGCAAATCCCCGGAACGTTCATTTATCCGCGAGCTGGCGTTTTACCTCGGTGTAGCAGAGCACGAACGGTGCAACGCCCTTCGCGTCGTTCTCTACCACCGGCTCGGAAATGTAATACTCAAAGCTGCCGTCGCGGGTCCTGTTGTCGTCGGGTCCGAGCCCCGCCATAAGGCAGATTCCGCCGAGGTTCAGCTCTCCGGCTTCGTTTATTTTCAGATATTTTTTGCAGATGCCGTCGAAGGTCTTCTTGCCCTGCGCCGCGTATTTCTCATCGAGAACGCCGAGCCGCGCCCCTTTCATCATCGCGTATGCTATCATGCTGCTGCCGCTCGCTTCGAGGTAGTTGCCCTCGCGTCCGCCCTGATCGACTACCTGCCAGAACATACCGATATCCGGGTCTGCGTACTGCGCTATGCCATCGATGACCTCGCGGAAAATGCCGCAGAGCTCTTCCCTGTTTTCTTCGTTGTCGATATAATCAATGATATCCGCCAGCGCCACGGTGAACCAGCCGATGGCACGGAGCCAGAAGTTTTTGGAAAGTCCGGTCTCCTTATCCGCCCAGAATATTTTTTTCGAGCAGTCGAGCCCGTGATACAGCAGCTTCTTGTTCTCGTCGAACATATATCTGCGGACATTGCGTATCTGCGACATCGTGTCGGAGTAGTCCCCGCCGCCGAATTCCTTCTGATATCTGACGTAGAACACCTGCGCCATATAAAGCCCGTCCAGCCAGATCTGATCGGTATATACCTTCTTGTGCCAGAAATTGCCGGTATTCGTGCGCGGCTGCTTTTCGAGCTGCTCACGCAGAAGTCCGATCGCCTTTCTGTACTTTTCCTTGCCGGTGGATCTGTAAAGATCGAACAGCACTCTGCCCTCGTTCACATCGTCAAGGTTGTAGTTTTCCATGGAATAGCCGAGCAGCGAGCCGTCATCGCGCACATAAAAGTCTATGAAGCGCTCCGCGAAGTCCGAGTATTTCCGTTCTCCGGTTATCTCCGCCGCGGACAGCAGCGCGGTTATCATGCACCCGTCTATGTAGTTCCACTTCAGGGGCTTGCCCTCAAGTATGGATTCGATATTCCAGAGCGGCTTGTCCGGCGTAGAGCCCTCTATAAGCCTGTCGATATAGTTTTCAATATCCTTGTACATCATTACTCCCTGATCAGCTCCCCCACGTTATGTGCGATGAGCTCGTCGCCCTCGCAGCCCTCGACACGGACATTTCTGACCGTAAGCTTTCTTACGTTGTCAAAATACATTCCCGCCCTGCACAGCAGCTCGTTGTTGTTCTTCATTGAAGGATATCCGGGCTGTGCGGAGGGGTCATAGGTGAAATCTATGTTTTCGAGCGTTATCTCATCGATAGGCATTTCCGGCAGCCCGTCGCAGTAGCACGCCGCGACATGGCAGTTGAGGCACTGCATATCTCTGAACCCGAACTTGCCGAGGTACGGCGTTCTGTCGTCCACCGGCAGCTTCTCGCGTGTCGTGTTGTACTCCGAGTATCTGTCCGGGTCACAGCAGTTGTACCACATATTTATGACTATCGGCGTGAGCACCCCGTCCATTTTCACATTCTCGAACAGAACCCCGTCGATGACGGCATCCTTTCCTCTTCCGCGGCGGGTCTTTATGCGTATGCCGCGATCGGTAAGCTCGAATAAGCAGCGCTCGACTGTGAGATCCTTCACTCCGCCCGCCATTTCGCTTCCGAGCGTTATCGCGCCGTGTCCGAACCGCATCACGCAGTTGCGTATCGTATGGCGGCTCGCGGGACGCTTATATTTCCTGCCGAGCTCTATCTTGCCCGACTTTATCGCTATGCAGTCGTCGCCCACGCTGAAACGGCAGCCTATGATGTTCACGTTGTCGCAGGCTTCCGGGTCCATAGCGTCGGTGTTCGGGCTGTCCTTCGGCGCGTTCACCGCAAGATCGAGGAAGTCGATATGCTCCGAAAAATACGGGTGGAGCTGCCACGAAGCGGCGTTCTGCGCCGTGATCCCGTGTATCGTGATATCCTTGCAGCGGTTGAAGAAGATAAGTCTCGGACGCGGTATCTTCCTGTCCTTGACATTTTCCCACCAGCCGCCGCTGCGCGCGTTGCCGTCAACCGTACCTCTTCCGACTATACGGATATCCTCGGCGTACTCCGCAAACAGCAGCGCCTGATGCATCGGCACCGCGTTGCCTTCCCAAGCGCCGAAATGCACCGACTCGCCCGTTACGAGGTCATTAAGCTCGCCGGGAATGACCGGATAGCGCGACTGATCGGTGTGTCCGAGCAGCACCGCCTTCTCCGAAAGCTCGATCGTAATGTGGCTTTTCAGGCATATCGGAGCCGTGTAATACACGCCATCGGGGAAATACAGTCTTCCTCCCGCGGGCAGGCAGTTTACGGCGGTCTGTATGCTTTGCGTATCGTCGGCAGCACCGTCTCCGGCTGCACCGAAATCCCTGACATTCACCGCGCAGGTCTCGGCGGCAGTCCTGAATTTCAGCGGCTCATGCCCCGTTACCGCAAGCTCATATTCACGGTCCGGCAGAAGCCCGAACAGCGAGAATACATTCGTATCCGCGGTGAACTGCTCTTTTCCGTCAAGCGTCACGGTATATTCGCACCTGCTGAAATACGCGGTTTTGTTATCTGTCTCAAAGCAGGCGCTCGTGGGACCCGCAAACAGTGTTCTTATCATTGGTTCTCCTTTTGTTTCCCGCCCCCGGAGGTCTTTGCCGCCGCGTCGCGGAAGACGCTTACGATCGTTCTTTTGGCTAATATGAACAGCATATCGAATCCGAGATAGAACAGCCCGAACAGTATCGGCTCAACGCCGAGCATCGCTACCTCCTCCGACGCGTCCGCACCGGCATTCACGCCGAGCATCATATTTATCGAATAGTATGTGCGGAAAACGCAGTACAGCAGAACTCCCGCATAGAGCACGTTCAGGAATATGGACCAGAACTTTCTGACGGTCACCATGATCCATTTGTCGTTCTCGCCCTGCTCTCTTTCAAAATGCCGCAGAGCTCGGTTCACCATAAGATCGGTCACTACTCCGAGACCCACCGCGAGAACTACCATAAGATCTATCCCGCGCAGATACATTCCGAGTCCCCAGAGGAAAAAATAACAGACCGCCCCCGCAAACCAGAACTTTACAAACAGGATCTTCAGCCACATCGGGATATGGAATTTCTTTTTCGATGTGTACTTTCCGATCTCCTCGTCGCTGACCTCCGGTGCGTTCTTTGTGTCCACCAGACGATCAACGGCGTCTGTTTTAAGATTGTAATAGCCTGCAGCCGATCTGTCTTCTTTTTTTTGCTTTTTTTCAGCCATATTTCAACCAACCCTGTCCTGTAAGACGGGCTGTACGGTTTTTACGCCGTACAGCCTCGGTATCAGTCTTCGTCGTAGGAGATGTCGATAGCTTCGATATCCTCGTTGCCCTCGACTTCGATAGATGTATTGATCTTTCTGATGATCTTGGAATAGAAAGGAAGCAGTCCGAGCAGCACCGCGGTCACACCGACAAAGATGATGTGCATTGTCACAACAGCCTGCGAAACCTTGATATATACCGATTGTTCATCTATTACGATAGGGTTCTCGGCGCGCGTAACGGCGGTGACGATGCGCACCAGATAAACGATGTCCACGAACACCAGCAGCGCCAGCATAAAGAACAGCAGTCCCAGCATTATCTTGTTGGCGGGCTTGCGCCTCGGGAATGTGCGGATAAATACCACGAAAGCGAGTATGGAGAAAAGCATCGCGACAAATTCGCACTGACCCATATTCGCGCCGTTGATCCTCGCTGTTGTATTCGCGATAGACGAGAGGTTGAGAGAATAGATTAGGAACGCGAGAACAAGGAATACCAGAGGGATAACGTGAGGTGTCCGCTTCAGCGAGACCATAGACTTTCGTATGATCTCTTTGATACCGCGCTTCTGTCCGTTCGCGGTCTTCTGATCTGCCATTGCCGTTTCCCCCTTATCTTATAGAGTTTGTGGTTTCCCGGTCAAAGAAATGCTTCTTTGTGAAGGAAACCTTTACTATATCGCCGTACTTGTATGTACACCATTCGCGGAATTTGCACGTTATCTTGTGCTTTCCTACCATGCCGTTCACCAGCGTGTTCTGTCCCAGGTTCTCGTTCGAGATGACATCCACCGGTATCGTTCCGCCCGGAACAATATGCTCGGGACGTACACCCATTGTGACGGTCTTGCCCTCGTGCCAGCCGAGCAGCTTCTGCTCCTCCGGCGTAAGATCGACGGTGAAATCCTTGCATATCGCCTGACCCGCGCGTAGCTCAACATCGAAGAAGTTCATCGGAGGAAGTCCGATAAATCCCGCAACAAACAGGTTCGAGGGATCGTCGTACAGCTCAAGCGGCGTGCCGATCTGCTGAACGTGACCCATTGACATACATACTATTCTGTCCGCCAGCGTAAGTGCCTCGGTCTGATCGTGCGTTACATAAAGTATCGTCGCGTTCAGGCGCTGATGCAGCAGCAGTATCTCGCGGCGTGTCGAGCTTCTCAGCTTGGCATCGAGGTTCGAGAGCGGTTCGTCGAACAGGAAAACCTTCGGTGTGCGCACGATCGCGCGTCCCATTGCGACTCTCTGACGCTGACCGCCGGAAAGCTGCGCGGGCTTCTTGTTGAGCTGGCTTGTGAGATCGAGTATCTCCGCCGCCGCCATTACCTTCTGATGTATCGTGTTCTTGCTCTCCTTGCGGAGCATAAGCGAGAATGCCATATTCTCATACACCGTCATATGGCCGTAAAGCGCGTAGTTCTGGAAAACCATCGCGATATCGCGGTCCTTCGGCGGTGTCTGCGTAACGTCATTGCCGTCGATGATGAGCTTGCCCTTTGTTATATCCTCAAGTCCCGCTACCATACGCAGCGTGGTGGATTTCCCGCAGCCCGACGGACCGACAAGAACTATAAGCTCTCCGTCCTTTACATCGAGGTTGAAGTTAAAGACAGCCTGTACATTATTATCATAGATCTTTTCGAGATGCTGTAATTGAAGACCACTCATTGATTGTTCCCCTCATTTTTCTTGTCGAGCTCAGCCTGATAATTTCTGAGAGTTGTTGTTTTTATGATACCGATAACACCGGCACAGATGAGCAGCGCCGCGGATAAGCACAGGCATATCGCCACATATCCGAACTGATCGTCAAGCATCACAGTCTCCGCTTCCTTGCCGACTACCGTGTTCTGTGCCGCGTGCGCCTGCGACGGAAGTACGAAGATACGTCCTATCTGCACTATGCCGAGCACTATCGCCGCATAGGCATACCCTATTTTATAGTTCTTGACTCCCTCGGAGGAAAGGAACGCGATCAGCATGAAAATGAGGTTGTACAGTATCGAAACGCCTATCGTCAGATTGTAATAGTAGCTTCCGACATCGGATCTGTATATGCTCACAAAGTACAGCGCGTTTATCGCGATCGCCGCGAGGATAAGGCCCGCTGACAGCTTGTTCTTTGTAAAGCGCAGACGATCCTTTTTTATCAAGGTCTTAACTTTACTCGCCATATCACTCACCCTTTCCTCTGCCTATCGCTTCGCGTTCGGCTTTCATGACCGTGATCTTGAAGAATACATTCGCGGCGAGCAGCAAAGACGTAATTATAAGCAGTATGAAGATCACACAGCACAGATCGAACCAGAATGTTTCGTCGGGACCCTTGTATAAGGTTCCCCAGTCCTTTGAGAACGCTTTGAGCGCTTCAAAATCGACTTCGTTCTGGTACTGCGATTTGTAGCTCAGTATCTGCGGTACGCACCATACCGCCGAAGCGATCTGCGCCGCTGCCACGAGACCCGTCGCTATGTAGTTGCCGATGTAGTACTTGCGGCGCGAATGTGTATTTGTAATGAACAGGAGCAGTGTGATTATCAGAAGGACTATGGATACGCCTGTGTATGCCGAATTGAACTCGAAGGTGTCGTAGTACACCGTTGCGCCCGGTACTTTCTCGTACTGCCATTCGGTACCCGGATAATCGACAGCCTTGCTCATTACATCGTACAGGTCTGTCGCAAATCCCAGAGAGCTGACGAATACAAGAACAGCCATTATCAAAGCCGCCATACATACGATCTTCTGAAATATCATTTGTTTCTTGTACATAACAACCTTCCTTTATTACAGAAATTGGACGGTAAGTTTGCTTTCATTGCCTCACCGATCTGCTCTTACGCGATACTCGCCGGCGCAAAGCCGGGGTTTTCCGGGGCTTTGCACAGCCGGTATCGTCAGAGGAACTATGAATTTAAGAATAGATCGGTGAAGCAACGATCCGTCCGCGGCACTGCCGCCACGGACCCGTATTCGGGTCCGCCGGGCAGATACCGTAAGGATCGGGAAAATAATTTTAGCCGTTTATAGTCTTATAGAATGTCTGGAGTCTGTGCCATGCTTCGTTTCTGCGTGCGAGGTATGTTGTGCCGCCCCAGCCGCCGTCCGCAACTGCCTTGGATACTGTATCCGCTGTTGCTGCAGCGTCTGCGCCCGTTTCGCCTGTGAAGCCCTTTGCGATGATGTCAACGAACAGGTTTACCTGATCCTTGGCGCCGCCGAACATACCGGAAGCGCTCAGGTTGGTGAGTTCGTTGATAGCGTTTGTTTCAGCAACTTCCTGAGGAAGGACCGTAGGAACGGAGGTGTACCAGCTGTTGGAAGCAAGTGCGAGCTCGGGGTGCTTGATAGTGCCGAGAGCGATAGCCTTGGAGATGTAGCCTGCGCCTTCCTTACCTACTTCGTGTGTGCACTGATACTCGAATGCCTGGCTCTTTACGAAGCTCAGAGTGGAACCGATGTAGTTACGAGCGTAGTTGGTGTAGTTACCGTTGGACTTATCCCAGAGTTCCTGGTATGTAGCATCGGCGATCTGAGGCCACTGTTCGCCGTTGAAATCGAATGTCTCGTAGTTGCCTGCGGAACCCTTGATGAAGTCGTCGGGACCATAGGACATGAGGATCATGCCGTCCTTGCTGTATGCGTAGTCGATGAGCTTGAGGCAAGCGTTGAGCTTATCTGTGTTGCCGTTGATACCTGCAACGGAGATTCCCCAACCGTCTGTCTTAACGGAACGCCATGACTCTGTGAATCTCATGAACCTTTCTGTGCCGTCGTTCCAGCGTGCAACAGGAACCATAACTGCCATGTACTTTTCGCCTGCAGCGTTGTCAAGAGCTGTTGCGTTGTAAGCTGTCTGTGTCTGGTTGTAGTCGTAGTGCATGAAGCCGAGGTCATCTGTGAGGTACTTTTCTGTCTTTACATCTTCGTTGTTAACGAAAGCTGCGGAGATGATGCCCTCTTTTACCATGTCGTTCATCTTTGCGAGAGCGTTGTAGGTCTCAACCTCGTTACGAGCGTCATGGAGCTCGCCGTCTGTGCCTACATAGAGGAAGTCAAGTCTGGACTCGAGGCCGCGGATACCGAAGAGTGTGCCTGCGAAACGGAACATATCGACACGTCTCTGGTTGTTGCTGTCTTCACGGGTGTGGAGGCCTTCAACATTGTCTGTGCCGTTGAGTGTCTGCGGGTTGGCAACTACGCAGCGGAGAAGAGCTACGAGCTCGTCAGCGTCCCATGCCGCGTTCTGACCGATGAAGAGGTCTGCTCTGTTTTCGCCGTAGTATCCGTCGTATGTCTTGTCGATGTACTCACGGAGCATATTGACTGCCGTAACGCCGTCTATGGAGCCGGCAGCGTTCATTTTATCAACGATGTTGCCGTATGCGTCGTAATCCTTGGTGATCGTCTCTGTTGCGGAGCCGTCCTTCTTGACAACGTCGATCTCAACCTTGCCGGAAGTGGGCATATAAGGTGTGTAAGCGGGAGTAGCTGTGTTGTTGCACTTGTCTGCCGTAAATTCGCCGGAGCCGTTGAGCAGCTTCTCTACCCAGTCGGTTCTCATAAGCGGCATACGCTCGATATCGTTAACACCGTCGAAGTAAGGCGAGAAGTAGATAGCGCCTGCGTTCGGGCCTGCCGCCGCACCTGTGATGGAGAGGCGGACGATCGGGTTAGCTTCGAGATAAGCCTTGAAGTTAGGCATTTCATTCAGATGTTCGGCGAGGTTAACGAGCTTGCCCTGCTGACCGTTCTCGGAAAGGAGGGTTGCGGTACCGCTGAGCATATCTATCTGGTCAAGCTGAGCATCCCAGTACTGATATTCGTTGGTAGCGTTGTTTCCCTGATACTTGTCCTCGATCTTGATGCTGAGAATGCTCTCAACAGCCTGCCATGTGGGCTTCAGGTCGCCGGTGTGGTATGTCTTGCCGTCCGCGAGAGTGATTCCCTCACCTGCGAGGTCTGCGGTAAAGCTCATACCGGTCTTGTCGTTGTTGTAGCCGCACGCCATACGGAGCGTTGTGCCGTCAGCGTATGTGAGAGCTTCTGCCTCAATAACTTTTTCGGGAATAGTTCCGGTGGTTGTCTCCGCGGGGGCCGCCGTTGTGCCGGGAGCATCGGTTCCGGGAGCTGCCGTTGTGCCTGCGGTAGTGGTTGCGGGTGTTCCGCCGCAGCCGGAAAGAATTGACGTTGCCGCCATTGCCGCTGCAATGAACAATGTCGTAAGTTTGGATTTCTTCATTTTCTTCCTCCTTTTAGGATATAGTCTCAGAATTAAAGACTCGTTATATATCGTCCGCTTAAAGCGGGTGATAACTTGAACGGTTTGTTTACTCCTTGACGCCGCCGACATTCACGCCCTTGGCGAAGTACTTCTGAATGAAGGGATAGATCACAAGGAGCGGGATTATCGAGCAGACGATAAGCGCGTAGATGACCGAATCCGGTGCGTAGTTGTGGCTGAGCTGCCAGTTCGTCGTGAGCTCGGGATCGGAATACTCCTCAAGTCGCAGTCTCAGGTAAACCTGAAGCGGCTGCTCGTTGGTGCTCGAGATCATCTGTCTCGCCCAGAAGTATCCGTTCCAGCGCGATATTCCGAAGAACAGCGCGACTGTCGCGATTATGGATTTGCTCATCGGCATATATACCTTGCGGAGTATCTGCATTTCCGTTGCGCCGTCAACTCTCGCGGCTTCCTCGATCTCCGACGGAACACCCTCGAAGGCGTTGCGCAGCAGGATAATGTTCATAGCCTGCATACCCATTGCGATAACTACGAGCCACTTGTCGTCCATGATGCCGACGCCCTGGAACACACGCTTTGTGGCGAGGTAGTTCAAATACTGCGGTACAAGGCCGGCGCTGAACCACATTGTGAATACTAAGAAGAAGTTGAAGCCCTTGCGGAAGAGCAGGCGCTTCTTGGAAAGCGCGTAGGCACCGAGAATGGAGAGCAGCATCTCAAATATCGTGCCGTAGAATGTAAGGAACAGCGTATTGGTGTATGCGTTCCAGAACACGTTGTCGTTGAATACGTCCTTGAACGCGTCGAACTGGACGTTCTTCGGGAACAGCACGATCGTCGAGTCTCTTACCTCGGCATATCCGCTTATCGCGGAGGATATCGTGTAGATAAACGGGTAGAGGCAGCCGACTGCGAACATAGTCAGCAGCATATAGCTTATTATCTTGAAAATAAGCTCCGAAATTTCAAGTTTTCTTTTCATACAGCCACCTCTTTAATAAAGTGACGTGTCGGACGCTTTTTTGGCAATTGTGTTTGCACCGATCACAAGCAGCATTCCGATAACATTGTTCATCATTTCCGCCGCCGACACAAGACCCTTCAGCGATCCGGCTATACCGTTTCTCTGCGCGAACGTCGATACAACGTCGGCGGTCACATAGGTGTTGGGGTTGTAGAGCAGCAGGACTTTTTCATAGCCGATATTGAGCAGCGAACCTATTCGCGTTATGAGCATGATAACTATTGTGGAAAGAATGAACGGGAGGACTACATATCTCATCTGCGACATCTTGCCGGCACCGTCTATCTGCGCGGCCTCGTAGCTCGTGGGCGAGATAGCGATTATCGCGGCGAAGAATACTATACTGTCATATCCGGCGCTCTCCCAGATACCGCTTATCTGGTATATCGCCCGGAAGAACTGCGGATCGTTGAGCATACCGGAGTACGCCGTTTCGCTCGATATCATACCCATATTCGCGAGCATCTGCGAGATAACGCCCGGCTGCATACCGGAGGTGTCGGAGCCCTGCTTTACAAGCATTATTACGAGCGATGTCATAACAACCGTTGACATGAACTTCGGGAGGTATGTGAGCACCTGGTAGATGCTGCGCGCGATGTTGGAACGCACTTCATTGAAGAACAGCGCGATAACTATCGGTACCGGGAAGCCGAACACAAGCCCGTAGAAGCTCAGCAGGAACGTGTTTCTGAACGCGCGCCAGAACTGCATCGAAAGCTCGGTGTTGCCGAGACCGGTGATGAGCGTTCTGAAATACGAGAAGCCCGAGTAATACTGCTCCGCGACTGTCTTTGCGTCCTCGGTCAGCTTAAAGCTTCCCAGCAGCTCGTACATCGGGAAGTATCGCCAGAACAGGAACACGAGTATCATCGGCACGAGCATAAGATACAGGCGCCAGTCCTTGAGCACCGTTCGCAGAACGTTGAGCCAGTGATGCTTTTCGACATCATCTCTGACGACCTGTTCGGGGTTTTCGATATATGTACCGCTTTCCTCGTCGAATATCAGGTAGTCGGCAGCTTTAAGTGCCATATTTGAAACCTCCTTAAATTCCGTTATATCCTTCAATATCAGATATCGTTATATTCGGTGTCACCCTCGTCGGGGATGCTTTCCTTATTGCGTTCGGACTGTGTGCGCACAAGGTACGAGACCTGATCCTCGAACAGTCCGTCGATCCTGCGCGCGATCAGCACGGTGATGACGTCGAATGCGAGCGAGAGGGAGTCCGACGCGAACAGTCTTACGATGCTGCCCGGCTCCGCTCCGAAGAACAGGCTCACCGTCCAGCGTCCCGTCTGCACCGCGCAGAAGGCGGCGACTGTGAACAGGATCGTGTAAACTATGCTGTTTCTGATCTTTTCCTTGCCCCATGTCTTGAACAGCAGCAGCGCCGCAAGTCCGAGACAGTTGCCGACGCAATATACCGCGTATTGTTCCGGGCTCGCGCCGGACGCTATGCAAAGCGCCAGACCTCCGCCCGCAGCGTGGACTGCGGCGAACGGTCCCCACCGCATCATCACGATGCACATTACGGCGACTGTGGGGGAAAGAACGTAAAGCTCGGAAGGAAACCACACTGTCGCGGCTTTGGTTATCAGGAACTCCGCGGCGGCAAGCATGACAAGCATGATGAGAAGGTCTATATTTCTGTATTGCTTCAAAGACAGATTCATTGTTATCAGTCCTTTATCCGGAGTGATTTTTACCTAAAATCTTTTAACCGCACCCAATTCTTTTATTTATTTTACCCCATTTCCGGCACGATTTGCAAGTCAAATTTCAGTTTTTTTATGTACAATCCGGACATTTTTTAGTTTTTCAAAAAATATTTCACAAATTTTCGGGTACATTTTTGTATGTATTTTACGGTTTTTCTCCGATTTTAATTGACAAAAAATTAACAGCATTTTCAGCCCATACAGCCCGCAAAGCTCTTGTTTACGGCATTTCCGCGTTTCTTTGCGCCGCTGTGCCGATATTCACAATAATGACATCGGCTGCCGGAGCGTACATATCCGGTCAATATGACAAAAAACGAAAAACGCACAAACTATCTCATTCAGTGACAATTATGATCCTGCGCGTGTGCGCGCCGTTTCTGTCAAAGCATGATGCTTTGAGCCTGACCGCAAAACGCGGCACGATGCCGCGATAAGACGGTCAAGCAAATTATCTCACTCTTCACTATTTATTCCTTAAATCCCTGCAGGTAGTCATCCATGGCGTCGGCTACCTGCTTGGAGTAGTTGACTGCCTCAACGACGGTTCTTGCACCGAGGACAACGTCACCGGCGGCGAAGATGCCGTCACGGGTGGTTGCTCCGTAGGTGTTCGTTACCAGCAGTCCCCTGTCGGTAATGTCAAGTCCCGTTGTGGACGAAACTATCCTGTTGCGCGGACCCTGAGACACGGCGATGATAGTCGAGGACGCGGGATAGAGCTTTTCGGAGCCCTCTATGCGGTGTTTGTTGCCCTCGCTGTCCTTTTCGACATTCACGAATATCGTTCCCTCGTCGGTGATCTCCACCGGCTCAACGCCCGTTACGAACTCGACGCCGTCGTACTTGGCGTATTCCACCTCGGTTATGCTCGCCGCCAGATGATCGGAGCGCGCGAAAACGGTGACCTTCTTGCAGCCGTGGCGCAGAGCGGTACGCGCTACGTCCATTGCGGAGTTGCCGGCACCGATGATGTTCAGGCTTTCTCCGAGCGTGAACACATCAGGATTTGTCAGGTAGTTTATCGCGAAATGCACGTTTCCGAGGCTCTCGCCCTTGATGTGCAGGGTGTTCGGTCTCCATACGCCCGTGCCTATAAATATCGCCTTATAACCGTCGCGGAACATATCGTCAACGGTGATCGTAATGCCTATCGAGGTGTTCGGGCGTATCTTTATGCCGAGCGACAGGAGCAGCTTCTTGTATCTCTCTATGTGCCGCTTCGGGAGCCGGAACTCGGGTATGCCGTAGCGGAGAACTCCGCCTATCTTCTCGCGGGACTCGAATATGGTGATATCGTAGCCCTTGCGCGCGAGAAGTATCGCTATCGTGATGCCGGCGGGGCCGCCGCCGATAACGCCGACGCGTATGCCGTTCTTTTTGATGTCGCTGAAATCGAGCTTCTCGAAATAATTGTCACTTATGTAATGCTCGATGTTGCTGAAATGCACCGGAGCACCCTTTTTGCCGAGGACGCAATGCCCCTCGCACTGGTTTTCGTGGTTGCAGATAAGCGAGCAGATAACGCTGAGCGGGTTGTTCTCGAACAGCATATTGCCCGCCTTGTCGATATCCCCGTCAAGAAACGTCTTTATGACATCGGGGATAGCCGTGCTTATCGGACAGCCCTTCTGACAGGACGGGTTCTTGCAGTTAAGACAGCGGCGCGCTTCGTTGATTATATTGAATGACATTTTATGTACTCCTTACGAACTTATTGTCTGCCAATCTCACTGCTCCCGGCTGTGTATCTCGGCGTATTTTTTCGGGGAACAGCCGTAGCTTTTCTTGAACACCCTCGAAAAGTACAGCGAATCGGAATACCCGCAGACGTAGGCTATCTCGGATATGTTCAGCTCGCCCGTCTTGTACGAGCACAGCAGCTTTTCCGCCATCTGTACGCGAAGCGTGGTCAGGTAGCTGTGCGGGGTCATGCCCATTTCGCTCTTGAACAGCTTGCGCAGGTAATCGTAGCTGAACGGTATGGTGCGCAGATACTTGTCGAGCTCATAGTCGCAGTCGGTGAAGTTCTGGGTGATGTTGCTCTTGATCTCATCGACGATGCCGCGGATAGGCTTCGCTTCACGGAACGCCGTCACATAGTTGACGATCAGGTTGCCGAGAGCGTCGGAGACGAGCTGCTTGCTCTCGATATCACTGTTGAAGAAGTAAAACGCGTCCCTGAAAGCGCTCAGTATGTGGCAGTCGGTATCGTCTGCAATAAGCATGGGCTCGCGGAACGGGAATGTCGCGTCGGCGATATTGATGTGGATATTCGTGAAGCCCTCCTCGCTGTTGTTGGTATGAGGGGTCTTCGGCGGTATTATCACTATGTCGCCCGAGCCGTAGGTCAGCGCCATATCCCGGAATTCAAACTGTCCCTGACCGCCGGTGCAGTATATCAGCTCCCATTCGTCGTGGAAATGCTGTTTGGTGGCAAAAGTGATAAGGTGTCTGCCTACATATACGATGCTGTTCATAATGTCTCCCTTCATAAGTGCAGAGCGGTCCGGACAGGCGCTCAGCCGAAGTATTTCAGCAGTTCGTCCTTCTCCGCTACGGTGAGGACGCGGCTCCACGGGACCCTTCCGTCGGGTATGTCGCCGTATTCGGCAAACCGCGCGGTCTTGTCCCGCCCGGTATCGTTCCATTTGTCAAAGCCCTCGCGGGCTATATGCCTGCCGCAGCGGCAGTTTATAAACGAGCATTTCCCGTAATCGCGCCACGGTCTTGCGAGATATATCGAGCCGTCCGCGACAGCGTCCTCGCAGGTGAGCGTGCAGTCGGAGAACACAAAGCCGATGTTCTGTGAGAGCTCGTGCGCGGGTGCCGCGACGTAGCCGTGACCGCGGACATCATATACCGAGCGTATCTCGCAGCCCTCAAACAGAGCGTCCGCGCAGCCGAAAATGAAGTCCACGTTCCCGGCGATGAGGCAGTTCCTGAATATCTGCTTCATTGCGCCGCCCCTGCGCAGCTCGTCCTTCAGGAACCCGTCGTACCTTTCTATGAGATCGGGCGGGAGCGGTCCGCAGAACACCGTGTCCTGCGTGGAAACAAAGCGGCAGTTCTCCGCGAGAAAACCGTCGGCGCAGACGGTAAGCGCTACCTCCTGCCCTTTTACCTCCGGGAAGCGTGCGCCGTTTACAACGGTCAGATCTCTGAACGTAACGCCCGGTGCGAGCACGGCAACGGTGTAAGTGCGGAACGTGTTGTACTCTACGCCCTTTTCGTCGAGCTTCTGCGCGTAATCGTCCCATATTATCACGGTGTTTTCCGCGTCCTCGCCGACGAGCTCTATGTCCGGAATGTGTATCTCCGTTTTTTCGTTGTACGTTCCCGGAGCAAGGACAATCCGGGTACCGGGCTTTGCGGAGCCGAGAGCCCCGGAAAGGCTGTCCGAGGGAGTAATATATATAGTATCCATCATGTGCTCCTTCCCGGCACGAACGACGCAGCAATGCGGGTTTGCGGTTCTGTAAACGATTATCCGCGAACCGCGGCTTCGCCTTGTTCACTCAATTCCGAAGCCGGGATTGATAAAAAAATGTCAAATATTACACAATAACTTTTGCGTATTTGCGGTTTCTTTTATTCATTTTAACTCATCTACACACGCTTTTGCAATACAAAATCCATACTTTTTATGGATTTTTCGGATATTTTGTTTCATGCACACAAAACCGGGATATCCGAATTAGTCATTTTAACAACAAAAAATCCGTGCTTCCCGTCAAAAGGAAGCACGGACATGATGCCGATATTATCATTGATTTATTCTGAACCGGGATACCTGATCCTTGAGCAGTCTGGACTGTCCGGAAAGCTCCTCGCAGGAAGCGGCGGTCTCCTCGGCAGTCGCCGAGTTGGTCTGTATTACCTGCGATATCTGCTCGATACCGGTCGTTATCTGACGGATAGAGTGGGTCTCCTCCGCACTTGCCGTCGCGATCTCGGTGATAAGCGATGTCGTCTGCGAGGACATATCCTTGACTTCCTTCATCGACTCCGCCGTGGCGAGCGCGATCTTTGAACCCTTGTCCACCGCGTCGATTGAAGCCGTTATGAGAGACGACGTGCTCTGCGCGGCTTCCGCGGACTTGCTCGCGAGGTTGCGCACCTCGTCCGCCACGACAGCGAAGCCCTTGCCCGCGTCTCCCGCACGCGCCGCCTCAACAGCCGCGTTCAGCGCGAGTATGTTCGTCTGGAACGCGATATCGTCGATAGTCTTGATGATCTTTCCGATCTCCTTCGACGTATCGCTGATCTCGTTCATCGCGCTTACCATGCTCTGTATCTCGGCATCCTGACGGTTCACCTTGTCCTGTGTCTGCCTCGACAGCTCGCCTGCCTGCGCCGCGTTCTGCGCCGTATTGGAGATCTGCGCCGAGACCTCCGCGATAGTCGCGGATATCTCCTGTATCGCCGAAGCCTGCCGCGTCGTTCCGTCGGCAAGTGACTGAGAGCCCTCCGCCATCTGGTTCGAGCTGGAAAGCACCTCGTCCGAGGATGTGTTCATATTGCCGAGCGCCGCGCCGAGATCGTTCTCTATTTTAAGAATGCTCCTCTCGATATCCTCAAATACACCGGGATAATCGACTTTCGGTGTCTCGGTGAAGTCGCCTTCCGCCATAGCCTGCAATATCCTCGACGAGTCCCCGACAACATCGTTCATTCCGTGCTTCGCGCTGCGGAGGACTTCCACGAACTTGCCTATCTCGTCGTCGGCGAACTTGTAATTCACGCTCGTGGAGTCGAGCTTGCCGACAAGCATCTCGCCCGCGTAATTCTCCGCCTGCTCAAGCGGCGCGGTAACTCGTTTCATACAGAAAATAAATATTACCACTGCAATTCCGAGAGCGCCGATAACTCCGATAATGATCGCTGCCGCCGTGACCGCACCGAACTTGCCGTCCGCGTCTCTCGCGTCGGCACCCGCCCAGTACGCACCGACTATATTACCCTCGTAGTCCTTCATGGTCTGGTAGGAAACGTAATAGTGCCGCTCAACAACATCGTGCTGACCTTCGTATTTTCCGTCCTTGTCAAGCACAGCCTCGGCAACGTCCTCATTAAGATCAGTGCCTACCGCGCGCTCGCCGTTATCCCTTTTCAGAGTTGTGGCATATCTTATGTTCCGGTTCCACACCGTAGCGTCGCAGTTGGATATCTTCATTACCTCGTCGAGCCAGTCGGTAGCCTCCATTGTAAATCCGAGGCAGACCGCGTAGCTGTCACCGTAAACCGAGATCGGCCCGGCGTGCATGGCAACAAGCTCTCCGTCGCATCTCGCTATTCCGTGTATCGTTTTGCCGCCTACAACCTGACTGTAATCGAACGATTTCAGCGGGTAGTTGGGCGTATTGTAAACTATCGAGCCTTTTGTGTCCGTTATGACAAGATAAACGTCGTTCTTGCCCGTAAGCTCCTCACTTTTGAAGGTCTCGAAAGCCTCCGTGTTGACAGACGGTAAGGCAGCCGTAAACCTGATATCCTTCGAGAAGCTGCTGTGAAGCTCGGCAAGGTTGTTTATCTCGTTATCAACGGTATTTTCAAGCACCTGCATACCGACAACCGCGCGTTCGAGCATTATGCTGTCGTTGTAGTTCCTGAACTGAATGATAGAGACAGTAAGCATCACCGCAACCACAAGGATTATACAAGCGCTTGTGATAAAAACTATCTGCGAGCCTAATTTTTTAAACATATTCAGACCTCCCTGTTGATTAGTCTTATAACCCATTTTATTTTAACACACTATCGCATAAAAAACAATATTAAGCAGGAAGAATATCCGATTTGTGAATATAGCTTTCAGTCCCGGCAGTGACATTATCCGAAATCCCTCTTTATTATGTGTCTGTTGTATCCATTTAAAAACAATATTCTCTGCAACAACAATTCAATTCACAATTAAGAAGTCTCGTCCGCCATTTTTATCGCCGATTCCATGCGGCGTATTGGGACGGATTTAAAAATTGACAAAGCTAAAAGACTTGTTCGTGCTACAAATACATCTTTTTACGGTAATACTTTCGTACTTCGTCACGATTCAGATACGTCTGCCGCAGGCAGACTTCACAATAGTGAATTGTGAATTGAAATAATTCCGTCTCGTATTATTTAAGGTAAATTTAAGGTAGATGTATTATTATAATAGTCAGGATAAAAATGCGGGAGGCGGAGAACAGATGAAAATACTTATTGTCGAGGACGAGAAACGGCTTGCAGACGCGCTCGTCCAGATCTTCACCAAGAACAGAATGATAGCAGAGGCATCATATAACGGCAGCGACGGTCTTGACAACGCGCTTTCCGGTATCTACGACGTTATCGTGCTGGATATAATGCTCCCGGGAATGAACGGTATCGAGGTGCTCGGGGAACTGCGGAAGGAAGGCATAAAGACCCCGGTAATACTGCTAACCGCAAAGGACGAGATCGCCGACAAGGTAAAGGGGCTCGACAGCGGCGCGGACGACTACCTCACAAAGCCGTTCGCCACGGAGGAGCTGCTTGCGAGAGTACGCGCTCTCGGCAGACGCAGCGCATCGGAGCTGATCTGCGACGACACGCTTTCGTTCAGCGATCTGTCACTCGATCTTTCGACATATACCCTCTCATGCGGCAGCAATTCCGTCAAGCTCGGACTGAAGGAGTTTTCGATAATGGAGATACTTCTTCGCGGCGGCAGCAGGGTGCTGACAAAGGAAAACCTGCTCGTGAAGATATGGGGCTATGAATCCGACGCGGAGTACAACAACGTCGAGGTGTACATTTCCTTCCTGCGCAAGAAGCTCGGGTATATAAAGTCCGGCGTGCAGATAAAGACCCTGCGCGGTGTCGGTTACAGTCTTGAAACAAAGTGAGGTGCCGTGTATGATAAAAAAACTTCGCATAAGAATTACGGCTGTCATTATGATAGGACTTACGATACTGATAACGACTATCGTTTCGGGTATCTATATATTTATGCAGAACTCCGAGGCGGAGGAGACCGACAAGGCGGTAAATTCCGCACTCAGCGCCGTTTCGCCCGAGGAGCCCGCAAAGCAGGAGAAGGATACCAAACCGCAGCCTCCCGCAGCGTCAGAGCCGTCAAAGAAAAGCGATCCGGGCGCAAAGCGTGACAACAGGAAAAGCCAGTCCTCACGAAGCTGGATATCCGTGCTGATGTCCTCCGACGGCACGGCGAAGGAGGTCACATACAGCAGCCCGTACAGCAAGCCGGACAGCGATGACGAGATAAGCGCCGCCGCAGAGAGCATTTTCGCGCAGAACAGCTCCGACGGATATATCCGGCTGTCGGACGTATCGTACAGGTACTTTGTAAAAAAGAGCGGCGGGCGGACAAGAGTGATCTTCATAGACCGCACAAACCAGATCGAGACATTGCAGCGCCTGCTGATGATACTTATCGCGGTGGGTCTCGGAGCGCTGATCGTGCTGTTCCCGATAAGCGTGATAATCTCGGGCTGGATAGCGCGTCCTATCTCAAAGGCGTGGAGCGATCAGAAGGAGTTTTTCGCGAACGCCTCGCATGAGCTGAAAACGCCGCTCACCGTCATCTCCGCGAATATCGACGTTATAACGTCCGAGCCGGACAGGACAGTGGCGGAACAGAGTAAATGGTTTGAGTACATACAGTCCGAGACTGTCAAAATGTCAAAGCTGATAAACCAGATGCTCTACCTCTCAAAGGACGACAGAGAGGAAACGGAAATGCTCGTGACGGAGTTTGACGCTTCCGGCGCGATCGAGGGCGTGTGCCTTTCTATCGAAGCACTGGCGTTCGAGAAGGGTCACGCGCTGGTGACGGATATCGAGCCGGGTATCGGTGTAAAGGGCGACAAGGAGATGATAGTGAGGCTCGCGAATATCCTCATCGACAATGCCATTTCGCACTCCGCAGCCGGCGGTGATGTGACGGTGAATTTCCGCAGCAAGCGCGGCAGGCACACCCTCACGGTAACGAACAAGGGCGAATATATCCCGCCCGAGGAGCTTTCACGGCTCTTTGACCGCTTCTACCGCACCGACAAATCCCGCACAGCGTCAACGGGCGGCTTCGGGCTCGGGCTTTCGATAGCAAAAGCGATCGCGGACAAGCACAAGGGGTCTCTGACTGCGGAATCGTCACCGGACGGAACGACGACGTTCACTTTCTCATGGCACAATATATGATAATACAGAACCGCATCTTTCCGCTGCCGCGTGAGAGGTGCGGTTTTCTGTTTGAGTTTTTTAAAAAAATTTTGATTTTTTTGTTTCTTAAAGATTATTTTAAGAAAAGTGTGTTATTATGTACTCACAAAAGAAAACCAAACACCCAAACGAAAGGATCGTGTTAATTATGAAAAAGTCTTTAAAAGCAACCGCCTGCATCTGCGCGGGCATCATGTCCCTCTCCGCAATTTCCGTTGCAGCTTCCGCGGATAACACCCCCACCGGGACCGCTGCTGTGACGGCACAGGCGGAAACCAAAGCGCCAAAAGCGAAGAATGTCAAGCTCGGAAAAGTGACCGCTGTGAACGGCAGCGAGATCACACTGGCACTCGGAGAGTACGCGAAAAAGCAGAAAACCGATGATACCGACACGGCAAAGGAGAAAGCCGCGGTAAAGCCGGAGAAGAAGACCGCCGACAGCACGGAAAGCAATTCCGGAAGCACCGGAAAAAAAGCTGCCGGAAAACGCGGCGGTAAGCAGAAGAACAAGGGCTCCCGCAGCGGTGAATTTACCGAAAACGGCAGCACACTCACCGTAACACTTGCCGAAAACAACACTCTCGGCAAAAATGGCAAGACCGTTTCCGCAGCGGATATCAAGGTTGGCGATATCATCACACTCGAATATGACGAGAGCGGCGAGCTTGTCGGAATAAAGACTGCAAAGGCGCATACCGGCAAGGCAAAATCCGGCACAGAAAAGACAAAGACCGGAACAAAAGAAAAGAGTACACGCAAAACGAATAAAACCGGGACAGAACAGACCGAAAACGCCTGAATAAAACAGAAATAACAAACAGGAGGAAACAGCAATGAAAATCAAAAAGACTCTCGCAGCGATCGCGGCACTTTCGATAATCGGAAGCACGGCGGCTCTCACACCGGTGGTATCCGCAGAATCGGCAGGCTCCGCAAAGGCGATAACAGCGCAGAATATCAATGACCGCTCCGGCAGACTTGAGATCAGGGAAGCGGGAACGTATATCATCAAGGGCAAGCTGAAAGGCACGCTTTACATCAACGTGAAAAAGGGCGATGTAAATCTGATACTCAATAACGCAGAGATCGACGGCGGCGAAGAGCCCGCGATAGTGCAGCTCGGCGGCGATCTTGAAATATCCGGAAAGTCCGGCACAAAGAACGTGATAAAGAGCAGCGGCACCGCGGTAAAGAGCGGCGGAACCGTGAAGTTCAGCGGCGGCAGAGTTTCCGTAATGTCGAACGGCAGCGCGTTTGACGCGAAGGAGCTCGTTATCGGTGCGGCATCGGTTTCCGTTACCGCAAAGCAGCTTGCAACCGTAAAAACTAAGGTGACCGACAAGGACGGCAATCTTGTATTCAATGAATTGGCATCAGATGCGGCAGCGACGGCTTCCGACACAGGCGCGGCTTATTCCGGCAGCACGGATAACAGCGCAGCCGCGAGTGTGCAGAAGCAGCCCGCAGTGCAGCAGGACGGAAATGTTAATGTAATTGATGTGCAGGAGCTTCCCGCGATACCGCAGAATGGCAGTATCGCGGACGGACAGCAGCCGCCCGAGCTGCCGCAGAACGGCAATATCGCAGACGGACAGCAGCCACCCGAGCTGCCGCAGAATGGCAATATCGCGGACGGACAGCAGCCGCCCGAGCTGCCGCAGAATGGCAATATCGCGGACGGACAGGGTATGCCGGGAATGCCGCAGAATCAGACAAATGCGGAATCCACCGTTGAGAATCCCACCGAAATTGCCGAGGGGATAACGGAGAACAGCGCGATGACACTTACTGCCGATACCGAAAACGCAGTCACTTATGACGTTTCCGAAAACAGCGAGGTAAAGATCACTTCGTCCGGAACGTACATCGTTACGGGTGAGTCCTCCGACGGCAGCATTACCGTCAAGAAGGGAACAACCGGCGTTGTGCTCATTCTCGACGATCTTGACCTTACAAGCACATCGGGTGCCGCACTTTCGATCAACAAGAACGCGGAAGTACAGGTGATAATCAGCGGGACAGTTACTCTGACCGACAATGAAAATCCCGACGACGAAAACTCGGCTGACGAGGCTGTTGCGGACGCGTACGACGGTGCCGCGATAAAGATAAAGGCGGATTCCGTTGCATTCTTTACCGGTGACGGAACGCTCAACATAAACGGAAATGCCAAGAACGGGATCAAGGCGGGTGATAATTCGAGCGTTATCATCGGCGGCGATATCAATATAAATATCACGGCGGTAAATGACGGTATAAACAGCAATTACGACTTCACAATTCTTTCCGGAGATATCGACATCAGTGCAGGCGATGACGCTATACACGCGGATCATATCCTTACTGTCGGCAGCGACGGCGAGGGTCCCGATATAACGATAACGAGCTGCGAAGAAGGTCTTGAAGGCACAGTCGTAAATATCGCGGGCGGAAATATCAACGTGACTTCTTCGGACGACGCGGTCAATGCCGCAAACTCCGACGGCACCTACGCGGACGAGCTGGAGTTCTCAATTAATGTGACCGGCGGAAACATCACGGTAAAAGCAGGCGGCGACGGTCTCGATTCCAACGGTAATATCAATCTGATCGCCGGCAGAGCGACGATCAATTCCGCAAGCAACGGCGGCGAAGCGGGTATCGACTACGACGGAGACTTCTATATTTCCGACAATTTCGTACTCAACAACAACAGCGGAGTTGCGGGTCCCGACATGATGCCCGGAGGTATGCAGGGGGGAATGCCCGGTGATATGGGTCAGGGTCAGCCCGGCGGAATGCAGGGTGGAATGCCCGGAGGTCAGCCCGGTGATATGGGCGGCGGTATGTTCAGATAAAATACAGCAATTCCCTGCCCCATGAGGATATAATAATTTACTCCGAGCCGTATTACGCGGCCCGGAGTTTTTGCATTACAGGCTTGATTATTTTGACAATTTGAGGTATAATGAATACAATAAATTAATCCAATAAAGGAGAACCTCAATGAAGATCGAAAACATTCTTCCCGCCGACATCGAACGCCGGAGCATGGAAATAATTGAGAACGAGATCGGCGATATGTCCGCGTTTTCGGAGCATGAAAAGCTGATCGTCAAGCGGTGCGTTCATACAACCGCCGACTTTGATTACAAGAATAATCTGCGTTTTTCGGAAAATGCCGCAGAGCTCGGAATAGCTGCACTGAACGCCGGTGCGGTCATCGTTACCGACACACAAATGGCTCTTTCCGGAATAAGCAAGCCCGCCTGCAAAAAGCTCGGCTGCGAGCTGCACTGCTTTATGTCAGATCCCGATGTTGCCGAAAAAGCAAAGGAACGCGGTGTTACCCGCGCAGTTGTTTCCGTTGAAAAAGCAGCCGAATCGTTCGCGGACAGAACGCTGATATACGCAGTCGGAAATGCCCCGACTGCACTGATAAGACTGCACGAGCTTATAACGGAGAAAAAAATAAGCCCCGCTCTGATAGTCGGCGCTCCCGTGGGATTTGTTAATGTCGTCGAAGCGAAAAAACTCATAATGACAGCGGGCGTTCCGTACATCGTCGCAGACGGAAGAAAAGGCGGAAGCACTGTTGCCGCCGCCATTCTGAATGCTATGCTCTACACGCTTTATCAGCGCTGACCGAGGATTGTATAGATAAGCTCCATGTCGAGATTTTTGCGAACCTCGTCCGCGAGTATATCGAACTGCTTTTCCTTGTACGCTCTGCGGTCTATCCCCGTTCCGTCAAAGTGCAGTCCCCGGCGCTCATACAGAGTTTTCACGACTGCGGACGAGACCTCTGGCTCGTCGAAAATGCCGTGGATATAGCAGCCGTAAACGCTGCCGGAATAAGCGCCTCCGCAGTCGAGCAGCTTTTCCGGGTTTTCCTCGGTCTCGCCCATGTGTATCTCGTAGCCGGAGAATTTCAGCCCCGATAAAGCCGACAGCATACCGCCGATCTGCGCGAAATTTCCGCTTGTCTGCGTCTGATGTTTTTCCGCGGAAAACACAGTCGCCGTATCAAGCAGTCCCATACCTTCTATTTCACCGCCGCCCTCCGATTTTTCGGGGTCGGCTATTTTTTTGCCGAGCATCTGATACCCGCCGCAGATTCCGAATACCGGCACCTTTCCGACTGCCTTTTTTACCGCGGCTTCAAGCCCGCTCTCACGTAGCCAGCGCATATCCGCGATAGTGCTTTTAGTACCCGGAATCACGATCAGATCAGGCTCGCCGAGCTCCGTGTATTTCGTTACGAAACGAACCGAAACTCCGTCATACTGCAAAAACGCGTCGAAGTCGGTGTAGTTTGAAATGTGCGGAAGACGTATCACTGCGATATCTATGATCCCGCTTGCAGAACGGTTTCCGAGCTTATCGGAAAGGCTGTCCTCATCCTCTATATCACACTTTATATACGGCACAACTCCGGCAACCGGTACATTGCCGCGCTGTTCGAGAATGTCAACACCGCTTTGGAATATCGTTTTGTCACCGCGGAATTTGTTGACGATCAATCCTTTTATACGTTCGCGTTCGTCGTTTTCGATCAGCATTAAAGTCCCGAGAAGCTGTGCGAAAATGCCGCCGCGGTCAATGTCACCTACAAGCAGAACGGGAGCGTCAACGAGCTTCGCAAGACCCATATTCACAATGTCGTCGGCTTTCAGATTTAGCTCCGCGGCGCTTCCTGCACCCTCGATAACTATGATATCGTGCCGCTCCGAAAGCGTGTTGAATGCGGAAAGAATGTCGGGGATCAGCTCTTTTTTGTGCCGGAAATATTCTGCCGCACGCATATTTCCGCGAACTTTTCCGTTCACGATCACCTGCGAGCCTACGTCGGTTGTGGGTTTGAGCAATATCGGATTCATAAGCACCGAGGGTTCGAGCCCCGCACATTCCGCCTGCATTGCCTGCGCTCTTCCTATCTCAAGTCCGTCGCGGGTTATGTACGAATTAAGCGCCATATTCTGTGATTTGAACGGCGCGGCGGAATATCCGTCCTGTCTGAATATCCTGCACAAAGCTGCTGTCAGCAGGCTTTTTCCGACATTCGACATCGTGCCCTGAAGCATTATTTTTTTTGCCATTTTGTCACCTTTTCTATCGCATTTATGAGAGCTTCGTTTTCGTCGTGAAGCCGCACTGCTATACGGAACCGGCCTTCTCCGAGCCCGCTGTAATTCGCGCAGTTCCGTATCAGGATACCTTCATTTATCAGCATTTCGTCAAGCGGGATTTCACATCTGAACAGGATAAAATTCGCATCGGACGGATAGACTGTAAAACCGAATTTTTTCAGAGCATCAGCAAGAAATTTCCTCTCTTCGGAGATTATTTTTTTTGATTTTTCTACATATTCATGTTCGTCGAGTGCGGCAATTCCTGCTGCCTGTGCGACAGTCGAAACGCTCCAATATTGCCCGTTTTCACGCACTTTTTCAGCTGTGTCCGTATTTCCGAAAAGCGCGTATCCGAGCCGCAGACCTGCCATTGCATACGTTTTTGTGAACGCTTTCAAAACGATGATATTTTCGTTCATAAACTGCTTTGTCGAGTTCATTTCGCCGTTCTCGCAAAGGTCAATAAAACATTCATCGCACAGAAAAACAATGTTTTTTTGGGCGCATTTTTCAGAGATTTTTTTCAGTAATTCACGGTCAATGAGCTGTCCTGTGGGGTTATTCGGATTGCATAATATCAGCAAATCTGCGTTTTCCGTCAGCGCATCTGAAATATCATTTAAATCAAATTCGCAAACCGAACAATCTGCCTCCCGCAGTGCCTTTGCGTATTCAGAAAACGTGGGCTTTGCAATTATCGCCGAGCGAGGTCTGAGAGCACGGACAATGCGGTATATCAGGTCATCTGCGCCGCTCCCGCAGACAATTTTTTCAGCCGGTATTTCTTCATGCGACGATAATTTTTTTGTTAGCTCGCGGCAGAACGGATCGGGGTATTTATCGCTGTTTCCGACAGCTTTTATCGCAGCATTTTTTACGTTTTCCGGCATACCGAGAGGATTCAGATTAGCGGAAAAATCCAGCTTTATATCGCGCCCGTAAATATCTCCGCCGTGTTTGTTATCCACGTTAAAATACCTCCATAGATCAAAACCCGCAATGCAGAAAAAATTATCAGAATTATTATTGAAGCAGCATACATCAGCCTGTTCGCTCGGCGGATATCCTCGTTTTCGATCGGTCTGATATCGTCGCCGATGTACGGCTTTTTGTGTAATTCTCCAAAGTAATATGCGTCACCGGCAAGCCGTAATTTCAATGCTCCCGCGCATACCGATTCGGTTTGTGCGGAATTCGGGCTTGCGTGTTTTCTCCTGTCACGCCGCCATATTTTCCACGCGCTTTTTCCGTCGAATCCGAGCAGAAACGATGATATTATCATCACGACAGCGGTGATCCGGGACGGTAAATAATTCAGAACATCATCGAGTTTTGCGGCAAATTTTCCGAGATGTTCATATTTTTCATTTCTGTATCCTATCATCGAATCCATTGTATTCACGGATTTGTAAACAACTCCACCCACTGCGCCGAACAGAGCCATATATATTATCGGCGCGGTAACTCCGTCGGAGGTGTTCTCCGCAACAGTCTCAACTGCCGCCCTTATAATGCCGTTTCTGTCAAGCACTGCCGTGTCTCGCCCGACTATCATTGATACTGCTTTGCGAGCTTTTTCCGTGTCATTTTCGGCGACTGCGCGGTACACTTTCATGCTTTCTTTCTGCAGACATCTTGCCGCGATCATGTAATAGCACAAAATACTTTCGACAGCCATTCCGAGCCAGATGTTCAGATAATAGCAAACTGATACGACACCGAATGATATTGTTCCCGAAATCAAAATAACAGCTAATGCAAGAAAAACTCCGCCCGCGGTAAGATTTTTGAAATGCGCACGGACGAACTTTTCAAGTGCCGATATGAGCCGTCCGATCAGCCTTATCGGGTGCGGCAGTTTATAGGGATCGCCGATTATTGAATCGAGCAGAAAGCCGATTATAAGCGGGATCACTGGTATTACAAAATTCATATTTTTCCGATAATTTCTATTTTTTCTCCGTCAAATCCGGTGATAAAACCGTGTCCGTTTTCGGTCATAAAATCGTAAAATTTCTTTCGCGGAACCGCATATTTTTCGAGTATCGACATGATCGTTCCGCCGTGAACCACAAATGAAATTGATTTGTAATTCCGATTTTCTTCTATTGCTTTCAGAAATCCCGAAATACATCTTTCGCGGAATTTCTGGCTGTCTTCTCCGTTCGGAAACGGTGCGTCACCGCCCTTTTTTATCCACTCCGCGTATTCCGGATCGTCCGACATTTCAATGTAATTTCTTCCTTCAAAGTTACCGAAATCGCATTCACGCAAATCGTCGTAAACCGTCCTTTTTATGTTCGGATAAATAATTTCCGCGGTCTGCAAACAGCGCTTCATCGGGCTTGAGATCACTATGTCACATTCGGGATAATCAACGCTTTTCAGCTCGGCAAAACCCGCTTCACAAAGCGGTTCATCTGTGCAGCCGATGTACCGTTTTTCAAGATTTCCCGCTGTTTTTCCGTGGCGAATAAAATTGATTATCAAAGCGTTTCTCCCTTTATCACGGTTGCAATACCGCAGCAGACACGAACGACTTCGATAGCTTTATCCGCAATAATACAGCCTGCGCGTCCTGATATCTCGCGCCATTCGCGCTCGCTTTTATCAAGCGGGATTATCCCGCTTCCAATCTCATTCATTATCACAATCGGCATATCGAGATTTTTCGTAAATTCAAGCGGATCGGTCCCCTGCATTATCAGCCGCTTGACAAGAAGCTCATAATGCCGTATGCAGCGCGCATTTGCGACATCCGAAATGTCGCAAGTATTGCCGTCAGTAATGTCATCGTCCGTTAATCCGAAGCGGTTTTCTGCGTACTGTGTTTTACCCTGATACGCGCCGCCGGTTATCATGATCATATTTCAAGCCTGCCTTTCAGCACGACGGGAACGCCGTAAACACACTCTGCAACATTGTCGGAAATGCCCGTAATCAGCGCGTTCACTCTGCCCATAACCTCAATATATTTATTCGTTTCCGAGCCATAATCAACACCGTCGGAGCCCACATTATTCGTAACTATCACAATGGTTTCCGCACGCTTACGCAGGTGCTCGATCCCGCGAATTATGTGCTCTGTCGGGTCACAGATTTTTTCGTTTTCAAACATCTCGTTTGCGCACAGATTCGCAATACATTCGAGCAGGATATGTGATTTCCCCGATATCTGTATTTCGTCAAGACCGGTGTATTTTTCTATGGTTTCAAAGCCTTTTCCGGCGCGTATTTTTCTGTGTCTTTCTATCGCCGCAAAAGCCTCTTCTCCGAACGGCTTCATAGTTGCAATATATAACTTTCTGCCCCGACAATTATCGAGGAGCTTTTCCGCAAGCCGTGATTTTCCGCATTTTGCTCCGCCCGTTATCAAAGTTGTCACAGCGGTTTGTACCTCTCTAAATTAATCTCATCAAATGTGTGAGCGTTGTAATAAACGCTCAGCGCACAGTCCAGCATCGGCAGCAGCATAAGCGCGCCGGTGCCTTCTCCAAGCCGCATTCCGGCAGTTATCAGCGGCGTTACTCCTATCGCGTCAAGCAGCATTTTCCCGACAGGCTCTGCCGAAACATGGCTTGCGAGAATGTAATCTTTGCAGCGCGGTTCAATTCTGCATGCAAGCAGTGCTGCGACTGCCGAGATCGCGCCGTCGATGACAACGGGTATTCCGTATTCCGCACCACCGAGAAACAGTCCGGTCATTCCCGCAATATCCAATCCGCCAACCTTTGCGAGAACGTCGAGTGCGTCATTCGGGTCAGGCTTGTTGATTGATATCGCGCGTTCGATCACTTCGATTTTTCTTTCAAGTCCGGCATCGTCGAGACCTGCACCGCGCCCGGTGACTTCACGCGGAGAAAGCCCAAGCAGCACGGAAGCTATTGCTGCGGAAGTGGTGGTGTTTCCTATCCCCATTTCGCCTGTAACAACGATATCTGCGCCTTTTTCCTTTTGTTCGCGCATAAGATCTGTCCCGACATTTACCGCGCGTTCGGCTTCTTCTCGCGTCATTGAGGCACCTTCCGCGATATTTTTTGTTCCTTCTGCAACCTTAAAATTGCGGGCATTGGTTTTTCCTGCGACACCGATATCAACTGCGATCACTTCCGCGTTCACGGTTTCTGCAATTACATTCACATTCGAGCGTCCGGCTGATATTTCGTTTGTGCAGAGTGCAGTCACACTGCTGTCGGACTGGGAAACGCCTTCGCGCACAACGCCGTTGTCGGCGCACATTACAATGACCGATCTTTTTTTCAGCCGTACATTTTCTGTGCCTTGTATTCCGGCAATTTTTATTATCGTGTCCTCAAAAAGCCCGAGACTTCCGAGCGGTTTTGCAACGCTGTCCCAGCGCTCATTTGCCCTGATCGCCGCTGCTTCATCGAGCGGAGATATCTTAATTTCCATTTTTGGCTGTCTCCATGTATTTTCGGCAGATGTTCAAATATTTCACTGCTAAATTTATATCGGAATAAAAATACAAATGCGGGAATCCCGCGTATAGTGCGTCGTTTGCGTGTATGCAGTCCCACTTTCTGCCGTCACTTTTTTCGGCTGTGAAATCACTTCCGCAGTCACAGCTGTCAAAATAATGAAACTCATGCGCACGGAATTTATCACCGGAAGTGCATAAAATATTATCGCTTTTCGATGTCAGTGTAACATACCCGAAACGCTGTAATTTCGCAGTTTTGAAGCATTTCGAGTGTATAACTCCGGCACCTTTATTCTCATTTCCGTCAGCGTCCTCAAACGTGTCATGCAGGTACATGAATCCGCCGCACTCGGCAATTGTCGGCAGTCCGCCCGTGATCTTTTCACGTATATCCGCAAGCATTTCAGCGTTTGCCGAAAGCTGCCCCGCGTACAATTCGGGATACCCGCCGCACAAATATAATCCGTCCGCCTCATCGGGAATTTTGCTGTCGTTGAGCGGAGAAAAATACTTGATTTCGCAGCCGATCTTTTTCAGCAATTCGATATTGTCATTATAAATAAAGCAGAACGCGCGGTCTTTTGCAACTGCGATAACAGGCTTTCTGCCGCTGTTTTCCGGCAATTCGGGAGCTTTGAAATCTGGAAATCCCGGCGTTTTTATTCCGGCAATTTCATCTAAACAAATATGCTTTTCAGCGAGCTCTCCGAGTTGTGCCAATTTCGATTTTATGTTCTCAATTTCGCCTGCAGTGACAAGTCCAAGATGTCTGCTTTCGATCGTTATTTCCGACTTCGGCATTGAACCGAAATACCGTGTTCCGAGCTCATCGCAAAGACGCTTTGCAAGCGGTTCCAGACGTTCCGGAAGCCTGTTGAAAATAAATCCCGCAATGTTATTCGGACGTTTATAATCGAGAAATCCGCGCATTACCGCACCTATCGAATCGCTCATTCCACGGCAGTCGATCACGATCACTGCGGGCGTGTCGGTTATCTGCGAAAGCGAATATGCAGAGCCTCTGCCGTCCGCCCCGTCGTAAAATCCCATAACGCCCTCAATGACCGCTATATCGCTGTCCGAGCCGTGTTCGTTAAGCAGATATTTCAGCGTGTTGTCGTCACAGAAATAGCTGTCGAGATTGTGCGACGGTACGCCGATAATTTCGCGGTGAAACATCGGGTCAATGTAATCGGGACCGCATTTGAACGCCGAGACCTTCATCCCACGAGCTTTCAGAGCTGCAAGTACAGCACATGTGACCGTCGTTTTTCCGCACCCGCTGTGCGTTCCGGCAATAATTATCCGTCTCATTACACACCTTCTATTATGAAAACAGGGTTTTGTGTATCCGGCACCGTGTGTGCTCCCAGAGCCTTGTATCTTGCAGCCGCAAGCTGTGTTACCCCGACAGAAAGCCCGTGATTTTTCAGCATTGTGACAGCTTCATTCAGCGTTTCGAGCGACACCGCTGTAATTACGATTTTTGGTTTGTTTTCATTCAAAAATGCGGCATCTGTGATCGCCGAAATATTCCCGCTTGCGCCGCCAATAAAAACCTTGTCCGGGCTCGGAAGTCCGCTCAGTATTTCCGGTGCGGAGCCGCGGATCACCCGTATATTATCGCAGCCGAATCTGTGCGCATTCCGCTCTGTGAGCGTGATCGCATCATCGTTTTTATCAACGGCGATCACCTTTCCTTCATATGCCGCGAGCGCACATTCGACGCTTACCGAGCCTGTTCCGCAGCCGATATCCCAGACGGTTTCCTTACAGCCAACATTCAGTTTTGAAGCGACAACCGCGCGGATCTCGGCCTTCGTCATCGGCACATTTCCGCGCTCAAATTCACTGTCGGGAATACCGGAAAAAACGCGGGTTTCCGGGCTCGGATTTTCAACGATCATCGCGCATAATCCGTCAAAACTTTCGTCCGCAAACTCACACGCAGTCCCGCTTTTTATACTCTCATCGGAGTACGCGAGACGGGCTCCGATATGCACTTTAACGGCTCCCATGCCGTAATCACACAGCTTTTTGCAGATGTCGGCAGACGTCACATTTCCGCCGAGAAGAAAGAAGCATTTCACATTTCTTCGCACGTTACGGACGATGTTTCCGTCTGCTCCGTGAAGGCTCACAAAGTGCATTTCCTGCCACGGAATACCGAGCTTCGCGCATAAATACACGGGTGTGGAAATGCCCGCGATCACCTCTGTCTCGTGCTTATCAAGACGTTCCGTGAGCTTCTCCGCACCGCTGAAAAATCCGCAGTCTCCCGACATCAGCACCGCGGCATTTTCCTTGCCGCAGTCGTCAAGATACGCGCAGATCTCATCGGTTTTCCAGCTCTCGAATATGGGTTTGCCAAGCGCCGCAAACGGCTCTGTCATACGCTTTGCGCCGATCAGGACATCTGCGTTTTCTATCGCTGTTTTTGCCTCGGCAGTCAGCGTTTTATCGCCGTCCATACCAATGCCGACAATGTATATTTTCATATTTTCTCCGTCAAAATTCCGGTCATATCATCAAACGAATATCCGTTTTCTTTCGGGCGCATTACCGTTATGGTTTCTATGCCGCACTGCTTTGCAGCCTCAATTTTTTCGGGATATCCGCCCTTTATCCCGCATTCCTTTGTCACAAGAATTTCCGCACCGCTGCTCCTGATGTGGGCGATGTTCCGCTCAACCGAATACGGCGGTTTTTCTGCGATAATATGGGCTGCATCAAAACCGTTACTCTCGCATATCTCATTGATCCCGTCCACGGGCAGGACCCTGCACCATACACGTTGTCTGCAGTTGTTCACTTTTGACATAACTGCAAATTCCTTGCTCCCGAGTGTGGAAAGTATGACCTTGTTGGTTGCATTAAGCAAACTAACGAGCTCATCAAGATTCTGCACGCACGTTCCCGACACTTCACATTCCCCACGCAAAAGCCTGTAATACGGCGTTTGTGTCTCCGCGCAGGCTTCCGAAATATTCGCTGTCGCCTCTGTCGCGTAGGGGTGCGTCGCGTCAACGACAGCCGCATAATCTCCCGCGTTTATCAGCACTTTCATTTCGGCGCAGTCGAGCTTTCCGGTAAAAACATTCAGCCTTTCCCCGCTGCCGAGAAGCCGCGCACCGTAATCGGTAGTGACCGAAACATCCGCGTAAATTTCATTCGCGGCACACCACTGCGCAAGCTCGCGTCCCTCGGTACTTCCTCCGAAGATCAGTATTTTTTTCATATCCTGTAACCTCGCGGAGTAACAAGCTTTCCGTCTATCACGCGGGTCACCGAGTTGCCGACAAACACCGTCGTGAACATATCCACCACCGAGTTTTGCAGCTCACCGAGCGTGAGTATTCTGCAGGATTCGCCTTCCCGTCCGATGTTTGCCGCGATACCGCAGGGTGTTACCGCGCTACGATATTTCAGAATAATTTCACACGCGCGGCGCAGATTTTCGGTGCGCTTATGCGACATCGGATTGTACAGTGCGATCGCGAAATCACCGGATGCAGCGCCCTCAACGCGCTTCTCGATCACGTCCCACGGCGTGAGCAGATCGGACAGGCTTATCACCGCAAAATCGTTGGTCAGCGGAGAACCGAGCAATGCCGCCCCGGAAAGCGCAGCTGTAACTCCCGCGATAACCTTTATCTGCACCTCACGGTAATTCTCCGCAAGCTCGAAAGCGAGCGAAGCCATTCCGTAAACGCCCGCGTCACCGCTGCACACAAGCGATACATCAAGCCCGCAGACCGCCTGTTCAAGCGCAAATATCACGCGCTCTTTTTCCTGCTTCATTCCCGTTGCGTAGAATTTCTTACCGGGAAAAACCGGCTGCAAAAGCTCGTTGTAAACCGTGTAACCGACGATCAGAGAGCTGCTTTCTATCGCATCCCGCGCTTCTCCGGTAAGTCCCTCGGCGCTGCCGCAGCCGATTCCGACTATATATAACATTTAATCATTCCTTTTCAAAATCAATATAAACGGGCAGCTCCGCAACCGCTGCCGTAACACCGTTCTGCGCCGTTTTCGGCACAATGACGCTGCCGCCCGCACACACCGCCGCACGCTCGCAAACGTTATCCGCGCCCGTCGTCTTCTCGACGAAATCCGAGTGCGTGAAGCTGCCCTGCGCACTCATAAGCTCGTCCGCCGTGAATGTTTTCAGCGGCAGCTCAAAGCGTCTGCAAAACCCGATAAGCCCGGGCTCCTCCGATTTAATGTCGATCGTCGCGACTGCCGAAAGCCGGCGGATATCGAGGTTGTTGTCCGAAAAAACGCACAGGATATGCTCGGTGATGCTGTCGGACGAGGTTTCCTTTTTGCAGCCTATTCCCGCGACAAGGTTTTTCGGGAGCAGGTTCAGTGTCGTGTCAAACGGCTTTTCGTCCGCATTTTCCGAAACGCAGATCCCGATATTTCCGCTGTCACATTCCGTTATTCCGGCCGGAACTCCGGAGTGCGGATATTTGCAGCGAAGCCCGACTTTTTCACCGTTCAGCAGCGCGGCTGCAACAGCCTTCGCGGCTTTCATATCGCATATCGCGAGCCCGTTAGCCTTTGCGAAAACGTCCGGCGAAAACAGACCGTGCGTATCCGTCGCCGTGGTTATTACCGGCACCGCGCCGACAATTTCCGCAATTTCTTTCGCAAGCGCGTTTGCACCGCCGAGGTGCCCCGAAAGCACCGACACCGCGAATTTCCCGCTGTCATCGACTGCGACAACAGCCGGATCGGTGGTCTTCGATCGAATGTGCGGAGCCACGGCGCGGACAGCTATCCCCACCGAGCTCACGAAAACAAACGCATCGTATCTGTCGAAGATCTCCGCGGTAAGCGACGGCAGATCCGTGAATTTCTCCGCGTTTTCGTCGCTGTGCTTGTGAAAGCAGAAGCGCACCGCGCACCCGATCTCCGACGCTATCTTTTCGGAAACGACGCGCCCGTCTTCGGTGAAGGAAATTATGGCAGCCGTCATTTTTCCGCCTTTCTGAACTCGGTCTCAAATGTCTTGTCATAGAGCTTTGACAGCTCATAATCACTGCCGAGAACGTTACCGACAATGATGAGCGCGGTCTTGGAAATGCCGTTTTTCACAGCCGTTTCGTGCAGCGTACCGACAGTGCAGCGGCAGACCTTCTCGTCCGCCCAAGTCGCTTTATATACGATCGCGGCGGGCGTTCCGGAAACGTAACCGCCGTTTATCAGCCTCTCCGACAGCTCCGCGGTCATACCCGCGCTCAAAAATACCACCATTGTGCAGCCGTGGGAAGCGAAGCTCTCAATGCTCTCGCACTCCGGCACATCGGTGCGTCCCGCCATACGCGTTATCACCACGGACTGCGAGACTCCGGGGAGCGTGTACTCGGCTCTGAGCGACGAAGCCGCCCCGAACATCGAGCTCACCCCCGGCGTAACACGGTATTCTATACCGAGCCCGTCAAGTATGTCCGCCTGCTCGCGCAGCGCCCCGAAAAGCGAAAGATCGCCCGTCTGCAAACGGACGGTGTGCTTTCCGGCAAGCTCGGCTTTCTTTATTATATCAATAATTTCTTCAAGCGTCAACCGTGCGCTGTCATATATTTCGCAGCCGTCCTTCGCGTTACACAGCAGCTCCGGATTTACGAGCGAGCCCGCGTAAATTATCACATCGGCGGACTGCAGAAGCCTCATTCCGCGCACCGTTATAAGGTCTGCCGCACCGCAGCCGGCACCTACAAAATCAACCATTGTATTCGTCCTTTATCCTGTTGAGCATCTCGTCCGCGTCCGCAGTTTTCACGAGAATATCATGCTTGTCCGAGAACATCATAGCCGCGATATTTGCCGCGCCCTTCACCTTCGCTTCGAGGTAATACCCCGCGCGGACAGCAAGGATATCAAGCGTTTTCTGCGTATATCCCGCCTCGTCGAGAATGTCGAGCGCCGCGTCCACCGTAGCGCAGTCGGGGAGCTTCTGCAGCGTCCCGATATCCGCGCCCGCGATGACCCCGCAGGTCACGAGCACGTCCATTCTTCCGTCAGCCTGTGCGGAATGCGTGTTCATTATCCCCGTGCCGAGTTTGACGAGCTTGCCGATATGTCCTATAATCAAAATCCCGCGGAAGCCGAGCTCAAGCGCAATGTCAATGGCATCGCCTATGAAGTTGCTGCACTTGACGCTCTTGTCAACATCAAAGGGCAGCTCCCGCGCGATAAAATTTTCACTGTAATTTCCGAGGGTAAAAAACACGTTTTCGTGTCCCTCGGCTTTTCTCATTTTAAGCTCCGTGCGTATCGTGTCAACGAGCGCGGCATTGCTCATGGGCTCTATTATGCCGCTCGTGCCGATAACGGATATCCCGCCGACTATACCGAGCCGCGGGTTGTATGTCCTTTTGGCGAGCTCCTCGCCGCCGGGTATGCTTATCTCGACGGCAAAGCCGCCGTTCCAGCCGTAGTTCTTTGCAGTCTCAGTGACTGCTTCGGTTATCATTCTGCGCGGGACGGAGTTTATCGCGTATTCGCCGACAGGCTGGTCAAGACCCGCCTTCGTGACTTTCCCGATACCCTCGCCGCCGGTTATCGTGATACCGCTTTCCGTTTTTGAGACCTTCGCGTAAACAAGTATCCCGTTCGTGATATCCGGATCGTCGCCGCTGTCCTTTTTTACCGCGCACACGGCGTAATTCTCCGAGATCACGGCTTCCGGAACATCGAGCGTGAGCGTGATGCCTTTCGGTGTGGGCAGCTCCACGGACGCTGTCTTTCCGCCCGATAAAACGCATATTGCCGCAGCCTTTGCGGCTGCGGCTGCGCATGAACCGGTGGTATAACCGCAGCGGAGCATTTTCCCGCTGCGGTAAACAAATTCATTTATCATATTCTGCTTTACTTATATGTTTATGCTATGCTGTCGGATTTGAATACAAGATCGCGGTCGTACCATTCCGACTTCTTGATGCTCCATGCCGCACACTGTATCGGTGTATCGAGTGCAGCTACCGGAACGGTGTAGGTGTAATTGCCCTCCGCATCTTCAACAAACGGTATATAAGCGCTCTCGTCTGCGTTAGCGGCTTCCTCGCCGGTACCCATGAACAGCTTGCCGTAGCCCGTGCCGCTCAGTGTCATTACCGCTGTCAATTCGCCGTTTGCAACGGTGAGCTTGCAGTTGACTACCTTGAACATGGAAGAACTCGAATCAACGGAGATGCTGTATTCGCCGTCGGCAAGCTGTGTTCCTGCACTGCCCGACTCGGTATCACCGGAAATGGGAGCCGCGTTCTTTACATGGTCGGCATAGATAGACTGTATCGCTTCGATCTCGCCGAGACCGCGGAGAACGGGAACTACCTCAAAGCCCTCGTTTGTGAGAATTGTCTTCCATGAATCTTCCTCGTCGCCTGCCATATCGTTGTTGGCGTGATCGCCGGCAACTACCATGAGCGGTTCGAGAACTACGCGCTTGTAGCCGCCGTTCTTTGCGAATGCAACTACATCCTCGATAGAGGGCTCAGCCTCAACTGTGCCTATGCAGTAGTTTGTCTTGCCCGCTTCCGTGAGCATTGTCTGGAGCTTTGCGTATGTAGCGTTAGCTTCGTGCTCCGTACCGTGACCCATGAATACGATAGCTGTCTCGCCGTCGTCGTACTCGGCAGTTGCAGCTGTTATAGCCTCGATAACGTTGTTGTAATCCTCGTCGCTTGTGAGAAGCGGAGCGCCTACCTTAACGCTGTCGAACTTGTCCGCGTTAGCCTTTACAACTTCCATAAGATCGTCATACTCAAAGCCGCTCATAACGTGTGTGGGCTGTACGATAAGATCCGCTACTCCGTCGGCTTCAAGACGCTCGAACGCTTCCTCAACGTTGTCGATCTCGATACCGTCACGCTCCTTGAGCTTGTCGATGATGATCTGGCTTGTGAATGCGCGGCGAACGTCCATATCGGGGTACGCTTCAGCGATCGCCTTCTCGATAGCGCCGATAGTTGCCTCGCGGCTGTCGTTGTAGCTTGTACCGAAGCTGACTGTAAGGATAACGGGCTGACCTACGCCGAGAGGTTTCGCGTTCTTCACATGGTCTACATATATAGCCTGTATCGCTCCGATCTCACCGAGGCCACGCAGAACAGGAACAACCTCAAAGCCTTCGCCTTCAAGTATGGTCTTCCACGAATCTTCCTCGTCGCCTGCCATATCGTTGTTAGCGTGGTCACCCGCAACTACCATGAGCGGTTCGAGAACTACGCGCTTGTAGCCGCCGTTCTTTGCGAACTCGACTACATCTTCGATAGAAGGCTCTGCTTCAACAGTGCCTATGCAGTAATTTGCCTTGCCCGCTTCCGTGAGCTTTGTCTGGAGCTTTGCGTATGTAGCGTTAGCCTCGTGCTCCGTGCCGTGACCCATGAATACGACAGCTGTCTCGCCGTCGTCAAATTCCTCGGTAGCAACGGTTATAGCCTCGACAACATTGTCGTAGTCCTCGTCGCTTGTGAGAAGCGGAGCGCCTACCTTAACGCTGTCGAACTTGTCCGCGTTAGCCTTTACAAGTTCCATGAGATCGTCATACTCAAAGCCGCTCATAACGTGTGTGGGCTGTACGATAAGCTCCGATACGCCGTCTGCTTCGAGACGCTCGAACGCTTCCTCAACGTTGTCGATCTCGATACCGTCGCGCTCCTTGAGCTTGTCGATGATGATCTGGCTCGTGAATGCGCGGCGCACCTCATAATCGGGGTTCGCGTCGGCTATTGCCTGCTCGATGGCTCCGATGGTGACCTCGCGGCTGTCGTTGTAGCTCGTGCCGAAGCTTACCGTAAGGATAACGGGCATATCCGCCGCATCGTCCTCGGGCTGCTCTGCCGACTTTTCGGTAGTCTGTTCCGTTTCGGTCTTCTTTTCCTCCTGCGTCGTTGTAGCCGCAGTTGTTGTTTCCGCTGCCGTTGTTGTGGCGGCAGGTGTCTGTGCTCCGCCGCAGCCTGCCATTGAAAGCGCACATACTGCGCTCAGGACAAACGCGGAGGTCTTTACAGCTTTTTTCATTGTTTATATCTCCTTTTTGTATATTCAAGATCAGTGATCTTGTTGGCTTATAAATACTTATTGTAGAGCTCCTCGGTAAGTCCGAAATGCTCCGTAAGCGTATGCTTGTCCAGAAGCACTGCAGGCTCGCCTATCCCCGTGCAAAGCCCGTCCTTTATCAGCATTACCCGGTCCGATATCCTTCCGGCAAGCTCGGTCTCGTGCATCGACATCACCACGGCTATGCTTCGCTCGCGCCGCAGCTTGTCAAGCATTTCGAGGAATGTCAGCTTATAGTGTATATCGAGAAAGGACGTCGGCTCATCGAGCAGCAGTATCTTCGGCTCACGGCAGACCGCCCTTGCGAGCATGACCCGCTGCTTCTGTCCGTCGCTTATCTCGGTGAAGAACCTGTCCGCGAGCTCCGTCGTGTCGGTGAGCCGCATAGCCTCCTCAACCGCTTCCTTATCCGCCCTGCCAAGCAGTCCGAATGTGCCGGTGTAGGGGTATCTTCCCGTTTCCGTCACCTCGCGGCAGGTCATCATATCCGTTTTCGGGCGGTCCGTAAGCATCGCAGAGACCAGCTTTGCCAGCTCGTTTCTTGACATATCCCGCTTCGCTCTGCCGTCGATCAGCATGTCGCCCGAAATCGGCGGGAGCTGTCCGGACAGCGTTTTCAGCAGGGTGGACTTGCCGGAGCCGTTACGCCCGATAAGCGTGAATATCTCGCCGCTTTCCACGGTGAAGGATATGTCGTGCGCGATCTCCGTACCGTTATACCCCGCACAAAGGTTTCTAACTTCAAGCATTTTCTCTGTTCTTCCGTAACATGATGATAAGCACAACCGGAGCGCCGAACACGGCTGTCACCGTGCTTATTCCGAGCTCCGACGGGGCTATCACCGTTCTCGCTATAATATCGCTGATTATGCAGAACACGCCGCCGCCCAGAAAGCAGGCGGGTATCATCACTATCGGCTTTGCCGTGCCGAGCAGCATTTTCATAAGGAACGGCACCGCAATGCCGACAAACGACACGGGTCCCGCAAATGCCGCCACGCAGCCCGAAAGCAGGCTCGACAGCACGATCATCGCTATGCGCACCGCGCGCACATTCACGCCCATATCCACCGCGTAGGCTTCACCGAGACGATACGCGTTTATCGGCTTCGACAGCATAAACACGGCGATCAGCGCCGCGAATACAACTGCCGCGCACACCGCAAGCTCGTCGTTCTTCATTCCGGAGAATGTGCCTACCGCCCAGTCGTGCAGGTTGACAACGTCCGAGTCGTCCGCGAATTTCACGATGATATCCGTTATCGCGGTGCAGATATAGCCTATCATAACGCCGCACACGATCAGCAGCGACATACTCTTTATCTTCGACGACATCAGGAGCACGGCGAGCATTGACAGCAGCGCTCCCGCAAACGCCGAGATCACCATTACGGCAGAGTTTATCTTCAGCACACCGCCCGCCGACACGATCAGCGCCAGCGCAACGGCAAGCCGCGCGCCCGACGATATACCGAGCACGAACGGTCCCGCAATGGGGTTATGGAAATACGTCTGGAGCATATAGCCCGAGAGCGCGAGTGCTCCGCCGAGTATCGCCGCCGCGAGAGTTCGCGGTACTCTTATCTTGAGTACTATCGCCGCGGCGGTCTCATTGTCGGAGGTGCCGGAAAAGATCTTGATAAGATCCTCCCCGGATATGTCCACACTTCCTGCCGTTATGCTCAGAACTATGAAGAAGAGCAGCAGGCAGACAAGCAGTACAAACGAAAATACAAGCCTTTTTTTCATTGCAGTTTATATAAATATGTCGGATTGCCGCCGGTTTCGCCGAAGATCTTTCCGAAGTCGGTGAGTATCTCGCCCGTCTTCATTATCTCCTGATACAGGCTGCTGCTCGTTGCCCAGACATTCCCTTCCCGCACCGCCTTGAAATCGGCAAGCAGGCTGTTTTTGGCGATCATTTCCTCAACCGAGTGTATCTCGCCGCCTATGGTGCAGTTATAAATGATGATATCCGCGTTCTTCGCGTTCGCGTAGAACTGCTCCGGTTCGAGCGTCACAGACGATGATGCGTTGTCCTCGCCCCAGAAATCAAACACGTTCCTGCCGCCCGCAAGCTCTATCATCTTGGTGATGTAGTCGCCGGACTTGCGTGTAACTACGCGCCCTGCCGAGCTTATATAGAAGAATGCGGCGGTCTTGCGCTCCGCGTTGTCGTCCGAGACCGCGGAAAGCTCATCGAAATGCTTTTTCTGCTCGTTGTATAATCTCTCGCCGAGCTCCGGACAGCCGCAGATACGCGCATACACCTTTATCCATTCGCAGCGCCCGAGAGGGTGCGGCTCATAGCTCGATCTGTCAACAAAGACCGGTATGCCGAGCTCCTCCAGCTTTTCGCGGACATCCGGGACGTGCTCGGACATGGTGGACTGCACCGAAAGCCTGCAGCCGCCGGAGAGAAGCATCTCATAATCCGGATCGCGGTACTTCCCCGCATACACCATACTGCCGCTCTGCATTGCGCTCACGGCGTCCTGTATGTACCAATCGTCGGCTTCGAGTGCCGAGAACCGTATGTCGCCTATCCTGTCCAGCGAGTCAAAGAAACACATGACCGCGCTTGCAGCCATATATATATTCTTCGGCGACACGTTTATCACCGTCACGCCGTCCGCTGCGGCAGGTTTTTTTTCGCCCTCCGGGAGCACCAGCAGCTTATCTCCGCTGCTTGTTTCGATCATCGAGCCGCCGTTCGCGTATTCATATATCGTGAAGCATTCGGCGGTGTCGTTCGCGAGCTTTTGTGGCTCGCCGTACTCCGCGGTGTAATAGGGATCCGACGCCGCCGGAGCCTGCCCGCAGCCGCACAGGTTCGCGATCAGCACGGCTGTGAGCAGAGCGGCTATCAGTTTTTTTATCATACTTTCCTCTTTTTGCTTTTTACAATTGCGAATACCGCGCCGGCTATCACAACGACACCAAGCGCCGAACCGCCCGCGATGAGCGGTACATTGACCGTGTTCTCCGCAGGAAGCGAGGACTTGTCGAAGGTTATCTTGTAATCTACCATGTGCGGCTCGCTCATTGCGACGGTCTCCGCCTGTACATCAAGCGGCTCGTCAAGCGTATATACCGGTATCTCAAAAACCGAGTTGCCGCTTTCGTTTACAGGCAGAAATTCCTTCCCGTCAACTATCATAAGATCGTAATTAGGGCTGCTCCATTCAACTCGGGCGGTCATGCTTTCGCCGGAGACCGTAAGCTGCAGCGGCGAGGTTATGTGAGCTCTGCCCGTGCCGCCCGTCATGGTGACCTCTACGCTGTAAACACCGTCGGTCATACGCCCGCCAGCTTCTTTCCAAGCTCGCGAAGCTCACCGAGCTCGGTATCGTTTGCGTCGAGATTTGTGATATATCCCTCGGCAATAAGCTCCGCACCGTCCGCCTTTACGCGGTCCTCCCATGCGTGCATCCAGTCTCCCGTACCCCAGTCATACGAGCCGAAAAGCATTACGCGCTTGCCGGAAAGCTCGCTCTCGATACGCGCGAAGAACGGCTCGAACTCCGCTTCTTCAAGCTGCTCATCGCCCATTGCGGGGCAGCCGAACGCGAGTGCGTCGTACTCCGAAACGCTTCCCGAGAAGTCGGCGACGTTTACCGCCTCAACTCCCGCACCCTCGGCGACGGCCTTTGCCATAGCCTCGGTATTGCCTGTTCCGCTCCAAAAAATAACCGTTGTTTTCATAATTAACCTCCTTAAAATTAAAAGCGGCGTTACCTTCCGAGAGGCACGCCTTAAAAGAGACAGGCACTTGACTGTCTCTGCTAAACGTGATTTCCGGTTCCGGCAGAAACACAGCCCACTTCCACGTATCTGACTTATTCCGTATCTTACCCTTTCGGTCTGATACAAACTTCACAGTGACCGACTCGCGGGGACTTGCACCCCATTCCGTGTCCCGGGTTTTATTCCGGATGAAGATAAGCTATATATTTAATTATAGGCTATACCGCATAAATAGCGTGCGCAGATTGCGCAGTCAGATTTTTCGTCAGATTGTATAGAAATTTCGCAGGCTTACTGACGTAAGTCAAGAAATTTCTGTGCAAGATGACGGAATAATATGCAAGCAAGATGT
>JAFPUE010000010.1 GCA_017395555.1 Ruminiclostridium sp. | reverse complement strand
GTGACAAGGCTCTCGAGGAAGCGAAGGCAGCCGAGGAGCAGCGCGCGAAAGAGCTTGAAGAGATGCAGAATCAGATGAAAGAGGCTGCCGAGCAGTTCAGAGCCGCACAGGAGGCTATTGCCGCAGCTGCCGCAAGCAGCGCGTCCGCCGCTCCGGATATGCAGTCTGTGCTTGCCTCACTCACACCCGAGCAGCAAGCCGCGCTCGCGCAGATGTCCCCCGAGGAGCAGGCGGAGTTCATGGCTTCGATGATGCCGGAGCAGGCGGCTGACGGCGATGCCGGAACGCCCGCAATGCCGGATATGTCGTCGATAATCGCGATGCTGCCGGAGGAACAGCAGGCTGCACTTGCCACGATGTCCCCCGAGGAACAGCTCGAATATCTCGAACAGCTTTCGGGAGAAGACACCGGCGATACTGCCGTAAACCCGCTTATGAGCGGATTCGATCTCTCGGATATAGACCTGTCTGCTTTCAGTATGGGCGAGATAACCGATGACCAGATGTCGTTCTTTATGTCAATGACGGAAGATCAGCGAAATGAGCTTATGAAGCAGCTCACCGGTTCGAGATTGAAGAACTCCGACGTGATATCGTCCTCGACATATTTTGACAACATGAACAAGCTCGGCGTTATCCACCTCGATACGCCGTCCTCGATATCAATATATCCGATAGATTTTGAAGCGAAGGAGCGCATAGTCGAGATCATCGACGAATACAACCGGACGCATGACGAATCTCAGCAGATAACCTACACGGATATCGTGGGAATGCTGATGTCCTCGGTAACGGATATCATCAACGCAATAAGCTATATCCTGATAGCGTTCGTCGCGATATCTCTCATCGTTTCGTCGATAATGATAGGCATTATAACATATATCTCTGTTCTCGAACGCACGAAGGAGATTGGAATACTGCGTTCTATCGGCGCATCGAAGAAAGATATCTCCCGCGTATTCAATGCCGAGACAACTATCATAGGTCTTATCTCGGGCGGTCTCGGAATACTCGTGACCGTGCTGCTGATAATCCCGATCAATATTATAATCAAGGAGATCACCGATGTTGCCGATCTCGCAGCACTCCCGCCCTTCGCTGCCGTGATACTCATTGCAATCAGCGTTGTCCTTACGCTCATTGCCGGTCTCATGCCTTCGCGTGTAGCCGCCAAGAAAGACCCCGTCATCGCCCTGCGCACAGAGTAAGCTGCCGCCCCAAAATCGCACAAATACTGCAAATACAAAAATTCAAGCGGTACCCGCACCATAACGGTGTGGGTACCGCTTGCTTGCTTCGGGGATCGTGACCCGGGCTCCTTGTTCTCAGCAGCAGTTGTTGTCGCAGCCGCAATTGTTGCCACAGTTGTTACCGCAGCCGTTGCCGCCGCAGCCAAGTATGTTGCAGTTGCCGCAGCAGAGTAAAAGGAGAATGATGATGATAACGATAGAGCAGTTGTTATTTCCGCACATAGGTTTTTTCCTCCGGTTGATTAAAGATTTCTGAAGCGCTTCATAATATAATATATGACAGACATCGAAAAATGTTACCTGTCGGCGAAAAAAATCTGTATTTTCACGGAGGTGCGCTATGATAGAATTCAAGGGCTTTACCGCCAAAGCCAACTCGGCGCTTAACAAGGGCGCGGATAAGGCAATGGAAATGGGGCATACCTATATCGGCAGCGAGCATATCCTGTACGGGCTTCTCTGCGAGGAGAACAGCGCTGCCTGTGCGGCCCTGACCAAGTACGGGATAAGCGGCACGGAGATACTGCGAAGGATAGAGCTTTCGGCAGGAAAAGGGGTTGCAACGCGCCTCACCTCCGCAGATATCACGCCGCGAAGCAGAAAAATACTCGAAAACGCGATATGCGATTCGAGGAGCGAGGGCGGGAGCTGCGTCGGCACCGAGCATATCCTGCTCGCCGTGCTCCGGGACGAGAGCTGCTGCGGGGCTATGATGCTGAAGGAGCTCGGCGCGGATATACGGCAGATTATCCGTGACTGCGCATCTGCGCCGCATAACGGCGGGATAGCGAACGCACCCGATAAGGAATACCATACCACCGTTCTTGACAGGTACGGCACCGATCTGACACGCCTTGCGCGTGAGGGAAGGCTCGATCCCGTCATAGCCCGCGACAAGGAGATAAACGAAGCAATACGAATATTGATGTGCCGCCGCAAAAACAATCCCTGCATAATCGGTGCGAGCGGTGTCGGCAAGACCGCAATAGTTGAAGGGATCGCTCTGCTTGCCGCGGCAGGGAACGTTCCCGGACAGCTCGGAAATGTACGAATATTCAGTCTTGATATGGCTTCCGTGGTTGCGGGAGCGAAGTACCGCGGGGATTTCGAAGAACGCATAAAGGCGATAACAGATGAGGTCAGGAGCAGCGGCAATACCATATTGTTTATAGACGAGATACACACAATAGCGGGCGCTGGTGCCGCAGAGGGCGCGATAGACGCGGCGAATATATTGAAGCCGGTGCTCGCACGCGGCGAGATACGCGTCATAGGCGCAACCACTGCGGACGAGTACAGGCGTTATATCGAAAAGGACGCGGCGCTCGCGAGACGTTTCAGACCCGTATATACCGAGGAGCCCGATGAGACTGCCGCAGTCGGGATATTAAAGGGCATACGCTCAAAGTATGAGGAGCACCACGGTGTCACGCTGTCCGATGAGGCGCTGGAGGCTGCGGTAAAGCTGTCCGTGCGTTATATGGAGGATAAGAAGCTGCCGGATAAGGCGATAGACCTTATCGACGAGAGCTGCGCGGCTGTGCGGCTATGCGGCAATGACTGCGAAAACAGCAGAGCCGCCGGGATAAAGCGGCGGCTGGACGAGCTTGCGGGTGAGAAGGAAAAGGCAGTGATAATGCAGGATTTCGAGCTTGCGGCAGAGATACGGGACCGCGAGCGTGCGATATCCGCAGAGTACGAGGAAATAATGTCGGAGCGCAAAACCGTAAGCGAAAAGCCCGTGATAACTGCAAACGACATAGCCGCTTCCCTCGCACGGCTTACCGGCATATCGGCTTCGGAGGTGATGAAAGACGACGCGGGGCGGGTAATGAGCCTTGAGGGCGAGCTGCGAAAGGAGATCATAGGGCAGGACGACGCGGTGCGTGTCGTCGCAGCCGCGGTAAGGCGCAGCAGATCGGGTATTGCGAGACATGACCGCCCCATTGGCAGCTTCATATTCGCGGGACCTACCGGTGTCGGAAAAACGGGATTATCGAAGGCTCTTTCCCGGGCAATATTCGGGAGAGATGACGCTTTGACAAGATTCGATATGTCGGAATATATGGAAAAGCACAGCATTTCCGGGCTTATCGGCTCGCCGTCGGGGTATGTTGGATACGAAGACGGCGGACGGCTGATCGAGGCGGTGAAGCGCCGGCCGTACAGTGTGCTGCTGTTCGACGAGATAGAAAAGGCGCACCCGGATGTGCTCGATCTGCTGCTGCAGGTGCTCGATGACGGGCATCTTACCGCGGCGGACGGCACGAGGGTAAGCCTGAAGAACTGCATAATAATAATGACGACAAATGTCGGAGCGAGAGCTTCGGAAGAAAAAAAGCCTGCCGTCGGATTTATTTCCGGGGAAAGCGAAAAATATGATGATATAATTAAATCCGAGCTGATGAAGACATTTCGCCCCGAATTTGTCAACAGGGTTGATGAGATCGCGGTATTTTCGCGTCTTTCCGAGGAAGCAGCCGTGCTTATCTGCCGGAAGATGATAGCGGAGCTTACAGAACGTGCCGTGGAAGCGGGTATTTCCCTCAGCGTGACGGACGCGGCAGTGCGGAAGCTGTCGAAGCTCGGCTACAGTGAAAAATTCGGCGCGAGGGAGATGTACCGGACGATCGTTAAGCACATCGAAGACCCGCTGGCGGAGAAGATACTTGCCGGAGAAAAGACTGTGGTATTCGACGAAAGCGATATTTAGAATAAGGCACGGACATTCGTATCCCGTCACGATTCAGATATGCAGCCGAAGGCTGCTACACAATTATTCATTATTCACTATTCATTCTTCATTTTTCCTGTAATTCTCCCCAGAGCGCGCTCATATAATAGCGGGAGGGGGAGTGCGCTATGATGAAATGGATAATGACGGGGCTGATACTGCTGTCGGTTATGTTTGCGGCTCTGACAAACCGTATGGACAGCCTAACTACGGCGTTTCTCGAAGAATGCGGGAACGCCGTGCAGCTTGCGATATCGCTTACCGGGATAATCACGCTCTGGAGCGGAATAATGCGTGTAGCACAGAGCTCCGGACTTACCGGCAAGCTCGCTAAGCTGGCAGAACCCGTGCTGTCAAAGCTGTTCGGCGGACTTGAACGCGGCGGAAAGGCTATGCAGTACATCACGCTCAACATCACGGCGAACATTCTCGGTCTCGGAAATGCCTCGACGCCGTTCGGAATAGCGGCGATGCGGGAGATAGAGCGCGAAGAACACAGTCCGGAGCCGGAAAAAGCATCGCATAATATGATAGTGCTCACGGTCTTGAATACTGCGAGCTTACAACTTATACCGACTACCGCTGCAGCTCTGCGTCACGCCCACGACTCCGCCGATCCTATGGAGATACTGCCGTGTGTGTGGATAACGTCGGTATGCGCGTTGGCGGCGGCTCTGACGGCAACAGCGATTTGCCGTACCGTTAGCAGGAGGAAACGGCTGTGAACATCTCCGATCTCATTATACCGCTGATATTTGCGGGTGTGCTGATCTACGGGCTTTGCCGCAAGACGGACGTTTTCGCGGAGTTCACTGAGGGCGCGAAGGACGGTCTGAAGACGGTGTATGACATATTCCCGTCGCTGTTCTGTCTTGTTATATCGGTAGGTGCGTTCCGCGCGTCCGGCGGTGCGGAGCTGCTGACCTCTGCGCTGTCGCCTGTTCTCGACGCGATCGGATTTCCTCCAGAATGTGCCGAGCTTATGCTCCTGCGCCCGTTTTCGGGAAGCGGAGCAATAGCCGTGTTCGAGCGCGTGCTTACCTCCAGCGGTGCAGACAGCTTTGCGGGACGAACTGCCTCTGTCATTCTCGGCAGCAGCGAGACAACGTTCTATACGCTCTCTGTCTATTTCGCAGCTGTGAAAGCGAAAAAGACCCGATATGCCCTCTTCTGCGCGCTTATCGGTGATTTCGTTTGTGCTGTCGTCAGCGCTGTGACGGTCAGCATTTTGTTGTGAGAAACTGTCTGCTGCCTTATATACATATAATACTAAATTTGATTCTAAATATAGACATATTGGCAGCTATAATTCCGTCAGTCTGCGTCACCTCACTTAACTTGCGCCGCAGATAAAGCAGGATGCTTTGTTTTCGTCCTTTACGCCGCAAGAATGCGGCGTAAAGGACGAACGGCGCACCACAATTATATATTATTAATTAAAAACGGTCTGTTCCTTCGGAACAGACCGTTTTGTTTTAGCCTATGGGGAGTATGGGCGATGTGCCGACTACAAGTCCGTCACTCGTGATACCCTGCTCGACACCGTCCCACGGGAATGTATCAACATCCCAGCCGGCTGTGTTGTCAAATCCTGCAAAATTCGCAACAGGTGTGTTCTGATCGGCCGTATAGTACAGCGCAAAACATACGCCGCCTACAAGACGGAATCTTACATAACCGTTCTCGATCTCCGGGAAAACACTCGCAAGGTGACATGCAAGACGCTCTTCGGCATTGACACTTCCCATCTTCTGATCGTAGGATGTAGATTCGCCGTGTCCCGTCCACTTAGTATTGAACTTCTGGAGGAATACGGTCTTATCCGACGTATCAAGAGACCAGTTGCCGTTGGTTATCGCGATATCGACATCGCAGACCGCTGTGTGCGACAGGAACATTCCGTATCCGTCCGAGCCCGCCTGCGTCATGAAATACGACACGCTGTCACGCATCTTGCCTGCCGTGGAATTTGCACCGGCAACGTGTGAGCGCGTAACATAGCCTATCATAGTGGGGATCAGTATCGCCGCAAGTATAGCTATTATTGCAATGACAACAATAAGCTCAACAAGAGTAAAGCCCTTTTTATTCAATTTTTTCATTTTTCTTCTCCAACACCGCTTAAAAGCAGATCAAGTTGTAGTTACCGAAGATTCAGCAGAGGTATAGAATACCTCGCCGCCATTGCAGAATCTGACAGGATAAGAGCAGCAGTAGTCGCCGCCGCCTGTTATGCAGTTGTCCTGCAGCGAAACATCTGTACCGTTCGCATCAACGTTCATCCAGTATGACGCGATAACCTTGAAGGTTGTGTCGGTCACGATATAAACGTAACCTTCCATACCTTCCTTTTCGGTAACATACTTGCTTAAAGCTGTCTGCATCTTCGAGTACATTGCCTTCTGTTCGTCGGTACCGGTACCGGAAATAAGGGAGTCGAATGTCGAATAGGAAACCGCGGCGTTATGAGCACCGCCGTCACCTGCGCCTCCCACTACGGGATTGGCCACACCCGAAGCTGTTACCTGACCATAATTGTTGAGCTGTGCGTAGAAACACACAAACCCGCTCGTGATTGCCTTCGGATTGGTGATCTCGACTGTAGAAAGAGCATCCTGCGCCGTGTAATACACGTCCTTCGCAAGAGCTTTTCCGAGGGCCGGTTTCTGATCGTAGGTAAGCGAGGGGATTATCATTGCCGTTAGTATGCCGATTATAGCGATCACGACGATGATCTCGATCAGAGTAAAGCCCTTCTTTGCCCGTAAACGGGCGATTGCGGAAATCATCTGAGGATTCCTCCTTTTATGATATTATATAAAAGGAGCAGCGGTGTCAAAGAAAAATTATCGGTTTCCCGTTCCGCCGCAGCGGTATTTTTATGCCGCTCCGTTTTATATCTTTAAAAAATAACAGAATACTATTTTTTGCTTTTATCATATGGTAAAGTGCTGTCATACCCAATAACAGGACAGGTTCCGCATACAAAACCGTCACGGTCAAGTCCCGCCTGACCGTCCCATATACCACCGCTTGCAACCTCCGGCCATACGCCAGCCCATGGAGAGAATTCCTTAAGGCAGTTATATTGTTTATCTGTGTTGGAGCTCTTTACAAGTCTCGGGCGCTCCTGTGATCTGCCTCTTGTCAGGGTGTTCGGTACGTTGCCGTAGTTACTCGGCCAGAGAAAATCGCAGTTAGGTATATAAACAACGCCGCGGCATACTCCGCCCTTGAAGAACGCCATAACAAATCCGGTTCTTAAATCCTGAAGAGTATCACAAACAACTCTTGCCATTCCAAGAAGATGATTGTCGTCTTTTCTTGATGTTGTCTCTTCGAGTACGAACGCCTTGTTGTCATTCCACCAGTTCTTGTGGTCATAAAACGTCAAGGAGCCGTCGGTATCGGCTTTGCCTTTGACTTTTGTCTTACATTCCGCCTTAACTATCCATTTACCGTCTTTGCACATAAACATGAATTGTGCGATAGAGTTTTCTATACGCTTCATGCCCTTCATTTCCATATCAAGCTCCATCAGGAAGTATGTGATATTCTTCTTGATATCGGAAGCGGACGAGTTAGCACTCGCTATCTTCGCATCGGTAACGTAATGACCTATCATTGGTACGATTATAGCCGCAAGTACGCCTATAATGCACATTACGACGATCATCTCAACGAGTGTAAATCCTTTTTTCCTCTTTAATTTCTGTAAATATCTGATCATAGTGATCCCTCCCTGCCTGAGCCCCGGTTCCCTCCGAAGCTTGATCTATATATCCAAATATTAAACTCAAACTTATCCGATATTATTTCTTCTTGTCAAACTGACTGTGTACCACCTTAAAATGGTCTATCTCAAACGGCGTATTACGATTCCAGCCGATAAAATACGCTGTCATGTATGTTATTTCGCGGTCTATTCTGTCTGTCGGCGCGTCGCCCGTTATCGGATTCATCGTTGCAAACATAATATCATCATTAAGATGATCCCTGCAGTATTCGACAAAGCTTCCTGTCGTACCGAACGTGACCCCCGTAGAATCCCATGAATACAGGTCTGTCGCACCGAACGTGTGCAAAGTTTCATGTGCTATTACCGCTGGCGTGAGAGATAGTCCCTCATAATACATCGGAAGGAAGCAAAGCTCATGTGGACGCTCCAAAGCCTTTTCATAGGCACAGAGACAAAACGCTGTACATTCCCTGTTTTCCGGCTCGTTATTTATGAATATGTGGTAAACTATGTTATCACATCCATATTTTTCGCCAATCATATTAAAATCTATATTATTATCGATAAACTCCCATTCATCAGGGGCACGTTTTCCGATCGCTTTCTCATCAGCCCAGTTCAAATAAATATCTGTATCTTCAAGCGTTCCTTCATAATAGAGCATATCGTCATTTTCATTTTTTGCGTAACAGAATTCAATCTGTTTACCGTACTTTTCGCCCTGTGAGACGAGCCAGTCGGTAGCTATGCGCGTATATTCAAAGCATTCCGCGCGTTTTTTCCTATCTCTTTCCTGTGAAAAATCCCATTTTCTGTATTTGTCTGACAGAAACACGGAAACAAATGCTGTGCGTCCGTCAAGCTGTTTTGCTGAACCGAGGTCTTCAACTTCGAGGTATTTGGGAACGTAATCAAGGTCGATGACATTGTAACGGTCAAGCTCAAAAATTATCACCGCAGCAACAACCGCGAAAACGGCTATCAACGCAGCAACTGAAATTATCTTTTTTTTCATTTTAGTATCCTATAACAAATTCCCTGACGAGAACTTATTCCCGTCAGGGAGAATTTGTTTAGTGATTCTGTTCAGAAGTCAGAACTTAGGAAGCGAAACCAGCGCAACCTGTTGTTGTGGAACCAGCGTGCTGGATAACAGGAGCTGTACCAACGATAGAACCGTCAGCAGCGATACCCTGTGTATCGTTGTTCCATGCTGTAGCCTCAGGCCATGTGGAAGATGTAGCCCAAGAAACTGTCGGGAAGCTTGTGTTTGTGCCGTTGGTGTAGATAACGCCCATGCACTTAGCGCCCTTGAGGTAGCAAGCAACTGCGCCGTTCTTGATCTCGGGGAAGAGGCTCTTAAGATCAGCAGCAAGGCCGAGAAGATGGTCTGCGTCGCCCTTGGATGTGGTAGCTGTGGTTGTGCCGCCATTCCAGTTGGTCTTGTCATTGAACTGGGAATTGTCGCTGTTTGCAGCTGTCCATTCACCAGCTGTGCCAGTAGCAGCAACTACACCGCTGCCTACGTTGAACTTGAGAACTGCAACGTTAGCAGCGCCCTTCTTCATACCCTTGTCAATGGTATCAAGGTTGGTCAGCCAAGCGTCAACCTCATTCTTGATCGAAGCAGCAGTCGAGTTAGCAGATGTAACCTTGGACTGTGTTACGTAACCAAGCATGGTGGGGATCAGGATCGCTGCGAGTACGCCGATGATAGCGATAACAACGATCAGCTCAACGAGTGTGAAGCCCTTCTTAGCTCTGAGCTTCTGAAAATACTTTATCATGGTATTTTCCTCCTTTGTAAAAAATTTTTTATTTATAACTCCGCAGAGTTATATACGTTAGAAAGAGACGTTTTCTCTTTCTGTACTTACAGTATATCTCATATCGAAAAAAAATGCAAGTGTTTTTTTGAAAAAAATTCGTAATTTGCGCAAATTTATATAGATTTAATAAAACATTTGCCCGTTTTTATACCATTTTACGGGTAAACGGTTACACGAAAGGCGTTAATAGCACAGATAATGTGCAACTTTTGTAAGATGTTGATCAAACTGAAACCAAAACTGTAACCCAAAACCGGCTGTTTGTCAAAGCCTTGACAATAAATATAACGGCAGCCGTCAATCGACAGGCGTGTCGGTGTACGCTCGTGCCACTTCCTCCGCGTGCCGGCGGCTTATCGGGACCTGTATCCCGCCTTTGAGTACAAGCATTGTGGGGCGCACTGCCTGTATGTAGTCTGTGTTGACGATGAAGGATTTGTGAGTTTGCACAAAGCGTCCGGACGCAAGATAAGGCGCGAAATAGTCCTCGAATGAGATGTTGCGTCTCTTTCCGGGCAGGATCGTGCCGTCGCGGAGCACATACCGCATATTGCGGACATTGTTCTCAATATACATCACGTTTCCCGCGTTTACCGAACGCATTTCGCCGTTAATCCGCACCGTGATCTTCTCGGAAGCAAGTGACCGGCTGACAAGCAGGGCTATATCGAGCGCGGAGAGAAGCTCATCCCGTATTTCCGGCTTCATTATGTACCGCAGTGCGTGCAGCTCATATGCTTCAAGGGCGTGAGTTCCCGCGCGCGTGATGTAGATGAGCTGTGCATTGGCGCTGTGTGCGCGTATGTTCCTGCCGACAGCAATGCCGTTCAGACCGTGCGAGGAGATGCCGAGAACGTAGATGTCGGCGATCTTGCCGGCGGTAACACGGCTGTTCAGCTCGTGGGAGTCAGCGCAGACATCAAGTACGATATCCTCGTGACCCGGCAGACTCAGCCAGCTCCGTATCACGGTCTCGGTCAATGTTATGTCGTTTTTCTGGTTGTCACAGAGGACAACGGTGAGTTCATTCTTCATTTGCTTTCAATAAAAGCCATGACCGCGGATGCGATTATGGCAAGTCCTTTTTATATATAATAGTGTCTGATGTGCGCTGCGGCAAGAAAATAAAGCCTTGGACTTATAAAGTGCTGCACTGAACGATGTTCTTGCCGGCGAGCTGCTTCGGAGATCCTGTTAATGAAAAGTGAATAGTGAATAATGAATAGTGAATAATACAGAAACGGCGCACGGTACTTTCGTGCTCAATTATTATAAATTATTCACTATTCACTTTTCATTCTTCATTGAGGCGCTGCCAAGCGCCGCTTCTGGTGCCGGCGGCGGGGGTCGAACCCGCACGGTATCGCTACCACCGGATTTTGAGTCCGGCACGTCTGCCAATTCCATCACGCCGGCATATGCCAATCAACTTATATAGTATATCATATTTGACCTGACCCGTCAAGCGATGTAAAAATTTTTTTATGAAATTATCAAAAAACGGCTTGACATTTCGGTAAAAATGTATTAATATTAATATTGTGAATAAGTCTGTATGAAAATACATTATATACAGCTATTTTTCATAATTACCGGGATTCGGTTTACATATTATATCAAAATGCAGTTTTAATTTAATTTTTATTGACAGAGCCGCTGTGCGCCATTTTGCGCGGGGGCGGTGTTTCTACGGAATGACCCGAAAGTGCCTTCGGGAAGTAATAGAAGTTATTTTATATTGTATAACGTAACAGCAGCGGTTAAGCACGCGCTTTAGACCTGTCTGCCGTCTGTTTTCGCGTTTTTCTGCGGTTGGTATCCTATGTGCGTACCGATATGCCCTTTAAAATGCGAAAAGGAGGGAAGATTTCATGGGGGATATACTGCCTATAGCCATTGCTTTTTTAGTTGGTGCCGTTGCTGCAGCTATTGTGGTCGGTTTTATCGTAAGCAAAAGCTCATTCAAAAAAGGCGTTGAGCACCGCAAGAAAGAGGCTGAAGCACAGATAGAGTCCGCCGAGAAGGAAGCGGAGAGAATAGTCTCGGAAGCGAAGGAAAAAGCCGAAACCGAGAAAAAATCACGTCTTGTGGAAGCCAAAGACGAGATATACCGCATGAGAGGACAGGCGGAAAAGGACATCCAGAAAATGAAATCGGAAGCCGAGCGTGAGCTGAAAGAGCGCCGCGCAGAGGTTTCAAGGTCTGAACGAAGATTGCAGCAGAAAGAGGAAAACCTCGACAAAAAGAACGACAAGATCGAAAAACTCGAAGAAAGCCTTGCCGCAAAGAACAAGAAAGCCGAGGAGAAACTCGCTGAGGCTGAAAAGCTGAAGGAAGACCAGATGGGGATACTCGAAAGGATCTCCGGATTTACAACGGAGCAGGCTAAGGAGCACCTGCTCAAAATGCTTGACAGCGAGCTCGACAGAGAGAAGGCTGTCCGCATAAACAACTACGAGCAGAAGCTCAAGGACGAATGTGACGACAGAGCACGCAACCAGATAGCTATTGCGATCTCGAGACTTGCCGCGGAGACAGTCTCGGAGATGACGGTTTCCGTTGTATCGCTGCCCAATGACGAAATGAAGGGCAGGATCATCGGACGCGAGGGAAGAAATATCCGCACACTTGAACAGCTCACGGGTGTTGATCTGATAATTGACGACACGCCCGAGGCGATCACCCTGTCCAGCCATGACAAGGTACGCCGTGAGATAGCAAGGATAGCGCTTGAAAGGCTGATACAGGACGGCCGTATCCACCCGACGCGCATAGAAGAGACCGTCGAGCGAGCAAAGCGCGAAGTCGAGCAGAAGATCAAGCACGAGGGCGAACGTGCGCTGCTCGCGACGAATGTAAACAATATGAACCCGGAGCTTGTAAGGCTCATAGGAAGACTGTACTATCGTTCTTCCTACAGCCAGAACGTTCTCGATCACTCGATAGAGGTAGCTCACCTCGCGGGAATGATGGCGGACGAGCTTGGCGTGGACGCTGCTCTTGCCCGCCGCGCAGGTCTGCTGCATGACGTAGGTAAGGCTCTCAGCGAGGAGATCGAAGGCTCGCACGTACAGATCGGTGTTGATGTTTGCCGCAAGTACAAAGAGAGCGCCGAAGTTATTCACGCTATCGAAGCTCACCACGGCGACGTTGAAGCAAGAACGGTTATCGCAAATCTTGTCAAGGCCGCCGACGCTATCAGCGCCGCACGTCCTGCCGCAAGAAGCGAGAACTTTGAGAACTACATCAAGCGTCTCCAGAAGCTCGAAGAGATCTGCTCGTCCTATCACGGTGTTGAAAAGACATATGCGATTCAGGCAGGCCGTGAAGTGCGCGTAATGATCAAGCCCGAGTCTATGGGCGATGACAAGATGACCGTTCTTGCACGCGAGATCGCCAAGAAGATCGAAGCCGAAATGGAATACCCCGGCCAGATCAAGGTAAACCTCATCCGCGAAAGCCGTGCCGTCGAGTACGCTAAATAAGCGCGCAGAGACTTTTTAGAGACCCGCTGCCGCGGAGGCCGCGCCGAAGCGGGCGCGGGCGCAATCCGCCGCACAAGTGAGGTTTAGACTCCCGCTCTTGCATAGGCGGCGACTCTATCTCCCATGCAGATATAAGTCCGAGAACGTCACACCTTTTCGGGTCACAGTAACGGGGAGACAGATTCAAACCTTTTGGTTCATTGTGCAGCCCGTTATAAACTCTGCATCACCGAACAAAACATCAGATACAAGCAAGCGCCCCGTGCCATTGGCACGGGGCGCATTTTTGCATATAGAAGAATTGTGCGGAGCGGCAGAGTTTCTTACCGGCTTCCTGATTACACAAGATGAACGAATCTATCTCGCCATTGATGTGACTTGAATAGCAGAGACTTTATTGTAAATCTGAAGAATGATGTCAATTGCCCCTTACCAGCGGGAGGGTGATTATTACCTCTGTACCTTCGCCGAGAGAGCTCTTGATATCGAGCGATCCGCCGTGGACACGGATTATCTCATCTGCAACGGCGAGACCTATACCCGAGCCGCGCACAGTGTTATTCGCTTTGTAGAATTTCTCCTTTATACGCGGGAGATCGGCTTCGGCAATACCAACGCCGTCGTCACTTACCGAAATGGTTATCTTGCCGCCGGAAACCTCCGTACCGACAAAGATATGCCCGCCTTTTCTGCCGTACTTTATCGAGTTGTCGATGATGTTGATAAATACCTGACGCAGACGGTTCTTATCGCCATAGACCACCGCGATATCCTCGCTCTCTTCCATTGTGAGAATGATATCCTCGGTCTTGGCGCGTTCCTCATACATAAGAACAGCATCGGACAGCTCCGCGATAACGTCGAGATTGTCGCGCTGTAATGACAGATGCCCGTTCTGTATGCGGGAGAAGTCCAGCAGCTCCTCAACCATTTCCGAAAGTCTGCCGGTCTCCTTGCCGATTATCTGCATACCCTTCTTTCGCGTTTCGGCATCGTCAATATCGACAAGCGTCTCGCTCCAGCCCTTTATCGCCGTGAGCGGAGTGCGCAGCTCGTGCGAAACCGACGAAATGAACTCGTTCTTGATATTCTCGGAATGTTCGAGCTCGTCCGCCATATAATTGAAAATATCGCAAAGCTCGGCAATTTCCTCCGCGGTATTCGTACCGCTGTCTATGCGCACCTTGAAGTCGCCCGCCGCGAGCTTTCGCGCTGTCACGCCGACACGATGTATCGGCTGCACTATGCTTCGTATGAAGTATATACCGAGCACAAGCAGAAGAAACAGTATGACCGCGCTTATCGCAAGAACGCCGAAGGTCAGACCCCAGATATGCGTGTCGGTCTTGTCGAGTGACGTGACTATCCGTATGCCGCCGCCTGTCAGCGCATTCAGTACGGTATATGCCATATACTTCTCGCCGCCGGAAAAGCTGCCGACATAGTAGCCGCTGCGGTCATCGGAAGCGGCGGCCTCATCATAGTCCGGCATATTGTATGTCTCGGAGGGCGTGAAGCCGCTGCTCGAAAGATATACTTTTCCTTCACGGTTTATCGCCATAAGCTCCGCGTAGTTCTTCTTCTCGAACTGTTCGACCGAGTTGATTATCTCGTCCGAGTAATCCGAACCGGATTCCTCATAGGAGCGCTCCACGACACCGGCGACAATGTTCGCCTGCGTCTCGATATACTGTCTTACCGCGCCGTAATAATAATTCCGTATAAGGAAAAATGCCACGATATCAAGTATTATCAGCAGTACCGCAACAATGCTGAAGCTGTTGTAGAACCAGCGGGCAGCGATGCTCCGCCTGCGCAGAGTCATGCTTCGCGTCCGAGTGCAAACGCCTTCTTGTTGATATCTATAGCCTTCTTCGGCACGCACTCGTCAAGCGCCTTCTGCCATGCTTCCTCGGGGAACCCGGCGGTCTTTGAGATAAGACCCATGAGCACGACATTCAC
>JAFPUE010000073.1 GCA_017395555.1 Ruminiclostridium sp. | reverse complement strand
CAATGGGGCAGCAGCGTTCTATCGACATTCGTGTTGCCTGCATTAACGCGCTTGAGTTTGTTAAGGGTCACCCTCATCACCCTAATAAGTAGTATTGCAATGCCGCAGTCGTTAAAGGCTGCGGCATTTTTGTGTTGACATTTGATGTGTTTGGTGTTATAATAATATGTACAAACGCGGGTATGGCGGAATTGGCAGACGCGCCGGATTTAGGTTCCGGTGGGCAACCGTGCAGGTTCAACTCCTGTTACCCGCACCAGGCGGGCAAGCGCCCGCTGGCATTCCCGTCTCGGGTTATCCTGAGACGGGATATTTTTCTGCCTCGCTGTACGAAATAAAGTTCAAAGAAAACCCCGCGGTATCAAAACCGCGGGGTCATGTATTATGCCGTGATTATCTTGCTTGCGTTGTGCAGATCGAGCTTTTCGACTGCTGCTTCACGCATTTTGTATTTGAGTATCTTGCCCGCCGCGTTCATCGGGAACTCGGTCACGAAATCAACATAGCGCGGAACCTTGTGCTTTGCCATATGATCGCGGACGTACTGCTTGATCTCTTCCTCGTCGGAGGTCTCGCCGTCATTGAGGATAATGCACGCCATTATCTCTTCACCGTAATCCTTGTCGGGAACGCCGATTACCTGTACGTCCTTAACTTTCGGGTGAGTATAGAGGAAGTCCTCGATCTCCTTGGGGTAGATGTTCTCGCCGCCGCGGATTATCATATCCTTGATACGGCCTGTGATCTTGTAGTAACCGTCGGAGGAACGTCGTCTCGCAAGGTCTCCGGTATGAAGCCAGCCCTCGGAATCTATTGCAGCTGCCGTAGCTTCGGGCATCTTGTAATAACCCTTCATTATGTTGTAACCGCGTGCAACGAACTCACCGTCAACATCATCGGGGAGATCTTCATTTGTTTCCGGATCGACGATCTTGCACTCAACTCCGAATATAGGACCGCCGACTGTGTTGACTCTCTGCTCGACGCTGTCTGTGGTCTTGCTCATTGTAGTAGCGGGAGACGCTTCCGTCTGACCGTAGGTTATGCAGATCTCGTCCATGTGCATTTTTTCTATGACATCCTGCATAGTCTTGATAGGGCAGGGGGAACCCGCCATAATACCCGTTCTCATGTACGAGAAATCGGTAGTAGGGAAGTTTTCGTGTCCGAGCATTGCTATGAACATTGTCGGAACACAATGGAAGCAGGTTATTTTCTCCTTGTTGATGCAGTTCAGGCTCTTTCTCGGTGAGAATGCCGGGATAGGCGACATTGTAACGCCGTGTGTAACGGAAGCCGTCATCGCGAGCACCATACCGAAGCAGTGGAACATCGGAACCTGTATCATCATTCTGTCTGAGGTGGAGAGATCCATGCAGTCTCCGATAGCCTTACCGTTGTTCACTACGTTGTAATGGGTGAGCATAACGCCCTTCGGGAAACCTGTTGTTCCGGATGTGTACTGCATATTCGCAACATCGTTCTTGTCTATCGTGCGGCGGAGCTTCTCGACTTCGCTGTACGGTACCTCGGAAGCCTTCGCGTTGGCTTCTTCCCAAGTATAAGCGCCGGGCATCTCAAATCCGTCGGTGATTATGTTTTTCAGTACCGGCAGACGTTTTGAATTGAGCTTGCCTTTCTCGCAGGTGTCGAGCTCGGGGCATATCTCACGAATTATTGACTTGTAATCACAGTCCTTGTGGTTCTCGATCATAACGAGCGTGTGGGTATCGGACTGCTTCAGCAGATATTCGGTCTCATGTATTTTGTAGGCTGTATTTACCGTAACGAGCACCGCGCCTATCTTTGTGGTGGCCCAGAATGTGATGTACCAGGAGGGAACGTTAGTTGCCCAGATCGCAACATGATCGCCCTTCTTTACGCCCATTGCGACAAGCGCACGCGCAAAGTTGTCAACATCGTCACGGAATTCGGGGTATGTTCTTGTATAGTCGAGCTCGGTGTATCTGAAAGCGTACTGATTCGGGAACTCCTCGCATACTCTGTCGAGAACATCCGGGAAGGTGTAGTCGATAAGTCTCTCCTTCGGCCAGATATACTTTCCGCCGTCCTTGCGGTTGTTTTCCTGCAGAGGGTGCTTGTGGCGGGATCTGTAAGGAGCCATATAGTTGATGAAGTGCGGGATAACAACGCCTGCGTCGCAGAGCTCTCTTGACCAGCGCTTTACCCATTCGAGAGTTACATATCCGTTGTAGTTTATACTTTTGAGAGCTGCGAGCATATCTGCGATAGGCATATCACCCTCGCCCATGAGCTTATAGGTGAGCTTGCCGTCCGGCATTATGCTGTCTTTTATGTGTGTATACTTGATGTGTTCGCCGAGATTAGCCACGGTAGTTTCGGGGCTCTCCCCGCCGAATCTGTACGGGTGGTGCATATCCCAGAGCGCGCCGATCTTGCGGCTGCCGACGCTTTCGAGAACCTTGCAAAGACGCTTTGTATCGCAGTAATCTCCGTTTGTCTCAACAAGCAGTGTAACGTTGTATTCCTCTGCCGTTACTACAAGCTCTTTCAGTTCGGAGATAATAAAATCGTCGTCAACGAGACCGGAGGGTGCAAGTCCGTCGTCCGCGAGAACACGGATAAAGGAAGTACCGGTCTTGCTTG
>JAFPUE010000072.1 GCA_017395555.1 Ruminiclostridium sp. | reverse complement strand
AATTTCAAGGGTTCGTTAATTCGTTCTTGTCTGCTGTTCAATTTTCAAGGTGCCTCGTATTTACTCGCCCGCTTCGCGTTCTCGTAAATACTCACATTCGCTTGCGCTCATGTGCCGCCGTCGTTCGACAGCTTTAATATTCTACCACAATCTCTTCCACTTGTCAATACCTTTTTTCAATTTTTTGAAAAATTTTTTTGGCCGCTTGAAACGGCGTATTGATAAGTTGTCTGATTTTGAGGGGAATGTATCGATTATATCACAACTGTTTCCATTTGTCAATAGCTTTTTTCAAAAAATTTCAATTTTTTATTCTTTTTCCCGTTTCGATCTTGCAACCAATATTGCGCCTATGAGCGACACGATCATAACTGCCACAGAAAAAGCGATCTGCATAAACGCCGGCTTACCCGCGACTTTGTCCGAAAGCATATCCGAAACGCCTGTCAGCGCCTTGTCGAGCGAGATCTCATATCCGTAAAGATCGGCAGCCTTCCTCATAACGTCGGTCACGAGCAGCGCGTACATTCCCAAAGCGTCAAGAACGACCGTCATTACCGACGCGATAACGATACCCTTGTTATCGAACGCGTCACCGCCTATGCGATAGCCGACAAATGTGAACAATGCCGGCAGGAACGCGCATATCGACATGATAATGTCCTTTGTATCGCTTGTCACAGTCGTCATCAGATCGGTCACATATCCGAGACCGCACCATATCGCGCAGCCGATGAGCCCGAACAGAAACGCGGCGATCGTTCCGAGTACCGGATTGCTGCCATCGCGGATAGTCCTTCCGGACGGTATCGGCTTGGAGGACGGCTTTGCTTTCTGGGAAACGACGTGCGCTTCCGACTTGTATTTCTTCTCCAGCGGCTCCTTCAGCGCAACCTGCTGTCTCGAATAGTCCCTGCTGCGCGAGCCGGTCTCGTCGCCGAGACGCGGGTCACTGACCCTGTAACCTTTCGGTCTGCCGTCGAAGTTTACAGGTTCTTCCGCGACATTCGCGTTTTCGTAGCTTCCGTATGCGAACGCACGGACGTTTCCGCGGGTATATCCCGTCGAAGCGGACGTTTCGCCGAAGCTCGAATTGGGGTTCACCAACGGGACGCTTCCGTCGCGCTCAAGCGGTGTATCGCTTGCGGTCAGCACTTCGCCCGCAGGTATCGTCGCGGCATCGTTGTTCGGTTCAAGTGCGGTTATGTCTATATCCTCGCCCTCGTTGCTGTCGTCGTAAAGCTCCGTTACGGCAATGCCGGCATCCTCACCCACCTTGTCGATATCGTGAATGACAGCCTGTATATCTCCGCCCTTTTCGGGAGCGGTCAGATTTTCAACGTCGTCCGCGCCGAGCTCTGCGACTTCCTGCTCGGAGCCGAGCATAAGTCCGTATATATTCGCGTCGTTTACGTCGTCCGCCGGCTTTTCGGGTTCCTCGGGCTCCTCGTGAACGTCATTCGCGTCGTACATCAGCCCGTTTATCGCAGTCTCGTCTTCCTTAGTGGGAGCGCTTATGACCTCTGCAGCGGGAGCCGCAGCCGGCTTTTCCTCGGCTTCGCTTCCCGAATACATCAGCGATCTCAGCGCCTCGTCCGCCCCTGCCTCTTTTTCGGCATTGGCACGCTTCTCTTCCTCATATTCGCGTTTTATTTCCTCAAAAAGCTCCGAACGCTTTTCCTCAGGCTCGTCCTTTGCTTCATTTTCCTTCACCATAAGCCCATCCAGATCGGCGACCTCGCCGTCCGTGCCTATTATCCTGCGATCGGTGTCGTATCCGGGCTCATCGGTCTTTGCGGAAGTGTCCGCGAGAAGCTCCGCCACCTCCGATATATCCTCGTTTTTCTTATCTGCGGGCTTTACGCCGGGAACTGCCGCACCGGTAACGGGGCTGCCCGCTGTCAGGAGCCTTCCCGTCTGGCATTTAAGGCAATACTGCGCTATCGAGCCGTTGTCGTCGTAAATGCCGAGATTCTGTGTGCTTCCGCAGGAGTAGCAGCAGTTCACATATCCGCGGCTTCCGAGACCCTCGGCAATACCGGAAATGAACTCCTTTATATTTTTAGCGTTGCGGTTCGTGTCGTTGTACTTCACGAGTGCGAGCGCAGCGCCGCGTCCGTTTGCGACATAACGCTTGATTATATGCGGTTTTTCGGCAACCTGCGCGGAAAGGTATGAGTCAAGCTGACCGTCTCCGGGGTTGGAGGGATTTTCCACCCACATAAGACAGCCGAAGCTCTTTGTCTCATTGTTCTTCTTTATAACTACGTTCAGACCCTCAATACTGCCTACGAGCGCATCGCAGCCCTCATCGTATCCGAGATCGGGAAATCCCCCTGTTTCAAGCAGTTCCTTCATATAATCACCCGTTTATAATTGACAATTGATAATTGTGGTTATCCGTCTTCGGCGGACGGATTTGAACCGTGACGTGACCATGCAGCCCATTCAACCCCACATTTTATTAATTTTACAATATTTTTATATTAATGTCAATAAAAATATTGAAAAATATTTGAAATTATGCTATAATTTTATGTGCAGTATGCTCCGACAGCGTTTTCAAACCACTGCGCAAAGCCGGAACCGCATATACGGAAAGAGGGAGAAAGGTGAAATGAGAAGAGGTCTGATAAAGGCATACACATATTTTCCGATATCGAGCGATCCGTTTGAAATGCCGATACCGATAAAATTCGAGCTTCACCACGCAAATACGCTCCTGTGCATCTATTCCGTCAAGAATGATCTTTCCGTGGACTATTCATATAACGCGAATACCGATATACCCATGCTTACCCCGAAGGATAAGTACCTCACGATAAATGATATATACTATATATTAAGGTCAAGAGTCTTTCAGGACAACCCGTTCACAACGCCCGCCGAGCTCCAGCGCCTCGGGCTTGAGGAATACAACCCGTATGATATAATCCTGAAAACCTACGGCATACTTCCGGCGGACGCGTACTGGCTCAAACGCTCGGACGACAAGTCCACCTTCGACGACGCGATCGCAAAATACAACAAGATAATGTTCGGGGTGCAGCCTCCGGGTCCCGACAGCAAAATAGAGGATTTCCTCGGATAAAAGGAAAAGGCAGCGAAGACAATGGGAAATACGAGCTTTGAATACGAAAGAAAACCGTTCTACTACGAGACCGATCAGATGGGCATAGTGCATCATTCCAACTATATCCGCTGGTTCGAGGAGGTCAGGATAGCATATATGACCGATCGCGGATACCCATACTCCCGCATGGAGAGCGAGGGCGTGATGATACCGGTGCTCGGCGTGGAGTGCAAATACAAGATACCCGTGAAGTACGATCAGCCCGTGATCATACGCGGCAAGATCGACCTTTTCGACGGGCTGCGGCTGAACGTGTCATACGAGATATATGATAAGGAAACGGGGAAGCTGCATATTACGGGGAAAAGCGAGCACTGCTTCGTGAATTCAAAAACCTTCCGCCCGGTGCGGCTGAACAAGACACACCCCGAAATGGCCGAAATATTCATGTAATAACAATTCACAATTATTGATTTTCTTCATCGTCATATGAAGAATCGGCGTAAGGAGAAGCAATGACGCAATACGACGTTGTTATAATAGGTGCGGGCGCAAGCGGCATCTTCATGGCTTACGAGTTCACAAAGCTCGGAAAAGGCATAAAGGTGTGTATGATAGACCGCGGCGGCCCGATAGAAAGCCGTTCCTGTCCGATAGACGGCAAAATGATAAAGTCCTGCGTACACTGCAAGACCTGTGCGGTAATGAACGGCTTCGGCGGCGCCGGAGGAATGTCGGACGGCAAATATAACATCACCAACAGCTTCGGCGGCGATCTGTTCGCGTTCACCGGCAGAAAAGAAGCGATAGAGCTCATGGAGTACGTCGATAAGGTGAACCTCGAAATGGGCGGCGGCGACGCGAAGCTGTACAGCACGGTCAGCACCGATCTGAAAGCGGAGGCTCTGCGGTACGATCTGCACCTGCTCGACGCGAAGGTTCGTCACCTCGGCACCGATCGCAACAGAACGATACTGAAGAATATATATGACAGCATTAAGGACAGCATAGATATCCGTTTTCACGAGGAAGTCCTGAAAGTCGAAAAGGACGGCGACAGATTTGTCGTCACCACCGATAAGGATACATACTCGTGCAGACAGGCAGCAGCCGCGGCGGGACGCTCGGGATCGAAGTGGATGTCGGAGCTGTGCGACAGCTTCGGGATAGAGACCCGCAGCAACCGCGTCGATATCGGCGTGCGCGTGGAGCTTCCCGCGGCGGTATTCGAGCATATCACCTCAAAGGTGTATGAGAGCAAGATCGTGTTCCGCACGAAAAAATACGGCGATCTTGTCCGCACGTTCTGTATGAACCCCTACGGCGAAGTCGTGAACGAGAACACGAACGGTATCATAACCGTCAACGGTCACAGCTACGCCGATCCGGCACTTCACACCGAGAACACGAACTTCGCGCTTCTTGTGTCGAACACGTTCTCCGAGCCTTTCAGAGACAGCAATCTTTACGGCGAGTCCATAGCAAGACTGTCAAATATGCTCGGCGGCGGAGTGCTCGTCCAGCGCTTCGGCGATCTCGTGGCGGGCAGACGCACGAATGAGCACCGCTTCTCGCAGTGCTTCCTCACCCCGACGCTCAAAGCGACACCCGGCGATTTAAGCCTTGTGATACCGAAGCGGCAGCTCGACGATATAGTTGAGATGATATACGCGCTCGACAAGATAGCGCCCGGCACCGCGAACGGCGACACGCTGCTCTACGGCGTTGAGGTCAAATTCTACAACTCCCGCGTTACCGTTGACAGCAATCTCGAAACGTCGGTAAACGGACTGTACGCGCTCGGCGACGGCTCCGGAGTGACACATTCTCTCTCGCAGGCATCCGCCTCCGGCGTTTACGCGGCAAGAACAATAGCACAGCTATATGATAAATGAAAGGAAATATTATTATGAATGTCTGGCATGATATCGACAGCAGCAGAATAGAACCCTACAACTTCCTCGCGGTCATCGAGATACCCAAGGGAAGCAAGAAGAAGTACGAGCTCGACAAAAAGAGCGGTCTTCTTATGCTTGACCGCATACTCTACACATCAACCCACTACCCCGCAAACTACGGATTTATCCCGAAGACGCTCGCGGACGACGGTGACCCGCTGGACGTTCTCGTGCTCTGCAACGAGGTGATCGACCCGCTGGTGCTCGTTCCGTGCTACCCGATAGGCGTTATAAGCATGATCGACAACGGCAGGAACGACGAGAAGATCATAGCTATCCCATTCGAGGATCCGAGCTACAACGCATACAGAAGCATTGACGCTCTGCCGAAGCACATATTCGAGGAAATGCAGCATTTCTTCCGCGTTTACAAGCAGCTTGAAGGCAAGGAGACCGCGGTAAACGAGGTTCAGGGTCAGAAGGCGGCTGCGGAGATAATCGCGCAGTGCATTTCCAACTACAAGTCAATATATGACAAGACCGAGGAAGAAGCGGAAGCTCCCGCGGCGAAGTAATGCTTTTTGACGAGGAAATGATGCTTCTTGCGGCGCAGGAGGCAAAAACCGCCGCCGGAAAGGGCGAAGTTCCGGTGGGCGCAGTGGTGACCGACAGGGACGGCAACGTTATCGCCAAGGGGCATAACGTGCGCGAAACGGAGTGCTCACCCACGGGACACGCGGAGATAAAGGCGATCGAAGCGGCGGCAAAGGCGCTCGGCAGCAGACGGCTCTCGGACTGCACGCTGTACGTCACGCTTGAGCCCTGCCCGATGTGTGCCGGAGCGATAATAAACTCCGGGCTGAAACGGCTCGTTTACGGCGCATTCGACGAAAAGGGCGGAGCCTGCTCGTCGGTGATAAACCTGTTCGAGTGCGGCTTCGGACATAAACCCCTCGTTCGCAGCCGTGTGCTCGAAAAGGAGTGCGCGGCGCTTATGACAGACTTTTTTGAAGGTCTCAGAACAAGAGACGGGGCTCTGCCCCGGACCCCGCAAGCCCTTTAAAAAGGGCTTGATCCTAAACCTGATCCCGTAAAACGGAAATTAGAAGGTCACATAAAATAATATAGATTAGTTTTATCGGTATGGGAGTGAACAACCGGTTTGAACCGATACAGAACTCTCGCCGCCAATACAATAATACTCGGACTCGGACAGTTCGGCTCGAAGCTGCTCGTCATAGTTATGATGGGCTTCTATCAGGCTGCCCTCGGCAAGTCCGGCTACGGCGAGATCAACAATATAATAGATACCGCGACACTGCTTATGTCGCTGGCGACGCTCTCTGTCGGAGAATCCATAATCCGCTTCGGCATTGACACCGCCTATGACAACAAGCAGGTCTTTTCAATAGGCATACGGGTGACGATGTGCGGCGTTATCTGCTGTATGACATTCGTACCGCTTATCGGGCTGTGTACGAATATCTTCCCCGACAACGCGGTATTCGCGCTGTTAAATCAATACTCATGGCTAACTGTGCTTTATGTCACCACGGGAAGCCTCAAAAGCTCATGTGCGCTTTTTGTCCGCTCGATAGGACACGTCAAGCTGTACGCCGTTGACGGTATACTCACGACGGGAATGAACATTGTGTTCAACATCTTCCTGCTGTTCACGTTCAACCTCGGCAACGTAGGCTATCTGCTGTCGGTAATACTCGCGGACGTATGCTCGATAATATTCCTGACCGTTACCGCGAAGCTGTGGAAATACTTCACGGCGTTCAGGCTCGAAAAGGATATGGTGAGCGCGATGCTGCGCTTCTGCATACCGATGATGCCGACTACGATAATGTGGTGGGTGGTCAACGTTTCGAGCAGCTTCATGATATCGGGAATGGTAGGCTTCGACGCGAGCGGCGTGTATAAGGCTGCGTCCCGCTTCCCGAGCATGATCTCGATATTCTCCGGAATCTTCTCGCAGGCATGGAATATGTCCGCGATAACCGAGAACAACTCGCGCACGATCGCGAAGTTCTACACGAATGTATTTGATATCTTCCAGTCAACGGTGTACGTCATAGCGGCGGCGCTGCTGCTTCTGATAAAGCCGCTGATACTGGTGTTCTGCGACGAGGCGTTCTACGACGCGTATCTCGTGACCCCGTTCATCGTGCTCTCGGTGGTATTCACCTGCTTCTCGACGTTCATGGGAAGCGTATATATCGCGTCGAAGCAGTCCTTGCGCTCGCTTGTGACCGCATCGGTGGGCGCGGTGCTCAACATCGTATTCAACCTGTTGTTCATCGGTATGTGGGGAGTTGACGGCGCGGCATTTGCCGGCTTCCTCGGCTTCCTTGCGATATTCGTGGTGCGCGCGATAGACACGCATCATATAGTGTATATGGATCTGAAGCTCCCGAAGATGATACTCAATTCCGGCATACTGCTGACAATGGGAGTTATCATATTCACGATAAAGGACAACGCGATCTATTACCCGGCGCTTGCGGGAATGTTCATTGTCGTGCTCGCGCTCAACTTCAAGTCCGGCGTGAACGCGATAAGAATGCTGCTCAAAAAGGAAATAGCGGAATAACGTAAAAACTGCAAAGGATCGGCGGTGACAAAGGCAATGGAGAAGTATTATATATGGCTGCTGCTTGCGCTCGGCGAAGGCAGACCGGAGATATCGCAGCTCATAGCGAGGTACGGCACGGCGCAGAAGGCGTATGAGGCTTTTGAGGACAACACCGCGCTGCTCGGACCGGAGCTCACCGCGAAAGCGTCCGGAGTAAGTCTTGAAAAGGCGGAGAAAACGCTCTCGTCGATCACAGCCGACGGCACACAGCTCATAACGTGGGAGTCGGAGGACTATCCCGCTCATCTGCGCCGCACCGAGAACCCGCCGTGCGTGCTTTTCGCGAAGGGTGATACAAGCCTGCTGCACAAGAAGCTGATAACAATGGTAGGCTCCCGCGCAGTCACGGACTACACCGCGTCGGTGATACCGCAGGTCATAGAGCGTCTCGGCAAGGAATACGCGATAGCGGGCTCACTGTCGGAGGGCTGCGATCAGCTTACCTGCATGAACGCGCTGAAATTCGGCGTGCCGTTTATAGAGGTGCTGCCCTGCGGGCTTTCGTCCACATACCCTGCCGGCAGCCGTTCTCTGCGGCGCTTTCTTCTCGACAACAACGGTCTGCTCATCACGGAGTTCCTGCCGAAAACGGGCTCCGGGCAAGGCAACTTCCTGCGCCGTTCGCGCATAATCGGCGGCATCTCGTATGTGACTCTCGTATTTCAGGCGGGTGCGAAAAGCGGAGCTCTCGCCACTGCGGAATACTCGTCCGCCCCGCTTTTCATACCGCCCCACAATATATTTAAGAAGGAATATTCCGGCGCGGTGAACGCGGTAAGGAACGGTGCCAAGCTGTACATCACACCCGCGAGCATAGACAAGGCTTATGAGCGCGCTCTCAAAGCCGAGACCGAAGCCGGTGACGCAAAGTCGCAGAAAGCGAAATACCGCCCATCGCCCGCAAAGTCCGCCGAAACGGACGCACCCGAAAAGAAATCAGAAGAAAAAGCCTCCCCGGACAAATCCTCCGGAAAGACTTATACCGAAACCGATTTTGAGACCCCCGAGCAGTACGCGCTCTTCTCTCTCATAGCCGCCAGCACCGTCTCCCTCGGTATGGAAGAGCTCATGGCAAGCACCGGCCGCAGCGCCGAATCCCTCGCCGAAGACCTCCTCGATCTCGAAATAACCGGCAAAGTCCACTGCGCCGGCAGTAGATACAGTGCATAACCCGCTGCGCTGACGCGCTTTGTCCTTTCGTGGTCACTTTTTGTGCGCGCGGCGGGGAACGCCCCGCGGCGAATGTCCGTAACACGGAGATTTCATAGTCTGTAAACAGAACGGTCGAATTTCGTCACGATTCGGATAAGCGGCGAAGCCAATGCAGGAGGCATTGTGTTCGTTCCAAAAACGCCGCACGGATGCGGCGATACAAAGGAACGAAGCCAATGCAGGAGACATTGTGTTCGTTCCAAAAACGCCGCACGGATGCGGCGATACAAAGGAACGAAGCCAATGCAGGAGGCATTGTGTTCGTTCCAAAAACGCCGCACGGATGCGGCGATACAAAGGAACGAACAACGCAACCACAATTATTCATTATTCATTATTAATTAATAAAATATCTTCAAATCTGCCTCGTATCGCTTCCACAAGCGATCGGGGCGATAGTTTTATCTGCACCCCGACTCTCCCGCCGCTGATGAAAAACTCGTCGAGAGCTTCGGCAGAGTTGTGTACCACTGTCATGAACTGCTTCTTCATGCCGATCGGCGTACATCCCCCGCGAACATATCCGGTGACAGCGGTAAGCTCCTTGACGTGCAGCAGCTCCACCGACTTCTCGCCCACGCTCTTCGCGGCTTTTTTCAGGTCAAGCTCCTTGTCAACGGGTATCAGGAAGCAGTAGTAATTCCCGCTTTTCCCGTGCGCAACAAGGGTCTTGAAGGTGGACTCAAGCGGCTGCCCGAGCGTATTCGCGGTGGTTATGCCGTCCACAAATTCGTCGCACTCATACGCCTGCTCGGTATAGGGTATCTTGTTTTTTTCAAGGAAACGCATAGCGTTCGTTTTAGCTTCTTTTGCCATAGTCCGCCTCGTTTCAGCCGCTTACGGAATTCTGCGGAGTGCCGTTGATAAAGGAGGCAAGGTTCTCCTCCGCAATGGCGATCAGCCTCTTTCGCGTTTCGTAAGCCGCCCACGCTATATGAGGAGTGATGATGCAGTTCGGAGCGCCGAAAAGCGGGCAGTCCTCGGTCATTGGCTCTTTGCACAGAACATCGAGCCCCGCACCCGCGAGCTTCCCGCTGTCGAGCGCATCTCTGAGCGCCTGCTCGTCAACAACGGGACCCCGCGAGGTATTTATCAGCACCGCGCCGTCCTTCATTTCCGAGAGTGTCTCCGCGTTTATCAGCTTCTCCGACTGCGGCGTGAGCGGGCAATGCAGCGTAACAATGTCGCTTTCTTTTAAAAGGGTGTCCATATCGACGAACGGGAACGGACATTCCGGCTTCTGTGTGCGGGAGTTGACGATGACCCTCATTCCGAACGCGTCCGCGGCTTTCGCGACACGGCTTCCGATAGTTCCGTAGCCGACAACGCCGATAGTCTTGCCCGCGACACATCTTATCGGGTAGGGGAAGTAGGAAAAGGTGGGGCTCTTTATCCAGTCGCCCTCATTCACGGAGCTGCTGTACCTGCCGAGGTTGATGAACAGCTCGAAAATAAGCGCGAAAACGAGCTGCACAACGCCGTCCGTCGAGTAGCCCGGAATATTGGTCACTATGATACCCTTTTCCTTCGCGCACTCGATATCGACGTTATTGTAGCCCGTCGCGAGTACGCCGATGTATTTCAGATTCGGCGATCTCTCCATTATCTCGCGCGTTATCAGCGTCTTGTTGCATATTATCGCGTCCGCGTCTCTCACGCGCTCGGCAGTCTGACCGGGAGCTGTCACCCCGTACCTCACCACCGTTCCGTAAGCTGCAAACGGCGAAAAGCTGATATCGCCCGCTGTGACCGTGTCCGAGTCGGTAAATACTATTTTCATACGGCACCTCCGTTGACGGTATTGTATTATACCGTAATATTGTATATTCAAATTATGTCATTTTGCACAAAAAGCAGTGATAGACTTATATCCGGTGTCTATTACAGGCATCCGCCGCCCCTGCCGGATATATGTCCTTAATGATTATATCACACTTTGTGCTCAATTTCAACAAAAATATTTTGTGCGGCAAATGTTATTCTAAATGCTTTTCAGCTTATCACAGCATATTGTTCATTATAGTTCATATCCCGCCGCAAGCCTTTGCAACTGCATTATATCACTGTTTCATTGCTGCTGACAGCAGCGCGCAAAGGCATTATATAAACCATATTTAGCGGCGTTTTGAAAAATGATGTTAAATTTTTTATCACTTTTGTCAAAAATGGTATTGACATTATCAAATTGCTGTGATATAATAATTTTGGTAATTGATATATGATCGTTTAAATGTATTCCGTCGTAAGCGGATATTTTTTGAACAGGAGAAGCCGGCTATTATGAATGAAATGGAATTTGGAAATATTTTGTATAAGCTGTATCACAGTGAAGTAAAGCTCGAAGGCGCTGCAGTTAAGGATAACAAGAACTGCGCCGAGCTCACGGTGAATGAACTCAATCTCATCGAATGCATACGCACCCTTACGAAAAATTCCGAGGGTCCGACGATCAGCTCTATCGCAAACGAACTCGATATCACGCGTCCGTCCACGACTGTTGCAGTCAATAAGCTCTGCGCGAAAAAAATGACGGAGAAGGAAGGCAGCATAAGCGACGGAAGATCCGTCCGCGTAAAGCTCACCGCAAAGGGCGAGAAAGCATACAGCACACATCACGCGTTCCAGAACGCTCTTGTCAAGGATATAAGACAGAGTATGTCCGAGGAAGAATATAAGACACTGACCGCAAGCCTTACAAAGCTGAAAGGGATTTTTGACGCAAAGCTCGAAGGCGTAAGCGAAGAATAATTGTTTTTAACAGGTCACAAGACCTGTTAAAAATTTGCAGCCGCGATTTAGCAGTTGAAACCGTTTTTGGGTAAAAGCAATAAATTGTTTTGATTAAACCCAAGGCTATTTATTGATAATATATCAAACTAAATTTCAAAATGAAGGAGAATGAAAAAAATGGGAATGACATTCAACCGCAAGCTCCCCATACCGAAGCTCATAAAGGAGCTTTACCCGCTTTCCGACAAGGTAGCGGCGATAAAGGCAGAGCGCGACGAACAGATCAAGGCGATATTCAGGGGTGAGGACAAGCGATTTATACTGATAATCGGACCCTGTTCCGCCGACAGAGAGGACGCGGTGCTTGATTATACCGCGCGTCTCGCGAAGGTGCAGGAAAAGGTCAAGGACAAGGTATTCATAATCCCGCGTATCTACACCGGAAAGCCCCGTACCACGGGCGAAGGCTACAAGGGCATGGTACACCAGCCCGATCCGTCGTCGAGCAAGGAAAATATGCTTGACGGTATAGTTGCCGTTCGCCGTCTGCACACGCGTGCAATAGAGGAGACCGGGCTTGTGTGCGCCGACGAGATGCTGTACCCGGAGAACTACCGCTATCTTTCCGATCTGCTTTCCTACAACGCAATAGGTGCGCGCTCGGTAGAGGATCAGCAGCACAGACTTACCGCGAGCGGCATTGACGGCCCCGTAGGAATGAAGAACCCGACAGCGGGCGATTACTCTGTAATGCTCAACTCCATACTCGCGGCACAGACCCCGCATATGTTCATCTATCGGGGCTGGGAAGTCGAGACAACGGGCAACCCCTACGCACACGCTATTCTGCGCGGCTTCACCAACAAGCACGGCGAGAGCATGCCGAACTACCACTACGAGGATCTCAACCTGATTTATGAGATGTATCAGGCAAAGGGGCTTCAGAACCAGACGGTGATCGTTGACTGCAACCACGCGAACTCCGGCAAGAAGTACCTCGAACAGATACGAATAGCGAAGGAAGTCCTGTACAGCAAGCGCCACAGCAACGAACTCAACGGTTTCATAAAGGGACTTATGATCGAGAGCTACATCGAAGACGGCGCTCAGAAGATCAGCGAAGGCATTTACGGCAAGTCCATAACAGACCCCTGCCTCGGCTGGGACAAATCCGAAAAGCTCATCTACGAAATCGCCGACACGCTGTAAGAGTCTCTTCTATACCGACTGCGCTGACGCGCTTTGTCCTGCGCGGACGGCGCCAGCCCCCTTTAAAAAGGTGGCTGGACCCCCTAAACCTGATGACTATATAACAGAGACCCGAAATTATGCAAGACTTCACCAAGTCTCTGCATTTCAGTCGGTTTGTGTAATTTAGCTGTTCTTTGAAATACAGCAACGCGGGCGCAGGCTCTGCGCCGGGAGGAAGTATGATATTTCCCGAAAGATTGAACGCCGCCGTCGAAGCGAACGCACAGAAATATGACCGCAGGGAGCTCGTAAAAGCAGCCTCGGCAATATCCGAAAAGTACCGTGCCGAGCGCGGAGACGGCTCCCGCCTCGTAACTAAAGCCTGCGAAACGGCAGCCTACGCCGCTGTCCGTATGCCCGCAACCTTCGCCGCCGTAAGTACCGCTCTTTCTCATGCGCTCGGCTCTGTGAGATGTGATATAGAGACCGCCGCGGATATCGGCGCGGGAACCGGTGCGGCAGGCTGGGCAGCCGCAGAGCTTATCGACACCCTCACCGAGCTGTACTGCTGCGAACGCGAGCCCGGTATGCGCGAGCTCGGCAGATCGCTTATGAGCGAGGCAGAAATCGGAGTAAAAGCCGAGTGGTGCGGATTTGACGCAGCCGCCGATACCCTGCCGCGCAGCTTCGATCTTGTCATAATGTCATATACCCTCAACGAGCTTTCCGAGACAGACCGGGATCGTGCAATCGAGATGCTCTGGGAAAAGACGGACAAGCTCCTGCTCATTGTAGAGCCGGGAACAAAGACGGGATATGCGAATATTCTGAAAGCCCGCGAACGGCTGATAAAAGTCGGAGCCAATATAGCCTGCCCCTGTCCGGGCAATTGCAGTTGCCCGCTTCCCGCGGACGATTGGTGCCACTTCACCGCAAGAGCACAGCGAACAAAACTGCATAAGCAGCTCAAGGGCGGCGATGTGCCGTATGAGGACGAGAAGTTCTCCTGCATCGCGGCGGCGAAATGCGATGTAAGCCCGTGTGAAAGGCGGATACTGCGTCACCCGCAGATATCCGGCGGATTTGTCGATCTGCACCTGTGTACGGCAAACGGCATAGAGGATATGCGCGTGACCAAATCGTCAAAGCTGTTTAAAGCCGCACGAAAAGCGGACTGCGGGGACGATATCTGAAAACACCAAAAAACCGCTGAATGTATCTGCACTCAGCGGTTATTTTTATGATATTTTTCTCTCTTAACTGCGAAGCGGGCAAAAGTTTTTGAAAAGGGGTTCGGGGGATAACCTTTTTTCAAAAAGGTTTCCCCCGATCTTGGTGCAAACCAAATCGATAAGCCGAGTTTTGTCGTTGGGTGAACATCTATCTGACTTTACCGTCGCCGGCAAAGTTGTCTTGCTTTCGCAATGTAGCCGCCTTAAACGGAGCGCGCCGAGCAGACGCGTTGCTCTCCGAACCAATCGGCGTTGCATCGGATAGGGTTTACATGGCGTACGCGTCTCCGCGCACCCGGTGAGCTCTTACCTCACCTTTCCACCCTTACACACTGAAAGTATGCGGTATATCTCTGTTGCACTTGCCCTAAGGTCACCCTCGGCTGCCGTTAACAGCTATCCTGCTCTGTGATGCTCGGACTTTCCTCAGGAGTTGCCCCCCGCGTCCACCTGACTTGGTTTGCAGTCGTATTATACCATATAACACGAAAAAAATCAAGTGCTTTTCGCATTTGAAGTAAAACGGGTATTTCTTTTGATTTCTTGTGTACTTTCTGTGTGTAATTTCTGACATTTCCGTATTTCTATTGCCAAAACAAGACACTATGTGATATAATGTAAAAAATACTTATTAAACCGGTCGTAAAATCCGAAAGCTGTCAGTCCCTGCCTCAGGCGGGGACTGATATATAAGCAGATCCGGAGTTTAACGATCAGGCTTATCATACTTATTTCTGCAAAGGCATAAATCTATGGATAACAAAGAACATTGGTTCCCGAAGAAACGTCTCATTGCCGGAGCTATACTTCTCGCCGCGGGTCTCGGCGGACTGATTGCAGCCCACACTGCCGACGGCTTTGCGGATCTCTACGGCTTTACGATATATCCCGTCGTTGTGAGCATTTTCGCGCGGGTGAGCGGGATTTTCCCGTTTTCCGTTGCGGAAATAATGGTGATACTCGGAGTATTGCTCGCGCTTTTTTCGATCGTGTACTTCATTGTGAATATGATAAAACGCAAGGGACGCAGGCTGCGCTTCCTGCTGTCGTCGTTCTCGTCGGTGCTGCTTGTCGGCTCGATACTGCTGTTTGAGTTCACCTACGGCATGGGTATAAATTACAGCCGCCGCCCGTTCTCGGAGATCGCCGGACTGCAAACGGGGAAATACACCAAGGAACAGGTGCTTGAGGTGCTTGAATACGCGATCGCGAATGTGGCGGAATCCGGAAAAAGCATAGAGCTCGACGCTGACGGGCATATCGTCACGCCGCGGGATCTGTCCGCACGCGGAGTAGCGGCTATGAAAAAGCTCGGCGAACAGTACAGCGCTCTTGACTCGTACTATGCGGGCGTAAAGCCCGTTATGCTGTCGGAGCTCATGTGCTACGGACACATCTCGGGGATATTCACGTTCTACTCGCTCGAAGCAAACTACAACACGATGAACAACGCGGAGGAGCTCGGTCACACCGTCTGCCACGAGCTTTCGCACATGACCGGCTTCATGCGGGAGGACGAGGCGAACTATATCGGATTTCTTGCCTGCCGTGACAGCGGCGACGCGTATCTTACATACAGCGGCTGGTACGATATCATGATACACCTGCTCAACGCGTACTACTCGGTATGCACGAGCGCCGAATACACCGAAGTTTACCGGACGATACCGGATTATGTCCGCAGGCAGCTCGATATGCAGAACGAGCTGTGGGACAGGTATGACACGGATTTCGGGGAAGCCGCCGAGGCAATGAACGACGTTTATCTGAAAATAAACAACCAGTCGGACGGCACAAAGAGCTACGGCAGAGTCGTGGATCTGATGATCGCAGATTATTACAGCAAAAAATCATGAAAAATGTCAAAAAAACGGTTTACAAATCAAAAAAAATGTAGTATAATGTATTTTGGTGTATTGGAACATTACCGAACACAAAATGTTGTATCCAAATAAAAAAAGAAAGGACACCGGAAAATGAAAAAGTTTAAGCATATTTTCTCCGCACTTTTAGCCGTAGTCATGATCGGCGCTTATGCCGCGGCTCCGGTTTATGCGCTGAATGAGGATATCGAGTTCCCCGACACTGTCGAAGAGGAAGAGGACGAGGTAGTCGAAGTCGAGGACGATGAGGAAGAGGATCCCGACGAGATAATACCGATAGAGGACGACAATGACCCCGATATAGACGTTGAGGACAACGTTGAAGACCCGGACGTTGAGATAGTGGGAAATGACACTCCCGCTCCCGAAGAGGACGAACCCGATCTCACCGACGACACTCAGGCTCCTGCGGCAACACAGGCTGCGCAGCCCGAAGCCACACCGGCGTACAATGCGGTAACGCCCTACACAATGTACTCGAACGAGGTTGTAAATGTACGTTACGGTCCCGACACAAGCTACAGCAAGCTCGGTACGGTTTACGCAAACTCGCCCGTTAAGGTAGTCGGTACATCCGGCGGCTGGCTCGTCATAGAGTATAACGGCACAAAGGGCTTCGTTTCGTCGAGCTTCTTCACACAGACAGCTCCCCAGACTACGGCGGCAACCACAGCCGCGACAACTGCCGCAGCCGCAACGGAAGCACAGACGGAAGCTGCGGCTCCCGCCGAGACAACAGCCGCACAGCAGGACGCGGAGATAGTTGAAGAAACAACCACCAAAAAGACCAAGGCTGCCAAAACGGAACCCGCAGAGACGGAAGCTCCCGACGAAAACGCGGAGACAACCACGGCTGACGAGACCAAGGATGACGAGGACAAGGAAGCCGCTGCCGCATCCACCGATTCCGACAAGAACAACGGCGGTATCACCGGTATCCTCATAGCTCTCGGCTGCGCAGTTGGCACATTCGTGCTCATCGGCGTTCTCCCCGTTGTTATCCACAGTATCTATCACAAGAAACTGTACCAGTACTAAGCGCGTAAGCCCGCGCTGGCGACTGCTGTATTTCAGAGTTCTCTGCTATGGGCATCTCACATAGAAATGCAGTGGGTTGGCGAAGATCACAATGCAGAAATGAAAAACAGCTTGCTATCGAATTGACAGCAAGCTGTTATTTTTGTACTCATGTTTTGATCTCGTCACGATTCGGATATACCCGCGAAGCCAAAGCAGGAGGCTTTGAGTTCGTCCCCGAAACGCCGCAAGGAGACGGCGATAAAAAGGACTAACGAGACACCTTAATTACTTGACCTCGTATCCTTTGTCGGTAATTGCTTTCTCTATTTCCGCAAGGTGAACAAGCTCACCGTTCAGGTGCAGCACCGCCGTTCCCTTCTCATGGCTGACATCGGCGCTCTCGACTTCCGGGAAGCTCTCCGCACACTTACGCACCGCAGCCTCGCAGTGAGGGCACATCATTCCGCTTATATGCAGAGTGTATGTTCTCTCGGTAACAATTCCCGCCGTGATATCCGTGCCGGAGGGTATCGCGTTCCCGCGCGGCTTGTCGTGCTTTGTGCCGTAAGGGCGGAACAGGTTGAGACGAAGCGCGTTCATCACCACGCAGAAGCTCGAAAGACTCATTGCCGCCGCTCCGAACATCGGGTCAAGCTCCCAGCCGAACAGCGCGATATACGCTCCCGCCGCAAGCGGTATTCCGATAATGTTGTAAATGAACGCCCAGAAAAGGTTCTGCTTTATGTTGCGAAGGACCGCACGGCTGAGCCTTATCGCCGCCGCCGCGTCCGCGAGACTGCTCTTCATCAGCACCACGTCCGCCGCGTCTATCGCAACGTCGGTTCCCGCGCCTATCGCTATTCCCATATCCGCACGGGTAAGCGCGGGCGCGTCGTTTATTCCGTCGCCGATCATAGAAACCTTGCCGTGCTTTTGCAGTCCGCGTATAACAGCCTCTTTCCCGTCCGGCAGAACTCCCGCGATCACCTCGTCAACGCCCGCCTGCTTTCCCACGGCTCCGGCGGTGCGCTTATTGTCGCCGGTAAGCATCACCACGCGTATCCCCATATCCCGCAGCCGACGTATTGCTTCCGCGGAATCGGGCTTTATGGTGTCGGCAACTGCGATGATACCGAGCAGCTTCCCGCCCGCCGCAAAGAACATCGGGGTCTTTCCGTTCTCCGCAAGCTCGTCGGCACGCTTTTTCGCGTCGTCGGTGACCTCCGCAAAGCCGGAGATAAAGCCGATATTTCCCCCGCAGACATTTACACCGCCGAGCTGCGCTGACAGACCGCTGCCGGAATGTGCCGCAAAGCCCGTGACCTCGCGCAGCGCCGTTCCTTTATCGGCGGCATATCGCATTATCGCCTTCGCGAGCGGGTGTTCGCTCAGCGCTTCGAGAGAAGCCGCCGTAACGAGCAGCTCCGTCTCGTCCGTACCGAGCGGTATGATATCCGTCACGGACGGTTCCCCGGCGGTTATGGTGCCGGTCTTGTCCAGCGCGGCGATCTGCACCTTTCCCGTCTCTTCGAGGGAAACGGCGGTCTTGAAAAGAATACCGTTCTTCGCGCCCACGCCGCTGCCAACCATTATAGCAACGGGAGTCGCAAGCCCGAGTGCGCACGGACAGCTTATCACAAGCACCGACACGGCTCTTGCCAGCGCATACGGGAACGTCTGCCCCACGACAAGCCACACCGCGAGCGTAACGAGTGCAATTCCGATAACAACGGGAACGAAAATGCCCGATACCTTGTCGGCTGTCTTTGCGATAGGCGCTTTGGTTGCCGCAGCGTCACTGACGGTCTTTATTATTTTCGCGATCGCGGTATCCTCGCCGACGCGTGAAGCTCTGCAGCGCAGAAATCCCGATGTATTTATGGTTGCCGCCGAAACGGGGCTGCCGGGTTCTTTATCGACGGGAATGCTCTCCCCGGTGAGCGCGGCTTCATTCACGGCGCTGCTGCCGCTTATGACCGTACCGTCAACGGGAATGCTCTCCCCGGGACGCACGGCGAAGATATCACCGACACGCACCTGCGAAACGGGGACGGTGACTTCCTTTCCGTCACGCTCTATCACGGCAGTATCGGGCGCGAGCTTCATAAGGCTTCTGAGCGCATCGGTAGTCCTGCCCTTTGAGTAGGCTTCGAGCGTCTTGCCGACGGTGATGAGCGTAAGTATCATCGCCGCGGACTCGAACCACAGGTTCATCATACCGCTCATGGCGGCAGTCTCGTCCCCGCGAATCACATCCGCCGTAATGCCGAGCAGCACCCATACGCTCCACAGGAACGAAACGCCGGAGCCCATAGCCACGAGCGTATCCATATTCGGCGAGCGGTGGATAACGCCCCTGAAGCCGTTTATGAAGAATTTCTGATTTATGACCATAATAATGCCGGCGAGCAGCATTTCGGCAATACCGATACCGGCGCAGTTCCCGTCGAGGAACGGCGGGAGCGGCGCACCGAACATATTGTGTCCCATTGACAGATACATCAGCGGGGCGAGCAGACACAGCGACGCGATAAGCCGCTTTTTCAGCAGGGGCGTTTCCCTGTCCGCGAGCTCGTCCGTACCGGCAGTGCGCTTTGTCTCCGCGCCCTTTTCCGAAGCACCGTAGCCCGCGTTCTCAACGGCTCTGATTATATCTGCGGGGACGGCGCTGCCCTCTACGCCCATTGAGTTCGTGAGCAGGCTCACCGCGCACGAAGTCACTCCGGGAACGGCATTGACTGCCTTTTCTACTCTCGCGGCACACGCCGCGCAGCTCATTCCGGTGACGTTGTATTGTTCCATATTGATCTTCCTTTCCGGTATTATTATAACACGGTTTACCGGAAAATGCAACGGCACTGTCAGGACGGAACAAAAAAATCCCGCACGGCTCAGAATACCGTGCGGGATAGTTTGTTACGTTGCTTCGGACAAGTCGGCGATATCGACCCAGCTGAAAAGCTCCTTCAAAAGCGCTCTGCCGTCACCGAGCTTTGATATGGTGTACTTTCTGCTCCTGCCCTTGAAGCGGGAGGGTATCGCGACGCCCGTCCCGGAGTAGCACCTCGCCGAAGCCTTGATATAAACCGTGTCACCGGCGGAGAATGTTTTCTCCGGCTTTGCGGACGTTGCTTCGGACAAGTCGGTGATATCGACCCAGCTGAAAAGCTCCTTCAAAAGCGCTCTGCCGTTTCCGAGCTTTGATATGGTGTACTTTCTGCTCCTGCCCTTGAAGCGGGAGGGTATCGCGACACCCGTCCCGGAGTAGCACCTCGCCGAAGCCTTGATATAAACCGTGTCACCGGCGGAGAATGTTTTCTCCGGCTTTGCGGACGCTGCTTTCGGGTAGGAGATGTACGGACACTCGAACCAGTATTCCCAGCCGAAATCCCCGAGCCTTGTGCGCACTACCCCGTCGCCTCTTGCGCTGAGCGTACATTCGATAACGTCGCCGTTTCCGACATATACACCGACGTGCGGACTGCTCCCGCAGTACAGTATCACGCCGGGGCGCTCCGGCAGCGTGTCAATGCTGCCCTTTATTTTTGCGGAGCCGAACATCATACCCGCGTTCACGTCCGGGAATCCCGCTGCGCCGTATTTCGGCGAGCCCGTACCGCCGTCAGGTCTGCCGGACCAGTAGTAAGACTTGATGAGCCCCACACAGTCGCAGCCGAAATATCCGCTCCCGGCGAGCTTTTCAAGCTGCTCATAGCGCTTTCCGGTGTAGCCCGTTCCCGCCTTTGTGCCATAGACCTTGCGGAGCTGCGAGATGTACGCGGGAGTTATCTTCCGCATTATCCCGCCCCACATATAGGCGGTGTCGAGCGCAAGCGCCCTCTCCGCGTGCTTCACAAGTCCCTCAGCCGTGTATATCCCCATTTTCGTCCTCCGTTTCTTTATCCGCTGTTCCGCCGAGCATATCCCCGAGCGTTTCGAGCGCCGTATCCACCCATGCGGAGAATACGCGGAACGGCAGCACCGCGGAAATAAGCGGGAACTTCCCGCAGAACATATCGTACACCGCCCGCAGCTTTATCTGCCCGGTCTTACCGCCGAGCAGCTTCTCCGCATACGCCACGGCATATTTGAGCCATTCCGCGATACGCTCACGCTCGTTTGCCGCGAGGTATATGACAAATGCCGCAGCTATTGCCGCGGCTGCGATCATTGCTATGATCTCGTTTATCTGCATTATATCAGCCTCCGATCATTTTTGTGAGCAGCGCCGTGCCGAGACCGCCGGCGAATGCGCCGATTACCGCAGCCACGACGGCTTCCCAACGCTTTGCGGGACGGTTCTCGATATCGGTGACCTTCCTGTCGATACGGTTCACGTCGGAGCGCATCTGTTTCAGCTCGACGACGACTTCCCGTATAGAGGAAACGATATCGTCTATCCTGTCCACGCGCCCGCCGAGATTTATCAGCCCGTTCTCAACAGCCGTTATCCGTTCGCGCAGCTTTACATCGTTCTCGTCCATCACTCATCGTCCTCTTCGTCGGAGACCGGAAACGCCAGCGCCGTCATTGATGTGCTGTAAGAGCTGCCGAGAAAGACGATCCTGTAAATATCTCCGTCGAAGCTGACGAGCTGGTTATGCACATCCGGCGAAGCCGTACCCACTACCATATAAAGGCTCGGAAACGTCGTGCCGTTGAACACGTCCGGCATTTTCGTTATGCAGTAAGTCTTTCCGGCAGTGTAGTACGGCAGATAAATGGATTCCGGTCCGGTCAGGCGCGCAGTCCCGCATCTCACATTTGACTGTCCGTAAGCCTGCAGCAGTACGTCTTCGCCGTTGTCGTTGACCGCGTAAACGAAGCAGAGATACACATTTCCGAGATCAATAAAGGACACCGTCTCGTCGGTGCTCCTGTGAAATCTTATCGTGGTACCTGCCGCCACGTTGTATGACGACACATAATCCAATACCGTATTGCCGTTGAAGAAGCCCTCCACGCGGCAGGACGAGCTTCCCGACGTGTAAAGGAAGCGTATCCCCATTGTGTGAGCGCTGTCGCAGTATATCCTGTGCCCGTCCCTGTACCAGCCGGTCAGGCTCACTACCGTTCCTATGATAAGCTCTATGTTGGTGTCGCCCGTTCCCGACGGGATAACGACTACCTGTTCGTTCAATGTATGTGACATTATACCGATGTACCTCCTGCCTTTGCGTCATTCACCGCCGGAATGGACGCAAATGTGACTCCGGCAGTCATGACCGATTCCTTCTGCTTTGCTTCTCCGGTTATCACCGAGCCCGTGCTGTCGTGGGCGGTAAAGCCTTCGAGAAGCGTCTCCGGCGTTACGGTGTCCTCCGTAAGATCGAGCCTTACCGTATTGCCGATCACAACCTTGTTCACATTAAGCTCATCCATTTCCGGCACCTCCCACCGTAAGCGTGATACCGCCCGCTTCATTCTCCCGCTCGGTTATGGGTATCGCCCCGACTGTAACATTGCCGCGCATGATATGCTTTGCCGTCGGCAGCACCACAGCCTGTCCGATGAGCGGGGTGACGCTGTACGCGCCGGTGTATTCCGGCATTATGCCGACACCCGCCGCGACTGCCGGCGAAGCGCCGACTTTTACATTAATGCTGTCCATGCCGTCCTCCTATCGTATCTCGAAGCGCGCGTCGTCCGGAACTCCGATCAGCGTATCCGTGCCTGTCGGATTTTTCAGCGTGATCGTGTAGAAATACTCCCCGAACGGGATATCCGTCTCCGCCGGTAAAAGGCAGAAAACCAGCGTCCCGTCCGAAAGCTGCTCCGAAGCCGGAAGCGTCTTTGTCACCGCGTTTTCCTCGCCTCTGACGGGAAATACGTCAAGCGTGACAGAGCTGCCGCTGTCAAAGATATACGGGTCACCCGTGTCCTTGTCGGTGAATATAAAGGGGATATCCGCCCTGTCTCCTCTCGGTACGATAATATTGCACCCGTTTGTGATATACATTCTGTCCTCCTATTTTATCAGCACTTCGACGTGTGTCCCGTCGAGCCTTTTCAGCACCTTCACGCCGGTGTTCTTAAATGTCGCATGACCAGTGCCGTTTCTTGCCGACACATACCCGCCTGCCTTGCAGCTCCCGTCGTCGGTGATGACGAGCCTTCCGACGAGCCCTACCGGAGCCCATTCCTTACGCTGCGAGCGCGGAATATACACACGGTCCTTGTCGAAGTCTTCCGAGATCATCTGCCCGCCGTTTTCGTCGAGCTGCACCGTGCCGAAAATATCCTTCTTGTATCTGCCCTGCCAGAAAAGGTCATAGTCGTTGCCGCACACGGAGGGGTTCGCGGAAACGATGCCGTCGATATCGTCGCCGTTCGCGGGTCTTATCCTGTCGCCGTCAATCGCAACGAGCATACCCCGCCTGTCCTCGCCGTCCGGGTTTCCGTCCGCCCACTCGAAGTATTCCGCGTAGTCCGCGCCGTTGGTATTGTACGCTGTCGCGGTAATATAGCCGTTCGATGTCATCGTTACCGAAACATTGTTGCTGCCTGCGTAGAACACATACCCGCCGTGCTGCGTCGTATCTACGCCGTACCCGCAGACAAGCGCGTAAGAAGCGCTGACGGTATTCCCGTATCCTGCGACAACATCGTGATCTCCCGTGACCGTATTCCCGTAGCCTACTACCGCGTTGTTTGCGCCGCCCACGGTATTGTGCGAGCCGGCAATGACATGACCGCCGCCGGAAAAGGTGTTGTAGTTGCCGTGTACGATACTGTAATTATCGTTAGTGCCGGAGTTGTTCGCGCCGCCTACGGAGGTATATCCGCAGCCCTCCAGCGTGTTGAGCTCACCTTCGAGGTGGCAGCATCCGCCGCCCGTTCCGACAACTCTGTTCGCCCAGCTGTGACCGGTGTAGGTATTGAAATTCTCGTTGCGGTTGCCGAGGCTTTCGCCGACACCGCCCGTTGTTCCGCCGGTATTTATCGCGTCGATACGCTTCGCGGTCTGTGTCCTGACCGCCGACGCTCCGCCCGGTGCCGAGCCTGGAGCTATCGAGCCGCAGCATTCCGCCGCCGTGCAGCGTACATCGTGATAATTGCGGTAATGCCATTCGTAGGACGTGACTACGCCGATAATTCCGGTGCGCTGATCGACGTCGCCGCCGGTGAACATCAGCGCGTCGCCCGGGTCAAGAGCCGGGTCACCCATGATCCTCGCCTGAACTCCGCGCTGCATGAACGTGTCGATGTAGTCGAGCCAGTCCTCGTTCGCGTCCTCACATTCCGCCGCCGTCTTGTCAGCGAGCAGCGGGTTCTTTTCAAGCACATACGCTGCCGGAGCCGCCTGTTCGTCCTGCGCGGTGAACGGTGAGACATAGCACGCGATATCGTCGCCCGCGTAAGCTGTGAGGTATTTGATGTACGCCCTTGTGTCCGTAACGGTAATGCTCTCGCGCTCCGCCGCGGTCACGGTGCGGCTGGTTATGATCGAACCGCCCGAAACGCCGTATCTCGCCGGTATCACCGAAAGCCGCGAGTTTCTGTCTATTACCGCGTAACCGCAGACGAGCGCCGCGCACCACATTATCACATCTCTGTAAGTCTGGAGCTGCCTGTCCGCCGCGCTTACCGTAAGCGTCCCGTTGGGCATATCCGCAAAGCTGTTCGGCTGCACATTGCAGCCCACCGCGCAGTACGAGCAGGCGGCGGATATTAGCTGCGCGGGGGTTGTCTGTATCAGCCTGAAATTGTCCGAAATATCGCGGTCAAACTTTACGCCCTTGTCGTAAGCCACGATACTGAGTATCTTCTTCCGTCTGATCGAAAGTATCGGGTCAGCGTAGAATGTGCCGAGCGGCACCTGCTGCTCGGTATTTCCTGCGAGTTTAAGGAAATAGCTTATCGTGACATACGCGTCCGTGAGGTCAATTCCGAGCGCGTTGTCAATGAAGAATGCGAGCTTCAGGCACGCGATGTTGAACGTGCCTATGCGGTATTTCTCGCCGCAGAGCTCCTTCGAGAGCGAGAGCGAGTCCTTGACAAGGTTGCTGTCCGTTATCTCATAGACCGTGCCGTCCGCAAGGGTCAGCGTGCCGTATATCCTGTCCTCCCGTGTCTTTTCGGCGAGTGCGTCTATGTAATCCTGTCCGACATTATACATATCCCACTCTCCTTAATACTCCACGAGCCGGCAGCTTATCTCCCACCAGCTCGAAGTCTCGCTCATGTTCTGGTGCTGGTAGAAATCCGACTTCACGCTCTCGGCGTACATATCGCAATCGATATAACCGCCTGTTGCCGGATCGAGCATATTGACGTGCAGCAGCACATCGGACAGCTTCGTATTCAGCGGCGCGAGCGAGCTTCCGGGTATCCTCCACTTCACATCGCAGGTCTTTACGCTGTGTCGCACCCTGTTTCTGTGAACGATACCGGTCTCGTCGTATCTCCCGCTGTCGGAGCTCTCGATATCGCGCGACGTAACGGAGTAATAGAAGGGCGTGGGAAGCTCGACGCTGTTTATTTTTATAAAGTACATAACTTATCTCCCGTATTATCCGTAGATTCCGTTGGTGATCCTGTTCCTGCGCATATTGAAGCGGTTGACCGACTCGCCGATCTTGTCCCCGTCGAGCTCGACTGTCGTGGTGATATTCACGGGTCTTGTGTCGCTGTCGCCGTTTCCGCCTACCGCACCGATCACCGTCTCATTTTTTTCGAGGGTCATCACGTCCGCTGTACGCGAGGAAGCCGCCGTATATGACGGGCTTATCACGGATATCCCCGCATTCCCGACGCTGACGACACCGCCGCTTCTCCAGTCCGAAAACGTCGCAGTGACCGCGGGCGCGGTATTCTGCAAAGCGCCTTCTGTGCTGACGGCGCTGTTGCCCGTGCTTTCGCCGTTATACGCGGAGGTCACGCCGACGCTTATCAGCTCCCCGAAAGCCTTGGTCACTTCCTCGCCCGCTTTTACTGCGGACTGTCTGAATTTCTCCAGCGAGACCTCCGCGTCCGAAAGCCCCTGTTTAAAGCTCCCGGCGTCCGCGGATATTTTGATGTTAAGTTCTTCTACTGTCATAGTTTGTTTTCTCCCGTTCGTTCCGCAAGCCGTTTGTTGAGCCGCGCAGCTATTTCCGCGAAACTGCTCTTGCCGCCGTCCGCGGGCATTTCCGGTTTTCTGCCGAACGCCGCGTCGGGTGTTTTCGGGAACCTCTGCGGCGCATTGAACGCGGCGAGCACGAGCGCCCCGATATTGAATGCGAGCAGCTCGTTTTCGCGTATCTCGTCGGCTCTTGCCGCACGTCCCGCCGCGATCAGCTCATCGAGCTCTGCCGCGGTAAGCTCCCACATACCGGAGATATCACGCGAATAGCGCAGTGCCTCACGCCGGAGAGCGCTTATCAGCTCCCCTGCGCTGTGGAAGCCTGCCCGAAAAAACCGGAAATTTCAAGCGCTGCCGCGATATATCCGTTGAGCTGTGCGAGGGTGCCGCCCGCGCTTATGAAGTCGTCGATGACGGTGTACGCCTCATTTCGTGTGAACTCGGGGCGCAGACCTTCGATAAGTGCATAGACAAATTCGGAAACGATCTTTATCTCGTCCATACGCTCCGCGGCTTTGTAAACTGACATTCCGAGCCGTTCTTCGAGCCTTGCCGCCGACAGTGCCGTAAGCCTGAGCAGGTAAGTTCTGTCTCCTGCGGTAAGCTCCGTGTAGGGCAGTGCCGCTTTATTTTCGTTCATAATGATACCTCCCGAAATATCCCGCTTTCTCGGTTTACCGGGAAAGCGGGACAGAAATTATTGTGACGAGCTGTTGTTCGAGCTGTTATCCGTGCTGTAAACGAGCGCGGTGTTGGGAATGGAAATAATGCTGAATTCCATTACCCCGTCCGCCTCCATGCGTTTTATTTTTGTGGCGATCTGTCCTGACCATGTGAAGTAGGTGCCGTCCGGGAACTGCACCTTCTGCGAGACGGAAGCCCCGGAAAGCTCGACGGCTCTTGCCGCCGCGAAAGCAGCCGCAGTCTGAGCCTGCGTGACATTCGGATTTTCCTCCGCACTGTTGTAGTAGAAATCGAAGGTAAGATCGTCGTATTTGTAAAGCCCTGCAATATAGCGGTGCGCGGTATCGAGCAGGTTTGTCACCTCGCGCTTCTCACGCGTTCCGCCAAGCTCGGGCGTGGATTTAAGTCCGTAAAGGTTCTGCCCGTTCAGAAAATAGGCAGTCCCCGAAGAAAGAAGTTCCATTCCAAGTCTCCTTCTATCTAAGAAAGTCCGGTGCAGCGGCGCGGCTCTGCGGTACTGCGCTTGCGCGCTTTGTCTTACGCAGACGGCGCCAGCCTACGCGGCTGGATCGCGGCAGCGTGACGCTGCACCCAAATCATATATTAATGCTTATTGTTCTCTTTTCGCAGTCTTCCAAATCTCCGTGTTACGGTATTCGCCGCGGGGCGTTCCCCGCCTGCGTAAGCCGGTCCCGTCTGGCAATGCAGGAAGCATTGGTAGTGGTCACCAAAAGCACGCACGATGCGCACATAAAAAGTGACCATAAAAAGACACGCGCAACAGCGCAGATGCACTAAAGCGACACCGTTCTGCCGGTGGTCTCATCTACGCCGAAGCGGTAGCGCATACACATACGCGGGGTGGGTTCGTCTGTGAGGAACTGCGAAAATGTGCGTTTGAGACCTTTTTCCGCGAGAGCGGCGTTCGCCCGAATTGCAAGACTGCGGACATCTTCGGCGGTATCTGCGTAAATGTCCGTCTGCAGGGTGATAATGCTGTATCTGTCCCTGCCGCTTAAAATAACGGCGGACGCGTTGCCGAGCTCCGAGAGGACGATGCACGGCAGCGGGACGCTGTGATCCGCGTATGACAGCTCAACGTCCGCGATATCACCGAGAATTTCCGCGATAACGGGTAAATAATCTTTCATATCAGCCACCTCCGAGTGCAAGCTCAAACACCGTCGCCGCACAGCTTTTCGCGAATTCCGCGGCACCGCCGAGAAAAGGCTTCGGATGTCTGTTTATGCCGCCGAACTCAACGAAGGGCGCATAGGACACGAACGTCCCGATGACCGCGGTGTCCGCGTTTTGGGCGCGGTTGTGTTCCCTGCGGAGAGTTATGCTCCTTTTGAGCCTTCCCGTTCGGACGGGACAGTGCTCCCTCGCGTGCTCGTAAGCAAGCTCTCCGAGCGTGATGACAGCCGTGTTTATCTCAGCCGAATAATCCTTCATAACCTCTCCGTTCTGACCGTGAGATGACCGGGATATCTCTCCACCTGCGTCACTCTGCTGTCGGGGCGCTCTCCGAAAATTCCCGCGAGATCGCCGCATTTCACACCGGCTTCCCTGCGCAGAATAAGCGTCGCCCCGGAGCTCACCGTCTGTCCTCTGCGGTCCTCGGAAAGCGTCTCCTTCGACGGGAACACCTCCGCATAGACGAACCCGAGAAGTGCCGGAGCGCGCTTCTTGCCCACATATCCGCTGTCGGCGAGAGTGTCGGAAAATATGTTGACGCGCTTTATTCTGCTTTCTGTGAGCCGCATTTCACCGCACCAACCTTTCTCGGATAATTTTTCAGCCGGAGCTTCATATCGTCCGTGATAAGCCCGGAAAACGACACGGAGATATCGTTCTCCGTGCGTTTCGTCTCACCCTCGTTGCCGAGCCTGTTGTACATTTCGAGCGCGAGCTGTATCTGCATATCGTCAAGGCGTTCCGGCAGCTTGTCTCTGCCGATGTAGTCGAGCAGCGTGTTCTCCGCATTCGTGAGCAGTATTCCGAGCTTTAAGTCCGAGGTCTTGTCATCGGGCGGGAGCAGAACGCGCAGTGATCCTATCTTGTTCATAAGGCTCTGCCTCCGTCGCTTTCTCAGCCGTTGCTTTCGCCGCTGCCGCCGTTCTCACCGTTCCCGCCTTCGCCGTTGTTTTCGGGCTCGGTGACTTCCTCCTCGGTAGGCTCTCTGTCGAAGCATACCGCGATAGCCTTCTTT
>JAFPUE010000071.1 GCA_017395555.1 Ruminiclostridium sp. | reverse complement strand
TCGTTCTCGATAATGTTTCTTGGCAAGATCAATTATGACCTAAAATCTCTGAAAGCTAACAATGACAAGCTCGACAGGCTTGCAAACTACGATCAGCTAACGGGACTCCGCAACCGCAACCATATCCGTGATATCTTCGGTGAGTACATACAGAGCACAGACCCGTACTGCGTGATACTCGGTGATATAGACGATTTCAAGCTCGTCAACGATACCTTCGGTCACAGCGCGGGTGATGAGGTGCTGAAAGCCGTTTCCTCGATCATAATGGAAAACATCGGTGAAAAAGGAGTTGTCTGCCGCTGGGGCGGTGAGGAGATACTGATACTTGTGAAAGGCACCACCGATAAGTGCATTGCCCTTAACGAAAAGATACTTAAGGACATAAGAAACAAGACCGTAGAAAGCGGCAGCCGCAAGATAAGGGTAACAATGACGTTCGGACTTTGCGACTACGGAGATGCGATGAATATAGAAAAGCTGATCTCTCTTGCGGATAAACGCCTGTACATAGGCAAGAAAAACGGCAAGAATCAGATAGTTACAGCGAGCTGACACCGACATATAAGCAGGGGATGGGAATGAAAAAAAGCGTTCTTATAATAAGCGACGGCGGCGGATTTATGGTAGAAGCTCTTGCCAATAACATAATAAAAACCGCCGGACTTAATGTTATAAAAGCAAATCCCGAGCTCGAAGAGCTTCGCTCAAAGTCGGACGCGGCGGATATTTTCCTGCTCTACGGCGGAGATTATCTGCACGACGCTGAAGATGCTCTGGCATATATCGACAGTGTATGTTCGACACCGGACAAAATACTTATCATTGTCGGCTATGAAAAGGAGCTGGAAGAGATATCCCGTTACATATCCGCTGAGGCTATCTCCCGCAAGGTTCCGCGTCCTTTCAATCTGCTGAAATTTGCGGAGGATATCGGGGCATTAACAGTCACCGACAGCGGATCGGAGCCGGCAATGTCGAAGCATATCCTGCTTGTCGATGACGATGAGTCATATCTGCAAATGCTTAAATCATGGCTTTCGCCGCATTTCAATCTTACCGTGGTCAATTCCGGTATGCAGGCTATCACATACATAGCGAAGAACACGCCCGATCTTATACTTCTCGATTATGATATGCCGATAACGCCCGGTCCGCAGGTGTTTGAAATGCTGAAAAGCGAGCCTGCTTCTGCGCAGATACCGGTGATATTCCTTACCGGCAGGACAGACAGAGACAGCGTTGAAAGGGTAATGCGTCTGAAACCGGAAGGCTATCTTCTGAAATCCATGAAAAATCAGGATATAATTGACGCTGTGAACCGCTTCTTTATCAAGCAGGAAAGAAGGAAATAATGAAAAGTGAATAATGAATAATTTTTGTTGCGGCTGCGCCGCATATCTGTATCGTGACGAAATTCAATTGATATTATCGTTTGATATAAACTAACGGCAATCGGAAATTCCGGTTGCCGTTACTTTTATATTTCTTCGATCGTGAGACTGTATTCCTTCTTTTCACCCGGAGCGGCGGACTGAATACCACGCTTGTCTGCGAAAACACCGTTGTCGGTATCATAGTCGTCGCAGCCGCACCACGGCTCAATGCACACAAAAGGCGCATTCTTGTGATCCGGTGTCCATACACCCAGAGTTTCAAATCCGCTCCAGTTCAGCTTTATGCCGTGTCCGCTCTTACCGCAGACAAGCGATACGGACTTCGAGCTTATAGTGTCGAAATAAACGCAGTCGTTGTCGAAAAGGCTGTATTCAAGCGCAAAAGTGTTGCTGTTGTCAAGACGTTCTATGCGGTCATTGTCGCCCCACATCCGGGTGACAAGATTCATTACCGGGCTTTTTACAGTCTCGTTTTTTTCGAATACGAGCTTGTAATCGGTAAACTGCGCACCGTCCTCGTTCGGACAGGCAAAAGCCGGGTGAGCACCTATGCAGAACGGCATTACGGAGCTGCCGGTGTTTTCGACAGTGTACAGCATTACGAGCTTATCTGCGCAGAGGTTGTATTTAAGTGTAAGTCTGAAATCAAACGGGAATGACTTTTTGGTGTTTTCATTTGAAACAAATGTAAACTGTGCTTCGCTGTCCGAGATCTGCTTGGCTTCAAACACGTTGTCACGCGCAAAACCGTGCTTTGTGATCTCATATTCTTTTCCGTCAATGACGGTTTTTCCGCCGCGCAGATTGCCGATCATCGGGAACAGCAGGGGAGAGGATTTGCCCCAGAAAGCCGGGTCTGCACGCCACATTATCTCCTTGCCGGACAAGTCGAGCGAACGCAGCTCCGCGCCCTTTTCAAGTATCACGGCAGAAGCGCTGCCGGAAGTCAGCTTAATATCCATAGTTGGTCTCCTGTTACTTGTTTTCTGCGTCCTTTTCCTTTTGCAGCTGCATATCGTAAGCAGCCATTTTTATGCGCTCCGGAAGCTCGTGTTCCGTTCCTTCAAACGTAGGCAGCTCATTCCATGTTATCACCGTCTCGGAAGCCATAGACTTTTTGAAGAAATCGAGCGACATCTTCTCCTCATTTATAAGCGGTATTCCGAGCACCGTGTTTCCCTTATAGATAAATCCGCCGTCGCCGAGGCTGTTCCACGGCATATAATAAAGCCATTTTACCGTGCTCATATTCGCGGCGAGCTCGTCGGGATCGGGGATATATCCGCACTCCGAAAGCGTCAGCATCTTACCCTCGTCGGTTATCTTTGCGAGATTGTTATAGCTTGTTTGAAGGACGGAATGATCTTCACTGTTCGGGTAAACGTCAATGCCCGAAATATCGTAGGTATTCTTGTGAACGGTCATGTGCTTGTTCTGTCCGTTCCAAACCCAGATAAGATTTGTCAGCTTGTGGTAGTTTTCGAGCCTGTCGTAGATCATATACCAGAGCTTCTGATAGTATTCCTTTTCAACTGTCTCCTTGTCAGCCATTCCCCACCAGAACCACTTTCCGCTTGCTTCGTGCAGCGGTCTCCACAGAACGGGAACTCCCGCCGATTCGAGCTTTTGCAGTTCATAAGCGATAAGGTCTATATCATGTACAGCTATCTCGTATTCCTTTGTTCCGGGAGTTACGGCATTCGCAAGGCTGAAATTCTTTATCTGCTCGGAGTAGAAAGCGTGTCCGCCGTCCGGCTCGTCAACGTCGATCGGAACATTCCAGTGCCAGCAGAATGTGACAAGTCCGCCGGATTTTGTATGCCAGTCGATAGCCATTTGCGTCCAGTCGTCGGTATCTCCGCCGGGTGTGGTCTTGAATATGAAATCGAAGCCTTTCATTGCGGGCAGATCGTCGGTGTAGTAGTAATAAGCTATGCTGTCCTTGTCGTATGCGTTGCCCACCTGCTGTGCCGAAATTACCTGCTTGCCGTATATGCTCCGGAGCCACTGATACAGTGCGAGAGTTTTTTCGTTTGTGTTCTCCGAAACGGGATGATCCGCTGCGACGGTTTTAGCGTCAAGCTGCTTCATAAGCGCGTCGAAGTCCGTCTCGTAAGCAAGGGCTACGGTCATATCCACATCTCCGTCCGCGGTCATTGCAACGGGATTGGAAAGGGAAGCGGCACTGTTTTGTGTCTGTTCCGTATCTGATGCGGCGGGTGTTTCGGCAGCAGCCGTTGGCGCTGCAGTATCGGCAGGCTGTGCGGGTGTATTTGTCCCCGAGCCGCAGCCGGCAGCCGAAGTAATTGCGGCGGAAAAAGCGAGAATACCCGCAAGTATTTTTATTTTGGCTTTGTTCATTTGTTCTCCTCCGTTAGCTTGTCATACATAAAGAAATCGTCCTTTAAGAACATATTCATTATACGGGTTATGATGAATGAGGGTTTCGACAGGAATCTGTCGCGCATTTCCTCCGCCTTTTTCTTTGTCGGGGCGTACATCTTCATTTCAAGGATCGTGTCACCGTTCAGCTCATTCAGAAATTTTATATTAAGATCATATCTTTTCTTTTTCGGGTCATTGCTGATATCGCATTTTATGGAACGTTCACGCTTGTTTCGTTTCAGCAGCTCCGTGCCTGTTTCGAGAGTTTCTTCTTTAAGGAATGGAGAGACATGTGAACCGAGATCACTCGCGAGCCTTTTTCCCTCGTCGAGCAGCGCGTATATCGACTCGCCGCTTTTCGGGTCTTTTTTCTCTTCGATCAGCTTTTTATCGAGCATGAACCCGATATTTCCCATTACCTCGAAGTAGTCCGATTGTGCGGCACACATTATTATCTCTCCGATGACGCTTTCCGGCAATTCACCGAAGCTGTCAAGTATAAAGCAGAAATAGACGCACGCGTCAACTCTGTCGTTTGTATCTGTTTCCAAGTAAATTCACCTTTTCATTCAAATAAGGAAAGAAAGCACCGCAATATTCGCCGCGGCTTCCACTACGGGAACTGCGCGCGGTACGATGCACGCGTCGTGTCTGCCCTTTATAACGAGCTCCGCGTCCTGTCCGCTTATAAAATCCACGGTTTTCTGCGGCTGTGCGATTGAGGGTGTGGGCTTCAGCGCTACCGTGAATATCACTGGCATACCGCTTGAAATGCCGCCGTAGATTCCTCCGTTGTTGTTTGTGCTTGTTTTTACTATGCCGTTATCCATATACATGGGGTCATTTGCCTGCGAACCGCGCATTTCCGCAAAATCGAAGCCCTTTCCGAAAGCGATAGCCTTGACTGCGGGAATACCGAATACCGCCTGTGATATGCGGTTTTCAAGTCCGTCGAACATCGGCGAGCCGATACCCGCGGGAAGCCCCGTGACTGCGCACTCCACGATTCCGCCTACGGAATCAAGTTCCTCGGCTGCAATACGAACGCGCTCCTTCATTTCGTCCGCCCTGCTTTCGTCGATAAGCGGCATTGTGTGGGATTTAACGCTTTCCATAAGGTCTTCCGAAATGTTGAGCGTATCAAAGCACTCGTCGTAAACGCCGTCGATAGCGAGTATATGCGCACAGCTGGAAATGCCGCGCTTTTCAAGTATCTGACCGCAGACCGCACCCGCAAAAACGAGCGGCGCCGTGAGTCTGCCGGAGAAGTGACCGCCGCCTCTCGGATCGTTAGAGCCGTTGTAGCGCATATAGCCGGTATAGTCGGCGTGACCGGGACGTGCAGCTGACACGATATTACCATAGTCCTGCGATCTTGTATCGGTATTGCGAATTACTGCCGCGAGCGGTGTACCGGTGGTCTTTCCGTTATAGAAGCCGGAGAGAATTTCGGGCGTATCCTTTTCGCTGCGCCTTGTGCTCATTCCGTCTTTTTTCGGCGCGCGCCTTGCCATAAAATCAAGTATTTTGTCGGTGTTCAGCTCTATCCCCGCAGGCAGACCGTCAATTACTGCGCCTATACCGGCACCGTGAGATTCTCCGAATATCGAGACGGATAAATTTCCGAAATGCAGTTCAGATGACATCGTACTTACCTCCGAGCTTTGCAAAGTCATTGAAGAAACCGGGATACGACTTCGAAACGCAGTCCGAACCGCGTATCAGAAGCGGTTCTGTGCAGCGCTGTGAAGCTATTGCGAGAGACATTGCAATCCTGTGATCGTTGTATGTTTCGCATTCACCGCCGTGCAGCTCTTTTACGCCGTTTATCGTGAGGAAGTCCTCGCCCGCCTCTATCTTTGCTCCGAGTTTGTTCAACTCTGTGCTTATCGCCGCGAGCCGGTCACATTCTTTAATACGCAGTCTCCCGCAGCCGGTAATGTGCGATGTGCCTTCCGCGAAGCACGCGAGCACCGTCAGTATCGGCACGAGGTCCGGGATATTTTCGGCATCGACATCAAAAGCCCTGCCGCCGTTTTTCATAAAATCGCGGGTTATCTCGATTATCAGGCGATCACCCTGAACACTTTCGTAATTCAGGTTCACGGGTTCAGTGCTGCCGCCGATCGCGTTTGCTACAAGGAAGAAGGCAGCCTGCGACATATCGGCTTCCACCGTGTATTCACATGGCGTGAAAGCCGAACCTGCTGTGACCGTGAAGCTGTCTTCACCGATTACGACATTTACACCGAATGTGTTCATAACGTCCGCTGTAAGCTCTGCATACGGGCGGGACTGTAATTCCGATGTGAGCTTTATCGTACAATCCTCTCCGGTAAGCGGGAGTGCAAGCATATAGCCTGTGATGAACTGCGAGGAAATGTCTCCGGTGACGGGAAACTCTCCGCCCGTCAGCTTTCCGCTTATCGTGTACGGCATTTTGTCCGTATCAAAAGAAACGCCGTGTTTCGGAAATTCCTCAAGATACGGCGTTATCGGGCGGTTCGGGAGATTAGCCGAGCCGTGGAATGTGGTTTTTGCACCGAGCGCGGCGGCTATCGGTATCACAAAACGCAGCGTTGAGCCGCTTTCACGGCAGTTGATATCGGCGGCAGCGGCGGGATTTTTTATGCCGTCAACAGTGATATTGCCACCGTTGACTGTGATCTGCGCACCGAGTGCGGTAAGCGCTTCTATGGTGGCTTTTGTGTCCTCGCAGTCGAGCACATTGCGAAGAACGCTCTGACCGTCGGCAAGTGCCGCGCAGATAAGCGCTCTGTGTGAAATGCTTTTTGACGGAGGTACAGTGATTTTCCCATGAAGAAGGGAAGGTGTTATCTTTATATCCATAGTTGTTTTTTACCTGTTTATCTTTTAGATTCCGGATTTACAATATAGTAATCCCCGATACTGCATTCATCGTCTGTCTCTTCATCTATGATATCTATTTCGGAGACCCCAACGCGTTCGGGTTCGTCCTTCCAGACCGAAATGCTGTATATGATCATTCTGTATTCCTTACAGGTGCTTGATATAACTTTTGTTATATGATGAGAGAACGAATACTGCGTATATTCGCCGTCTCTTTTTGAACCGAGCTCACCGTACATTGTTTTTCCGAAGGAGACTATGTCTCCTTCAACAAATTCGTAAAAACGTTCTATGTCTTCATCAAGGTTATTATAGTTATCAAGCAGTTTTTTACAGAATACTTCCTTTAATTCTTCGGTCTTTTTATATTCGATGCAGTTTTTAACACTATCGTTGATCTGACCGGCTCGGTACGCCAAAGCAGGTTTGCTGTTTTCGCAGGCGGACAGCGCAAGAATACAGATCAATATGACCGGGAACAGCAGTATCCGTATGTATCTTTTCATAATTGGCGTTTATTTTTCCTATTCGGTTACCAGCTTCTTATAATCTTCTATCGGCATCTTCACGATATCCGCTTTTCCTATCGTCCTGCAGATGATAACGCTGATATCGTCCGAGAAGCGCTTCTTGTCATTGACGGAGTTCCGGAACAGTGTTTCCGCGGGAATATCGACGCTGTATGGCAGGTTGTTGACTTCAAGGCACTTTTTCAGCCTGTCACTGATATTTTCGGTAATAATACCGTGCTTTTCGGCTGCCCTTGTCATAAGGTACATACCGACCGCGACGGCTTTTCCGTGTGACAGCCCGCAGAAGCTCTGTGTTTTCTCTATCGAGTGACCGAGCGTGTGACCGAAGTTGAGTATCATTCTCAGTCCCTTGTCGAACTCGTCCGTTTCAACAACTTCACGCTTGATATCTATACATTTTACGATCATTTCTTCGAGATGATCCTTTATATTGCCGCCCGCGATAAGCTCAAACAGCTCACTTGACCAGATCATTCCGTATTTTACGGCTTCTCCCATACCGTCGTCGAAGAAGGTGTCCGGAAGAGTGGAAAGCGTGTCTGTGTCGGCGAGCACAAGTCTCGGCTGCTTGAAAGCACCGACAAGGTTCTTTCCCGCCGGGATATCAACAGCAGTCTTACCGCCTACCGAGCTGTCAATCTGCGCAAGCAGGGAAGTGGGTATCTGCACATAGTCGATGCCGCGCAGAAACGAAGCCGCAGCGAAGCCGGTAAGGTCTCCCGTAACGCCGCCGCCGAGTGCGATAACGCTGTCGGAGCGGGTTATATTCTGCGAAGCGAGAAATCCATACAGGTTAAGGAGCGTTTCGTGTGATTTGCTCTGTTCGCCGTGCGGAAAAACGAATTCTTTGACATCAAAGTCCACGCTTTCGAGCGAATTTTTCAGCTTTTCGCCGTAGAGCGGGTAAACGTTGTCATCGGAGACTATGACTGTCCGACGGCTTTTCAGCACGTCGGAAATGTACTTTCCCGCGTCATTCAGCAGCCCGCTGCCAATCATGACATCATAGCTCTGCGATGCCTTTACAGTTATTGTTTTCATAAAAAAGCCTCTATTGGTTGATGATATTGAGCTTTCCGACATTTATGCCGTAGAGATAATCGTCGTGATAATCGGTATCAATAATTACCGGCGGATAATCCGTCGGCAGAGGAGAACAGAAAATATATCTTTCCCATTCATTTTCCCGTATCTCCGGCTTGCACCAGATCATAAACATCGAATAACCGCAGGTATAGACCTTGTCGAGTATATCGGTATCCGAGGAGCCGAAATAACTGTCGGCAGTATTTGTGAACCATTCGTTAAGCTTGCTGTCGTATTCGAGCAGTGCCGAAAATTTGTCCACTGATATCTCTTCAAATCCGAGCCTTTTAAACTCGCCGTCAGCCGTGAATACAGCAGGGGTATATTGATATCCTATGCTTATGCTGTCAAGAACATACAGCAGCTTTCCGTCATTTCTGATATCCGACCAATGCGTAACAAGCTCATAGGAGGAGTCTGCGTTTATCCTGAACAGGTTCAGATGTGTGGACAGCGGTGTCATGCCCGATACTTCGGCTGCAATAACAAAATCACCGTAATCCCACACGCTCAGAATACGGTCAATATCTGAGCCGCTGTTTACTGCGCCGTAGTTAGTTACGCCGTCAGCGTTCACGCCGCCGCTTATCATTTCGGAAGCCGTTCCGCTTTTGCCGTCAACGTAGTAGAGAGCGCAGCCGGGTATCAGATAATCGGACGGTGTGTACATAAGGTTTACCGACAGATCGTCAGTGCCGTCCTTGTTAAAGTCGTAAATGACACCGGAAACGAAAGATATATCATCGGGCGAATTGATCGGCTTTTCGCTTTCTTCGTTGAAATGTGAGATATGCTCCGAATAATCGGTAAAGCACTTGCTTTTCAGCTTGTCGATTATCTCCTTATTCCCGAACGCCGCTTCGTCGGTGACGGGTTCGTCAAACTCGTAAACGGTGCTGGCGAGTATATCGAGACCTACGCCGAATTCGTCGGAAATATCGTCTTCTTCTTCCGGCTCGGTTATTTCTTCGGTGGTTGTCTCCGTCGTTGTGGCAGCCTGTGTTGTCGTAGTAGCCTGTTCGGTGGTAGCAGCGGTGGTAGTTTGCGCCGTTGTCGTGGCGGAGGAAGCGTTATTTGCCTGTCCGGAGCATGAAGCCGTAACAGCGGTAGCAAGTACTGCTGCCGATATGCTGATAATACGTTTTATTCTCACTGCTGCTTTACTTCCTTCATTGTCTTGTTCTTTAGGAAGATGAACAACTTCGGCGATACCTTTTTCAGCACCTTCTTTGACCAGATGAACGCGTCTTCCTTTGCCTTCGCGGTCTTGTAAAGGAACTTGCGCGGGTAGTGCTTCGAGGTTATCTTTTTATCGAGGGCGGCTTCCTTCTTTGCAGCCTCCTCGGGCGGAAGCGCATATATAGCCTTGTATTTCTTTACGAGCTTGTTGAAATTGTACGCAATATAAAGGATATCGTACTTCGGGTACTGCGGCATACGGAGCTGAACGGGATCGTTCGGGTCAACGGTGGGATCAATGAAGCCGCCGTCGCGCGCCGTCTTTTCGAGTATCGTCATCGGGTACGGATAGAAAATGTTCGGTATTACCTTATCTACATCGAGCTTTGCGTTGAGCTTTATCGTTTCAAGAGAGAGCTCTATTGTCTCGTGCGGAAGTCCCACGATGTTATAGGTCAGCGCGGTGATCTTGTACTTTCTGAACCACTTTGCCTGCTGAATGAGCATATCGTTCTTCATGTTGCGGTGCAGGTACTTGCGGCGGAACTCCTCGTTGCCGTTTTCGAGACCTATATCTATCATATAGCAGCCGCCCTCTTTGAGCATACGCACCATTTCCTCGTCGAGAACGTCGAAACGCAGGTTGCAGTTGAACGGCAGGTTAATGCGCTCGATGTACATGGGCATGAACTCGTAGAACCATTCCTTGTACATATTGAAGATCGCGTCTCTGAACTCGATGAACTTGATGAACGGGTATTTGCTTACAAGAAGCTCAAGCAGCTCTATTGACTTCTGAGGGCTTCTGAATCGGCAATACTTCTTCTTGTTCGGGTAGATATTGCGGAACTGTGAGTTGCCGCAGTAGGTGCAGCTGAAAAGGCAGCCGCGCGAGAGCATCACCATTGCGGTGAAGTTCTTGGAGCGGTCAAGGTTCGCGTAGTCGAACAGGTCAAAATCCGGGAAGGGCAGCTCGTCGAGGTCTTCTATAAGCGGGCGGACAGGATTTTTCTTGTATGTGCCGTCGGGCAGGTTATAGTGCATACTGAGGATATCGGTTCTCATCTCTCCGTCGCGCATACTGTCCATGAGCTCCAGTATCGGGTATTCGCCCTCACCCTCGCAGACGATGTCTATGCCTCGTATCTTCGCACACTCGTCGGGGACAAGGATAGCGTGATATCCGCCGATCATTACCGGAATGTCGGGCATATTGTCGTCGAGCCAGCCGCACATCTCTTTGATGAACGGGATAGCGGTAGTACGGGCCGTGAAGCCGATAAGATCGGGCTCAAAGCTCTTTACCTTGTCGAGAAATTCCTGCTTTTCGGGCATATAAAGTTCGTGGTACAGCTTAACGTCATGTCCGCCGCGTTTAACAACAGCGGATATTGAAGCGAGACCTTCACTGTAATTTCCGAGCTTGTTCTTGCTGTATTTATCTTCTTCGAGAAAGTCGGGATATATCAGCAGCAATCTTTTCTGGTCAGCCATTTTTATCTCCATTCCTTTTTACAAGACCGTATAATACGGCATATTTATAATATTATACTATATTTTAACTCAAAAAGCACGATATGTCAAGCCTTTTAGTATATTTTGTGTAATATTTAAGAACAAAACCATATATATTGAGATATAGACAAGCAAAATCACGTCCCGGAGGTAGTTGAAATGGAAAAGCGGAACGGTTTTTTAAGGAACGCGGCGGTGATGTTCGCGGCAATGGTGATATCCAAGGGACTCGGAGCTGTATTGAAGATACCGCTCGGCAATATCCTCGGCGGTGAGGGAATGGGTTATTTCACTACCGCGTACAGCATTTTCACTCCCGTTCTGTCCTTTGCGTGCGCAGGCATACCGACTGTTCTTACAAGAAGCATAGCGGGATACACGGCAGCGGGCGAATACGGGAAAATAAGGCAGATGCGCAGATGCTCGCTTCTGCTTGCGGCTCTGCTCGGATTTGCGGGAACTCTGCTTATATGGCTTGCGGCGCTTCCTTTTGCCCTGTATATAGTCAATTCTCCGGAAAGTCTGCCCGGAGTGCTTATAATAGCGCCAGCAACACTGTTCTGTTCTATAACGGCTGTTTATAGAGGGTATTATGAGGGCTTGTCCGACGCGTTGCCGACTGCGCTTTCGCAGGTCATAGAAGCTGTCGTCAAGGCGGGCCTCGGTATAGGTCTGTCGTATTTTGTCTATTACAACGGAATCCGCTTTTTCGGTTCCCGGCAGGCAG
>JAFPUE010000070.1 GCA_017395555.1 Ruminiclostridium sp. | reverse complement strand
CGACACCGAAGCAGCCATTCTGAAACGCGCGGAATCGCCCGTTTCATTCTCTCCGTACCCGTCCGCTAAAAAGCGAAATTGCCCGTATTACAGGATAAATGTTGGGAATTTCTCGGCGTTCTATGTGGTCGTCGGAAACGTTATGGAGGTACGTCGTTTCATCTATTCGAGACGCAATATTGACAACATTTTGTGACCGTTAATTATTCACATACAGCCTTCTGTACGGGCTGTTGGTGTTCGGTGTGAGCTTGAAGAAATGCGCGTTGAGAAGCTCGTTCGCGTCGTAGTCGAACTTCTTCGCGAACAGCTCCACGTCGGGCTTTATTGCCTTGATGTCGGCGGCTGCCGCGTCCTCGCAGAGCACCTGTTCGGGGTGGTCGGGCTCGTGCTCCGAGCGGATATACATCACCCCGCCGTGCATTCCCGTCGCGCAGAAATCGCCCACGGGACACTGCTCCTCAAAGCCTATCCCGAGCACGATTATCCTGCCGCCCGCCTGATATTCGGCGAGGAAATCCCCCGTCTTGCCGCCTATCACCATGAGCGGTTTCTTCTCCATGTATTCCTTCATGTGAATGCCCGCGCGGTAGCCCGCAGAGCCCTTCACGAGTATCTTCCCGTCTCTCATTCCGTAGCCCGCAGCGTCGCCGACATTGCCGTGAATGGTGATCGTGCCGTCGTTCATTGCGTCGCCCACAGCGTCCTGCGCGTTGCCGTAAACCGTGATGTCGCATTCGGTCAGATACGCGCCGAGGGCGTTTCCGGGAATGCCCGAAATGTGAATGTCCTTGCCTGTGCAGCCGCTTCCCGTGTAGCGCTGTCCGAGCATATTTTCTATCTCAATTTTGCGGCTTTTGGAGCTTCTGATCTTCTCATTCAGCTCGCGAAACGATAAATTTTCGGCATTTATTTTCACTTCGCTCACGCTCCCTTCGATAGAATATCAAATCTTTTTTCTCTCGCAAACGCGGCGAGCTGCGGAGCCTCGCAAAGCAGCTTGTAATCAACTGTTGTGAGGTCTGTGCGCTCGCGTATCAGAGCGGTGTAGATGCCCGCTCTTTTTATTTTGTCGCCCATTAAAATGAAGCCGTTCAGTTTGTTATCCGAACTAAATAACTGCTTGACATTTTCGCCGTCGTTCTCCTCGTAGCAGTCGCCGACGTAAGCTCCCGCGGTGATGATGTGAAGTCCGAAAAATCCGATAGCGTTCATCGGGAAAGCCTTGTCGAATGTGTCCTTATTTCCGGACATATTTCTTCCCGCGACAAGCCCCTGCGCGTAGGCGTTCGGCATTATCGCTATGATGTGGGAAGTGCCTGTCGTGATGTCCTCGGACACGGTGCAGTCCCCCGCCGCCCAGATGTTTTTCACGCCTTTGACAGCCTGTTTTTTGTCGGTGATGAAACCTCTTGCGTGTATGCTGTTGCTCCGGGCAGCGAGGCAGTTATCTGCCGGCTCTGCTTTACCCGATACGGAATTGGGTGCAGCGTCACGCTGCCCGCGCTCTACCTTCGCTCCCGCGCTTTCCGCAAGCTCGGTGTTCGGTCTTACACCGACTGCGGTAATTAATATATCAAACTTTATTTCTTCGCCGTTGGTTAGTGTAACAACATTGTTTTTGAAGCTCTTCGCGCTCGTTCCGAGAATGAACTTCACGCCGTGAGCTTCGATATGCTTCCGCATAATTTCAGAAGTTTTCTTGTCGAGAATCGAGGGCAAAATCCTGTCCGCGAGGTCGATAACGGTCATCTCACAGTCGTAGTGTTCAAGCGCTTCGGCAGCTTTTAAGCCTATCAGACCCGCGCCTATTATCAGCACCTTCGCGCCCTTTTTCACGACCTTTTCGATGCCCTTTACGTCGTCCATTTTCATGAAACAGAACCTGTTCCTGACGCTGTCAAGCCCGTCCATAGGCGGCACGAAGGGCTTTGAGCCTGTCGCTAAAAGCAGCTTTTCGTACTCGATTTTTTCGCCGGTTTCGAGCTGCACAATTTTAGTTTTACTGTCAACCGAAACCGCGCGTTTTCCGAGCAGAGTTTCCACATTGTTGACCTTGTAAAAGTCCGCGGGGCGGTAGTTCATCTGCTTTTCCGTGACGTCGCCTTTCAGCCTGTACGAGATGAGCGGACGGGAATAGATGTGATATTTTTCGTCCGAGATCACCGCGACAGTTCCCTTTTTGTCGGTCTCGCGTATGCCCTCGATACAGCCCGCCGCAGCCGCAGAATTGCCGATTATTACATATTCGTATTTCATCTCACTCGCCCCTTTCCTCAAACACTATCGCCCCGTTTATACAGTTCTGTACACACGCGGGAATTGTCCCGTTTTCGGCACACAATTCGCACTTCGCCGCGGAATGTCCGTTTTTGTCGGGTACGATACAGCCGTAGGGACATGACAGCACACAGGTGTAGCAGCCGACGCACTTGTCGTGGTCGATCTTCACCACGCCGTCAACCTTGCTGATAGCGCCCGCAATGCAGTTTTTCATACACAGCGGGTCGTCGCAGTGACGGCACTGCACCGCGAAATTTATTCCGTTCCCGTCCTCGACTTTTATGCGGGGAACTGCATTTTTACCGAGCTTGAACGCTTTGAACATCTCCGTTTCGCCGGAATTGGCAAAAGCGCAGTAAAACTCGCACAAATGGCAGCCAAGGCACCTTTCTTCGTTCACATATATCTTTTTCATTAGTTAGCCTTTCTATATTTGACGTTTAATGAATATTGAATAATGAATAGTGATCAATGATTAATTGTGGTGTCCGCCTTCGGCGGACTTTTTTGATCAGCGCGAAGCGCAACCGCAATTATTCACCAATCATTAATCATTATTCATTCTTTCATTACCCGTCGAATTTTCGCTTATTCACCTGCATGAAGTATGCCTAAAATTTGCAGTTCCTTTTCTGTCAATCCGATACCGCGCAGCATCAGTCTGTTGCCCCTCAGCGCTTCTATCGAATTGATTCCCATGCCGCCCATTATCTCCTGAATTTCATGGTTCCAAGCGGTCACGAGGTTTACCAATCTGTGATACGCGATGTCGGGATTGAGCCGCTTGACAAGCTCGGGTTCCTGCGTCGCGATACCCCAGTTGCACTTGCCTGTGTGGCAGCTCCGACACAGGTGGCAGCCCATAGCGAGCAGGGCGGGAGTCGCGATATACACTGCGTCCGCACCGAGTGCTATCGCCTTTACCGCGTCCGAGCTGCACCGTATCGAACCCGCCGCGACTATCGAGACTTCGTTACGGATCCCCTCGTGGCGGAGTCTTCCGTCAACCGCCGCGAGCGCAAGCTCTATCGGTATTCCCACGTTATCGCGTATGCGCGTCGGAGCCGCGCCCGTGCCGCCGCGAAAGCCGTCTATCGCGATTATGTCCGCGCCCGAACGTGCCACGCCGGACGCGATAGCAGCGACGTTGTGGACTGCCGCGATCTTGACGATCACGGGCTTCTTGTACTCGGTTGCTTCCTTAACAGAAAAGATTAACTGTCGCAAATCTTCTATCGAATAAATATCGTGATGAGGCGCGGGCGAAATTGCGTCTGTTCCGCGCGGAATCATGCGCGTGTGCGCGACATCTTCCTTTATCTTCTCTCCCGGGAGATGACCGCCGATACCGGGCTTTGCGCCCTGTCCCATTTTAATTTCTATCGCCGCGCCCGCGTTCAGATAATCTTTATGCACGCCGAAACGCCCGCTCGCCACCTGCACTATCGTGTTCGCGCCGTACCTGTAGAAATCCTTGTGCAAGCCGCCCTCACCGGTGTTGTAGTAGGTTCCGAGCTCCTCGGCGGCACGAGCAAGTGACTCGTGCGCGTTCTTTGATATCGAGCCGTAGGACATTGCCGAGAACATTATCGGAACGTTCAGAGCAAGCGACGGTTCAAGCGACAGGTCAAGCTCTCCGTTCTTTTTGAACTTCATCTGCGTGGGACGCTTGCCGAGGAAAACACGGGTCTCCATAGGCTCACGGAGCGGGTCGATAGGCGGATTTGTGACCTGCGAAGCGTTGAGTAAAATCTTGTCCCAGTAAACCGGGTAATCCTTCGGCGTACCCATTGACGAGAGCAGCACGGAACCGGTTCCCGCCTGTCTGTACGCTTCGGTCATAAGCGGCTGAGTGTAGTTTGCGCTCTTTCGGAACGCGTTCTCATTTGGTTTTATCTTCAAAGCACCTGTCGGGCAGATGCTGACGCAGCGCTGACAGTCAACGCACTTCTCGTCGTGGCTCAGCATCTTGCCGAAATCCGCGTCGAACCAATGCACCTTGTTTGAGCACTGGCGCTCACACGCGCGGCACTGGATACATTTATCATAATTGCGGAGCACTTCAAATTCCGCGGGAAAGTAGTTCACAGGCATTTTCTTTTACCCTCCTCGTTGAGAGTGATGATGACGGGCTCGCCGCCCTTTGGCGACCACACGTTTTCGCAGTCGGGGCAGATCGCGCGGATAGCACATTCCTCGCTTGCAATGTACGTCGTGTCGCCCTTTTCCGCGACCACCATTGAGCGCAGCTTCAGGCGGTCATTGAGCGCCATTAAGCCGCCCGTGCAGCCTAAAATTATCGAGAACGGACCGGTGATAAGCAGTCCCGACATTGCCTGCCGCAGGTAACGCAGCTTCGCGGCGCGCTTCGGGTCGGTCTTTTCGATACTGTCTATCTTGCTCCAGAACGGCGCTGCGATAACGCTTGCGACATCTTCCAAAGAAAGATTTTGCTTGCGGTTGAGCCAATCAAAAATATATGTAATAACTTCTGTATCGGTGAGCAGCGTGCATTTGTAGCCGAACATTTCTATGAAGCGGCGGTTCGCGTCGTAGCTTGAAATTTCGCCGTTATGCACTATCGAGTAATCGAGCAGCGCGAACGGGTGAGCGCCGCCCCACCAGCCGGGGGTGTTTGTCGGATAGCGTCCGTGCGCTGTCCACGCGTAGCCTTCGTACTCGTCGAGCCGATAGAACCTGCCGACATCTTCCGGATAGCCTACCGCCTTGAATACACCCATGTTCTTCCCGCAGGAGAACACATACGCGCCGTCAAATTCCGTGTTTATGCGGATGACGCACTTGACGGTGAACTCCTTCTCGTCGAGCTGCGACGAGGTGAGCTTCGTCGGACGAGGGTCGAGGAAGTACCGCCAGATAAGCGGCTCGTCCTTGATCTCTGGGATATGCCGTATGGGTATGCGCGAAAGATTGATTATGTCGAAATGACGGTCGAGGAACTCCTCTGTCCTGACGCGCGCTTCTGTGTTGTCGTAGAAAACGTGGAACGCGTAATGCTCCTTGTACTCGGGATAGATGCCGTACCCCGCAAATCCTCCGCCCAAGCCGTTTGAGCGGTCATGCATATATGAAATGCTCTTGACTATATCCGCTCCGCTTACCCGCTTTCCGCTGCGATTTATGAAACCCGAAATCGCACAACCTGCAGGAATACGGACTTCTCCTTCTTTT
>JAFPUE010000069.1 GCA_017395555.1 Ruminiclostridium sp. | reverse complement strand
GACGCAAGTTCTTTTTCTTTCTGCTCGACAACGAAGCTCCGCCATTCGGTGAGCACGTCATCCACATGGTTGATCCCGGCAATAAAGGTTTCAATAAGCGCCTTCTTGCTGCGAAGCTCCGGGCTGGCATCGATCGCCTTACGGATGGTTATAAGCACCTCTTTGTCCTGGCAGTGGCTGTCGTGGAACTTTTTGACGAGAAGCAGGATGTAATCGATATTGATCTCTATCTGCTTGATAAGCTCGATCTCAAAAACGATATCGTCGGTTATGTCTTCCTTTTCGCCGTGCTGACGCCTTTTATTCCACTCGTCGCGCAGATCTTGATATCTGCCTAGATAATCCTGCAGATCACGCTCGGAGATCAGTTCTTTTCCTTCGAACTCGTCAAAAGACACGAGCAGATTCCGCATACGGAGTATAGCGCCGAACAGAGCGATAAAGTCTTTTTGATTCTGCTCGCCTTCGATGCGCGGCTCTTCAAGCGGATAGTTTGCACGCAGATCGTTGATCATATCAACGTAACCGGGGTGAGTCTTACCGTCCGCGCCTATGAAGCCGTTATAATAATCCTCAAACCGCTGCATGAGCACGATCCCGGACGCGTTTTTGTCTCCGAAAAGGGATATAGCGTCGTCAACGCGTTTTTGCAGATTGCGGAAACAGACGATATTGCCGAAGGTCTTGATCCTGTTCAGAATTCGGTTTGTCCGGCTGAACGCCTGGATCAGACCGTGCAGCTTGAGGTTTTTATCTACCCACAGCGTATTGAGCGTTGTGGCGTCAAACCCGGTGAGAAACATATTTACGACGATCAGAAGATCGAGTTCTTTGTTCTTCATCCGCAGAGACACGTCTTTATAATAGTTCTGGAACTTGTCCCCGTCGGTAGAATAATTGGTATGGAACATCCGGTTGTAATCGGAAATTGCGTCTTCAAGAAAATCGCGGGAGGACTTGTCGAGCGCGGAGGTGTCCTCGGAGTTTTCTTCGCCGAGAAGACCGCCTTCCTCATCGTCAGCCTCGTTAGCAGCGTAGCTGTAGATAGTAGCGATCTTCAGCGCCTTGGCCGGGTCGGCTGCAATCTGTTTTTTGAATTCTTCGTAATACAGCTTCGCCGCCTGGACAGATGAAACGCAGAATATCGCGTTGAAGCCGTTTATACGCTGTCGCACCTTGATCTCATCGATCTTTCCACGGTCCGCCGACGCTACTTCGGCGATATTCGTCAGTTTTGAAAACATATACGACTGATTGCCGCGATATGTTTTCTGGTCAAAATGATCGAATATATATTTTGTTACAAGCTCGATGCGCTTCGGAGCCATGAACGCCTTTTCGCGGTCGATATCCCAGACTTTCGCATCGTCAATATCCGGATCACTGTCCATAGTCTTGATGTAGTCGACGCGGAACGGAAGCACGTTTTTGTCGTTGATTGCGTCAACGATGGTATATGTGTGCAGCTGATCGCCGAAGGTCTGTTCTGTCGTGAAGAACGCTTGTGTATGGTTGGCGGCGGTATTGATCGCAAATATAGGGGTGCCGGTAAAACCGAACAAATGGTATTTCTTGAAGTTCTTTACGATCGCCGCGTGCATATCGCCGAACTGCGAACGATGGCACTCGTCGAAGATGATAACGATATGCTTGCCGTAAACATCGTGGCCGGGGTTCTTCTTTACGAACGTTGACAGCTTCTGTATCGTCGTAATGATGATACAGCACTCCGGATTTTCAAGCTGCTTTTTCAATATCGCAGTTGACGTGTTGGAGTTGGCGGCGCCTTTTTCAAAGCGGTCGTACTCCTTCATCGTCTGGTAGTCGAGGTCTTTTCTGTCAACGACGAACAGCACCTTGTCGATATAATCGAGCTGAGAAGCAATACGCGCCGTCTTGAAGGATGTCAGCGTCTTGCCCGAACCGGTGGTATGCCAAATGTAACCGCCGCCGGCGATGCTGCCGTATTTTTTATAATTACTCGCAATCTCTATGCGGTTAAGGATGCGCTCGGTAGCCGTGATCTGGTACGGGCGCATAACGAGAAGCATATTCTCCGACGTAAAGACGCAGTATTTCGTCAGCACGTTCAGGATCGTATGCCGGGCGAAGAAGGTGCGCGTGAAATCGATCAGATCCGGGATT
>JAFPUE010000068.1 GCA_017395555.1 Ruminiclostridium sp. | reverse complement strand
CCAAGCTCAACCGCGCGTTTCACCATATCCTCCGCGCTGCTTTTTCCGTCAAACGACAGCGTGCAGTGTGTATGCAGGTCAAACGGTATCATATTCCCGGAACACTCCCCTTTCAGTGCATACTTTCTTACATTATACTATATTTTTCAAATTTTGTCCATATTAATCTTTACTTTTTTTGAAAAATATGCGCTGAGCCCGCGCCCCCGAAGCTATCTCCGTTACAGTCCTCTATTTCTTTTTTTCTTCTTCTATTGCTTTTTTCTGCTTTATATGGTATAATGTATTTCAGCGATTGCAGGAGCCGGAACGTTTCATTCCCCACCTTCGGCGGGGAATGAAACAAATCACAGGCAGCTGCACACGCACACAGCAAATGAACAATGAAAGGAAACAGGATAATATGAGAGCAGTAGTAGCTGTAATAGGAAAAGATACCGTCGGCATACTCGCAAAGGTCTGCACGATATGCGCGGAAGCCAACGCAAACGTCATGGACGTTACACAGACGATAATGCAGGATCTCTTTGCCATGACTATGCTTATCGACATAACCAAGTGCGAGGATCATTACGCCGAGCTTGCCGATAAGCTCACCAAGGCGGGCGAGGAAATGGGTCTCCAGATACACGTTATGCACGAGGACATTTTCAACGCTATGCACAGAATATGAGAGGTGCGGCGTAATGGTTCTTAATTCTAATGATATTCTCGAAACTATAAAAATGATACAGGAGGAGAACCTCGATATCCGTACCATCACAATGGGTATCAGCCTCCTCGACTGCATCGACAGCGATATTGACAAGGCGTGTACAAAGGTGTACGATAAGATGATGCGCCTTGCCTGCAACCATGTCAAGACCGGTGAGGACATCGAAAAGCGCTACGGTATCCCGATCATCAACAAGCGCCTTTCGGTAACGCCTATCGCCATGCTCGCCGCTGCTGCAAAGGGCAGCCCCGTGAAGTTCGCGCAGACCCTGCAGAAGGTTGCGGACGAAACGGGCGTAAACTACGTCGGCGGATACTCTGCTCTTGTGCATAAGGGCTGCTCCGCGGGCGACAGAGAGCTTATCGAGTCGATACCCGAGGCTCTGTCCGTGACCACAAAGGTCTGCTCATCGGTCAATGTCGGCTCAACCCGTGCCGGCATCAATATGAACGCCGTTGCGCTCATGGGCAAGGTGATAAAGCAGGCGAGCGAAGCCACCGCAAAGGATCACTGCTTCGGTGCCGCAAAAATAGTTGTGTTCTGCAATGCCGTCGAGGACAACCCGTTCATGGCGGGCGCGTTCCACGGAACAGGCGAAGCGGACTGCGTGATAAATGTCGGCGTGAGTGGTCCGGGCGTTGTAAGAGCCGCGATCGCGAAGATGCCCGACGCAACTATTGACGAGATAGCCGACACGATCAAAAAGACTGCTTTCAAGGTTACCCGCATGGGTCAGCTCGTCGGCACGGAAGCGAGCCGTATGCTGGGTGTGCCGTTCGGCATAGTCGATCTGTCGCTTGCACCTACTCCGGCAGTCGGCGACTCGGTTGCGCATATCCTCGAAGAGATAGGTCTCGAAAGCTGCGGCGCTTACGGTACAACAGCCGCGCTTGCATTGCTCAACGACGCTGTCAAGAAGGGCGGCGTAATGGCATCGTCCCGCGTCGGCGGACTTTCCGGTGCGTTTATCCCGGTTTCCGAGGATGCCGGAATGATCGACGCTGTGAACCGCGGCTCGCTCTGCCTTGAAAAGCTCGAAGCTATGACTGCCGTTTGCTCGGTAGGACTTGATATGATAGTTGTTCCCGGCGACACACCCGAGGAAGTGCTTGCCGCGATAATCGCCGACGAAGCCGCAATAGGCATGGTAAACAGCAAGACCACAGCCGTCCGCGTTATTCCCGCTATCGGCATGAAGGAGGGCGAGACCCTCGAATTCGGCGGTCTCTTCGGCTCCGGCCCCGTCATGTCCGTCAACCGCTTCTCCCCCGCAAAGTTCATCTCCCGCGGCGGTCATATCCCCGCCCCGCTCCAGAGCTTGAAGAACTGATGAGAGGGTTTCTGCGTGGATTTTGGGTTTTGGTTGGAAGCCTGCTGCTTCGGCTTCGCCGAGAGAAAGTCTTGTGCAGAGCCTGCTGCTTCGCTGTTTGGGACGCCGTCCCAAGCCCTGCCGGAGCGTCGCCCCGCAGCAGGAGGCTGCGAGCGTGACCGCCCAAAGCGCGCACGATGCGCGCATAAAAGCGGTCAGCGACGGACATCGACCAAGGTTTCACCTTGGATCCAAGGACGCGTTTCAAGAAGAGATTTTAAGAGAGGTCGCTTCGCTCAAGATTTTTTTGCCCTACGCGGGCGGCGGCGCCGAAGCCGGCGCGGGCGATGCAGTATTTCTAAGCCCCTTCTATGGGTCGCTCTGCAAGAAATGAATGGGGGTTGGCGAAAACTCCGTTTGTTCATAAAAGATATTCCCGATAAGACTTTAACATCTTATCGGGATTTTTTATATTTCTTGTCAAGAGTCGAATTACCCGCCCCTTAAATGCGAAGCGATTAAAGTTTTTTGGAAAGGGGTTTGGGGGATAACCTTTTGTTCACAAAAGGTTTCCCCCAAGTCTCGAGCGTCAGCGACCTTCTCGCACGCCGTGCGTGCTACTTCGCCGCTATGCCGACGGAGTTGGCTTGGTTCTCCAGCGCGATCATCTGTGCGATCTTCTCGCGGACGCGCTCGGGGACATAAACACAGAGCTGTCCGGAGCGCTCGTCACGCTGTGCGCGGTAGGTGTAGCTGCCCGCAGGTGTGGAGATATTATCATTATAGCTCTGCGATTTATCCATTCTGTACAGCACAAGCTCCTCACCCGCGCTGTTCACGGGATTGATAGTGCCGCTCTCTTCGAGTATCACATTGCCGCCGGTGATTATAGGCTGCTTCTCCGCGCTTCCTATCCACATAGGCTCGGAGGACTTTATTCCGACTGTTACGGTGCCGCCGGAAATATGAACGACTCCGCCCGCGTCAAGCGCACCTATGCCGCAGACACGCGTACCCTCGGCGTGTCCGTGAACGCGTCCGCCGTCGCAGTGAACATCCACCCTGCCGCCGAGTGAGCCAATCGCGGTACCGATATCCCCGTGTATCACGGAGTTTGTCTCGCCCGCATTTATCTGCACGGAACCGCTGCCGCCGTTAAGCACACCTATACCGGTTACACGCTCTCCGTCCGTCACAAGATCGAGATTTCCCACCGTCGAGATATTCACCGTGCCGTACATCGTACCTATGGAAACAGCCTCATTCGCAATACATTGCGTCTTTACCCTGCACTTGCCTATGATTATATCCGTGTCGCCCGAAGCGCTGCCGACACATATCGCGTATATGCCTCTGCCCATAAGGCGTACATCGCCTTTCACGATCCTTATAATGCTGTTCGGACCCTTTTCTCCGCCGCCTATGCACACGATCTTGTCGCCGGACGAATCCACCGTAAGCATTCCCTGCATATCAATAGTGATATTGCCGTAGGGCTTTTCGTAGCTCGCGCCGATCCCCGTACCGCCGTTGCGGTTGTTCTTGATCGTCAGATTTCCGTCTCCGGTAAGCAGCAGCTCCGATGTCGGCGGGACGTAAATGCCCTCCTTGTTGAACGTGTTCACACCTTCAAGAACTATCTTCGCTTTCGCTCTCTCGCCTAACTGCACGGTAGTCTCGACTGCGCCCTTTATGTTCACATTCTCGAATATCAGTGTCGTATCGCTGTTATCGGCAGTCTTGACAAGCATATCCACGATGTGGCTCTTTGTGCCGATAAAGCGCACCGTACCGCTGTTTACGAACACGCCCGAGTATTTTTCGAGCGACAGGTTGAACACGTTGACATTCTCGCCGTCGGCAGCGTCATAAATGCGGTTCTCGTTGCCGTACTTCGACAGACGCACATTCTCCTCGATTATGTACTCGCTTATTTCTGTGTCGATAGCCGGGAGCACATCGCGCGACGGACGCGCCGTATAGAAGCCCTGTATCAGATCGACGCCGAGCTCGATGACCTTGCCGAGCTCTTCCTTTGTCTCAACGCCCTCCGCGAGTATCTTGATATTGTACTTCTTGCCGAATTTTATAAGGTTCGATACAAGGAGCTGTTTCCTTGAATCGGTATCAATCGACTGAATGAGGGACATATCTATCTTTATGAAGTTCGGATTGTTGTTGAGCACCTTCATATCGTTAGAATAGCCGCTGCCGTAGTCGTCAACCGCTATGTTGCAGTTTAAGATATTGCGCAGGTTATCGAACGCGGCGATAGTCGTATCGTCGTCGTCGTCGTTTTCGAGTATCTCAACAACGATATTCTCGGAGATATCCGAGTACATCTCTTTCAGCTTTGCAAGCTCCTCGTCCGGCAGAATAACGCTGGGTATGCTGTTTATGAAGATCTTCTTGCTGCCGAACTTGTCGATGTTTTCCTTGTAGAAAGCGAGAGCGTTGAAGAACGTGCTTTTCTCTATCGAATACAGCATATTGCTGATCTCCGCGTATTTAAGCACCTCAAGCGGCTTCAGACCGATATCGTCGGCTGTGCGCATAAGACATTCATAGGCGTAGATCTCGCCGTTGCGGGAATCCACGATAGGCTGGAAGTTGTAGATAAAGTCGTTGCGCTTGACGAGCTGCTTGAACTTGTCGAGCTTGTCGAGCTCAACCTCCTGATTGTGGTATATCTTACGCACGCCCTCGTTGTAGAACTGGCGGTAGGAGTGTATCTCAAAGAACATTACCAGCATGGTCAGACCGAGCGCAGCAATGCTCAGGCACATTTCCACCGTGGATAAAGCTGTGCCCGTAAAATATGAATATATGAAAGAGACCGAGATTATGATGATGACCGCTGCGAGAAGCACGCATCTCAAGCCGAACATCAACTGCGATCTGTCTTTATCGTGCTTATTCATATTGCTTTTCTTCCGTTTCCTCTGCGGTTAGCAGACCGTATGCCGTTCCTCATTCAATTATATAACAAATCCGCGGTAATGTCAAGACGAGAAGCAATTCTTCTGTGTATCATGCACAAATAAATTTCCCGTATTATGTTAAATGTAACAAATTTTGCTTAAAAAGCAAAGCAGACAGGTTACAAAAAACCGAACTGTCCATATCCGAACAGTCCGGTCCCGTTATATCGGTATTTTCATTTCAAATTATAGACATGGCTTATCAGCGTTTCTTCTCCCCGTCTCCGACGTGGAGAAGAAACAAATAGTCCATTTGTCTGTATCCTGATCTGAAATCAGTTTTACTTCATTCTGAATGAAAGGCAGTCGGTACACTGATCCATAGAGGGATCGGATTCGTGGGTGCCGACTTTTATGCTGTCAAGGCTGCAATAGTTATCATCACAGCAGTGATGTGCGCAGTTGGTGACTGTACACTCGATACATTTGTTTGCTCTTTCCGTGCTCATTTTCATCTCTCCGTTCGCTTTCGGTTTTGCGGTATCTCCGCAGAATTATTATCCCCGAAGCCAAACGAAATATGCAGAATAATTGATAATTGTGGAGTGCGCTGTCATCTCTTTCATTCAAGCTCTCTCTTGTGCATGATATGTATTCCGATATGCCCGATTCCGAGGACGACGGAAGCGCCGATAATGACAAGATTTCCCGAATAAAGACCGAGCAGCAGTACCGCGATAACGGGAAGAGCTGCACCCGCGACGGGAACTCCCGCAAAGGAACGGTAAAAGTCCTTCATCGTTTTCGGGCTGCGGAAATATCTTATCCAATAGCACTCATACATTATCATCATCACGAGCGCCGCTATCCACAGGATAAAGTTCGCTTCAAAGAACAGTCCCTCCGGCAGCAGCATTATCCGCGGCTCGATTGCCGGGAATACGAGCAGAGACGCGCTCACAGCAACTTCGCCGACACGCTCGAACGCGAGCAGCACCTTATTTTCACGTTTTGCGGATTCCTCGTATCCGGGGGAAATTCCCTTCTTCGCCCATATAATATTCGGGACAAACAGCATAAGCAGGAATACCGTTCCCGTAATGCAGAAGCCGAAGCGGTACGGTTCGTTTCTCCCGAACAGCACGGAGCTCATTCTTTCGCTGCTGATGATATCGCCGTAATGCGCTCTGAGCCTGCCCGCCATAAGATCGGAGGCATAGAGGGAAATATGGTAACTTCCGTAGATACCCATTATTTTCCCGCCGCCGCACCTTGTGTAAGCGTCAATGAAATTGTTCACCATATACGTTTCGCGTATCTCGGATATCCCGTTATGGGCGGTGTCGTCGGCTTTGAATTCCTTTCCCTGTCTGATACACTCCTGCGCGAGACGGTAATTCTCCGACTCTGCAAGTCCCTTTTCCTCAAGATACGCGAGGTATCTTGCACCGGTGGTGTCAGCCTGATGTCCCACGTCCGTCCCGTAGAACACAGTCTCCGGGCATTGCGCCTTTATCTCGCGGAAGAACTCGCGGTAGTCCCCGGTGTCGGACGCAGTTCCCGCGATCTCGGCGAACCATTTGTCAAATGTACTGTCCGAGTTTTCCTTCATCCAGATATTCAAAAACTCGGCGCTGTAATACGGAAGTTCGACAAACAGATTCCTGCATCCCTCATCGTAGCAGCCCTTCCACAGCTCAAACTCCGCGTCGTAATACACCTTCTCGCCGTGCCGCTCGCCGTACAGCATTATCATGGTATTCTCCGTGGGATATACGTCGTCGGGCTTGTCGAGCATTGTCAGCACCAGCCCTGCCGCGACGGCTATCGCGAGTATCGAGAAAACGATTATTGTTTTTACTGCTTCCTTCATTTTGACCTCATTATTTATCATCGCACAGAGCTTTGAGTCTCGACACGATTCAGATATCGCGCCGCAGGCGCACCACAATTGTGAATTGTGGATTGATAAAGCACCGTCGTTTGTTGTAACGCAGCGATCATTGATTTTTAATTAAAATCCTGATTGCCTCTACGGCGCATTTTATGGCGCGGGCGCTGCTTTCGCAGACCTTGTCCGGCAGCCCCGCCTTTGAGCGCTCCACATTCCACAGCGCCGTGAAAACGGCACCCGCGCGGACGTGTCTCGCTATCGCTACCGAGACCATCGCGGCACTCTCCATTTCGCTCGTCAGGCAGCCGCAGCGAACATACGCGTCCCATGCCGGAGCAAGCGTTGACGATACCGGAACGCCGTTCGGGTCTATCTCGCCGTAAAAGCTGTCCTTGCAGTGTACCACACCGACGTGGCAGCGGTTGCCGTCCTCGTCGGCAGAAAGCGCGTCACCGGCTTTTTTGAGTGCGCACATAACGTCGTAATCCGGCACCGCGGGGTATTCTATCGGGATATATTCGCGGCTGGTTCCCTCACTGCGTATCGCTCCGCTCGCAACAACAAGATCGCCGCCGAGCACTTTCATATCCATACCGCCGCTCGTGCCTATGCGGATAAATGTGTCCGCGCCGCTCATTATCAGCTCCTCAACGGCTATCGCAGTCGAAGGACCGCCGATACCGGTAGAGCAGACGCTCACCTTTTCGCCGTCAAGATATCCGGTGTAGATGTTGTACTCGCGGTTGCACGCCACCTGCTTCGCGTCGTCGAGCAGCTCCGCTATCTTCGGCACTCTGCCCGGGTCTCCCGGCAGTATCACATATCTTCCCACGTCGCCCGTGCGTATGCGCAGATGAAATCTTACATCGTCCTGTACAAGTGCCATAGTTTTTTCCTCCTGTTTTTGCGGTATAGACTTTATGGTTTGATTATCTTGATATCTTCGCCGTAGTATTCAAAGTTGTCGGTATTGCCGTCCGCGGAAGCGTCGCTCTCGTTCTTAATCCCCTTTTCGTAGCGGATAAGGAACTCCACGCCCTCGACACTGTATCTGTACAGCGCGCCGCATTTGCCGCTGTCGGCCTTCTTATAGGTCTCCGCGCTTACGGGGACGATATCGCCCGTGAACACCATATCCCGCAGATCGGGGTACTCGCCCTGCGCCGAAATCGCTCTGTTCTCCGTATCCTGCGGGTCACGCTGTGAAATCTCGTAATCGCTTATAACGGATATCGCTCCGAGCTTGCCCTCGATATTACGGAAAAAGCTGTCATACGAGTCGCGCACAGTCGTGTAATTCCCCACGCCGAATATCAGCATAAACATTCCATATACCAGCCCGATCAGCAGCACCGTGCAGATGATCGCCGTCGCGTGGTTTTTTATTGCCTTTACAAATCCGTTCATCAGTTGTCATCTCCGAGTATCGACGGAGCCTTTTCTTCCTTCTCCGCCTTCTTTGTTTCAAACAGCTTCGCGATGTTCGCACGTTCCTCCACCGCGAGAATGAATATCACGAGCAGCGTCGCGAATATCAGCGGCAGGTACAGTCCGTCGGGACCCGTGCTGCCCTCCGTGTATTTGTAGAGATCGTCGAACATTCCGTTCACGACGAGCACCCCGACAAGCCCTGCTGCCGACAGACACGCGGCAATGCGGTAATGCTTGCCGAAAATAAGCGCCGCGGGCAGTATATACCCGACTATCGCCGTCACGAGCCAGACGATCATGATATCGGTGCGCGCCGCGATATCCGCGGGGACTATCTCCGCACCGGACAGCAATATGCACAGCGGGAAGAATATCCCGACAGCCACGCCCCATATACAGACGATGCCCGTTTCGATTATTTTCAGAATTATTGATAATGCTTTCATAAAACCAACCTGTTCCGAATATATATAATATGTGGACTTTCTTTCCGGCATAAAACCGGAATAGCATATATTATAGCACATTTTGATAAAAAATGCAACCGAAAGCCGGCGAAAAAGTTTCCACTGATATATCGCGGACTTTTGCAGATAGTATATTCGCAGTCTGCATTCTGAAAACCAAGGAGAAATGTAAAAATGAGGAAAATTTCGGGGATCATAAACATAACCCTTGCAATACTCGCATCCCTGCTGTTCATCGGCACCGCAGCCTACGGCGAAGCCTCGCAGGCACAACCCGCCGCCGCATATACGGAGTACACGGAGCGTAAAAAAGTCATCGTCTGCGGTACGCCGTTCGGTATCAAAATGCTCACCGAGGGCGTTGTGGTAACGGATTTCGGCGCGGTCAACGGCAGGATAAGCCAGCAGTCCCCCGCCGAGGCTGCCGGTGTGCGCCGCGGCGACATAATCACGTCGGTAAACGGTGTGGCAATAAATGACAGCGAAGCGCTCGCCCTTGCGGTACAGCGTGACCCTGTCTGCACTATCGGTGTTTTGCGCGACGGCGAGCCGCTGACATTCACGGCAAACGCGATAGAATCGCAGACCGACGGCGAATACAAGCTCGGAATGTGGACAAAAGACAGCGTCGCGGGAATAGGAACAATGACGTATTATGACCCGGAAACCGGAGTTTTCGCGGGGCTCGGACACGGCGTAAGCGACTCCGCTACGGGCGTTCGTATGCCGCTGCTCAGCGGTGAGGTAACGGCGGTGACGATAACGGATATCGTGCGCGGTTCGGCAGGTTCTCCCGGCGAGCTCTGCGGCGCTTTTATGTCCGGCGTAGAGCTCGGAAAGCTGACATACAACAGCGATTTCGGCATTTTCGGGGAATGTCCGGAGCCGCCTATCCTCGCGGAGCCCGTCGAAGTCGCACAACGCAGCGAGGTGCGCACAGGCAGCGCGGTTATCTGCACAACCACGGGCGGTATGATGCCGAAGGAGTACGCGATCGAGATTGTGACGATCGACAGGAACAGCACTTCCCCGGCGCATAATATGACGATCAGAATAACCGACAGCGATCTTCTTTCGCGCACAGGCGGTATCGTTCAGGGTATGAGCGGCAGCCCGATAATGCAGGACGGCAGGCTCGTCGGCGCTGTCACTCACGTTCTCGTCAACGATTCCGCCATGGGCTACGCCGTTTTCGCAGATAATATGATGAATGAGTATGACAAGTATGCGAGGGACGGTGCGTAAAGTCGGGGTTTGGTGGGAAGCCTGCTGCGCTGACGCGCTTTGTCCTTCCGGACGGGACCAGCCTACGCGGCTGGATCGCGCCAGCGTGACGCTGGACCCAATGACCGTAATACGGAGATTAGTGACACACTTCGCAAATAGAAAGACTGCTGAAATTATCAGTTTCAGCAGTCTTTTTTATCTTTGTAAATGATATATCGCCAACCCCACTGCATTTCTTGCAGAGCAGCCCATAGAAGAAACTCTGAAATACTGCATTAATTTAGGGTGTCAAGCACCCTTTTTTAAAGGGGGCTTGCGGGGGTTGGGGGGCAGAGCCCCCTCTCCGAAATCTCTTGAAAGTCTCTTCTCGAAACGCGTCCTTGGATCCAAGGTGAAACCTTGGTCGAGTCCGGGGCGACGCTCCGGCAGGGCTTGGGACAGAGTCCCAAAAAGCGAAGCAGCAGGCTATGCACCAAAACCCTAACTCAACGCAGGATCTTTGCTCTCATCTGAGACAGAACATACGCGCCTTCGAGAGCCTGTCCGTTTGGCTTCGGGTGGAGCCCGTCACGCAGGTATCTTCCCTCGCCGCCGATGACCTCGTATTTCTCGCAGATTCCGCTTTCATGGAAGCAGTCTATGAGCTGCACGCTCATCGCGCCGGTCACCTTCGTGAACACCTCGCTTATCTGCCGCTCGATCTTCGCGTTATGCGCGGGATCGGCAGCCTGTATCGGCGTGAGCACAAAGATCTGCGCGTCCGGGAAATTCTCCGATATCGTCTGAATACACCACCGCATCGCGCCCGCTTCCGTGAACAGGTCTATATCCGCGTTCCCGTCAAGCGATTTCCCGCGGCAAGCCTTTTCCGCATCACCAAGCATATCCGCGCTGTCGTTCGTACCCATTGCAAATGCGAACACGTCCGGCTTCGGCGCTATCCCGCCGCGAACGTCCGACAGAAACCGCTGTATATGCACCACCGCGCAGTTGTTCACGCGCTTCTGTATTTCCTCCGCGTCCTCCGTCGGCAGCCAGCCGTCGCTTATCCCGGCAAAATCCGGGCTGTCGTAGTCCTGCGTGGTCACGGTCACATCACCGACTTTTTCAGTCCGCTTGTACCAGACCGAGCTCCCCACCGCAACATTGTGGTGCGACGCAAAGCCAAGCCCGTCAGTAACGTGCCGTGACCACTGATCTCCGGCGGTTATGCTGTCTCCGTCAACTCCGAAATTGATCTTCCCGTAGTCCATTTGTCCTTCCCTCGATCTTTGTATTATAATTGTTCGCTGTCAAGCAATATAGTGAACGGCCCGTCGTTGAGCAGCTCCACCTTCATATCCGCGGCAAAAATGCCCTTTTCCGTGTGGAATTGCTCGGAGCACACCGAGATGATGTACTCGTAAAGCTCGTTCGCGTGATCTGGTGCTCCCGCCTTTACGAACGACGGACGGAACCCCTTCCGGCAGTCCGCATACAGCGTAAACTGCGATATCAGCAGCAGCTCCCCGCCGACATCGGACAGCGAGAGATTTGTCTTGTCGTTCTCATCGTCGAATATCCGCAGCCCGAGCATCTTATGCAGCATCTTGTCCGCGGTCTCTTTCGTGTCGCTGTCCGAGATGCCGATAAGCACCATAAATCCCTTGCCTATGCGCCCGACGGTGTTCCCGTCAACAGTCACCGACGCGTGCGTGACGCGCTGTATCACAAATCTCATTCTCTGTCTCCGCCTTTGCTTTTGCTTCTGTTCATATTATTTTATATTCTGAAATTCTGCAACTGCTCTTCAAGCACATGAGCCTGACTTGCAAGCTCGGAGGAGCTTGCCGCCGATTCCTGCGCAGTCGCGGCGTTGCTCTGTACCATATCCGTTATGCTGTTGAGACCGGTTGTTACCGTACCGATATCGGCAGCCTGACGGCGTGAGGAATCCGCCACCTTGCCGACAAGGGTGCTGAACTCGCTGACGGACTTGCTTACCTGTTCAAGGGACTTGCTCGCGGACTCGTTGAGCTGTACGCCCTGATCTACCGCGGCAACGCAGCGTCCTATTACCTGCACCGCGTCCTTGGCAGCTTCCGCGGACTTGCTCGCGAGGTTGCGCACCTCGTCCGCGACAACGGCAAAGCCCTTGCCTGCGTCACCGGCTCTTGCAGCCTCGACAGCCGCGTTGAGCGCGAGGATATTTGTCTGGAACGCGATATCGTCTATCAGCTTCGCGATAGTCTGTATCTCCTCGGACGCCTTTCTGATGTCCTCAATAGCGCTGCTGAGGTTCTTCATATTGCTGTTGCCGGTCTCGACATTTTGTACCGTCTCGTCGGACAGGCTCTTCATGCGGTCTGTCATTTCGGCATTTGCCGCAACGTTCTCGTTTATGCCCTTGATGAGCGAGTCAAGCTCCTTCAGAGTGCCGGCTTCGGTGGTGGAGTTGTTCGCAAGGCTCTGCGCACCGCTTGCAAGCGAGCCCGCACCGCTGTTTACCTGCTCGCCCGCGTCTCTTATCGCTTCGATAGTCGTGCGCAGCGAATCGGAAATGTTGTTGAGGGAGGTCTTGATGCTGTTGAACTCGCCCTCATACATCACATTGCTTGTCGCGGTGAGGTTACCGCCGGACAGCTCGCCGAGCATATAGTCGATGTCCTTTATGTAGGAGCCGAGGTTGAGGATCGTTCTCTCCATTGCCTGCGAGAGCACTTCCGTCTCGTCGCCGCGGTCATTGGCTCTGAATGTGGTGTCGATCTCGCCGCGGGAGAACTTTTCGAGACACTCGGTAGTATCGGTTATCGAAAGCGCGATCTTCTTTGCAACGCCTATCGAGACTACCGTGCCTATTGCCGTGAGTACAGCCGCCCATACGAAAAGCATTGTTATCGCGATCTTTCCGCCCGCGTAGATGTTTGAAGAATCGGAACCAAAGAATATGCTGAACTCCTTGTGATCGGTTACGGGAGCCGCATAGATCACATACGAGGACATAGCGTTGCCCTCATGCGCGTCGTTTCCCGACTTTACCTTTGCGAGCAGACCTTCATAGAGCTTGTCACCGCTTATCGAGGTGCCGCACTTGCTGAGATCGGTGGAGAGCATTACCGTTCCGGTATCGCTGTTCACCATATATCCCCACATTCCGTTGCCCTTCATTATGTCGGTGGCGTAGTCGAAATATGTGTTGTCAAGCTCGCCGACTATGATATCGGAGCCTCTGTTCAGCGCAACGAGGTACAGCTGAGCGGAGGATATGTAACCGATATTGATGCCGTCTGCGGAAAGGCTGCGGCACTCGCTCTCAAAATCCTTGTAGTCATAGCTTCGTGTGTCTCCGAGCATGAACACGTTGTCAAAAATATCGTTGTGCTCGCCGGGAACGGCATCGCGAAGACCGCCGGGCAGGAAATCCATTTCCTCGTGCAGAGAGTTTATTACACTGCCGATGACCGTCGTACCGAAAGTATCGGAAAAACTGCTTTCGATTATATCAATGGTTATCGCGGAGAATATCGCAACCGCGAAGGAAGCAACACCGGCGCACAAAATACCGAGTCTGAGCAAACGCTTTTTAATAGAAGTCTTCATATTACGTCTCCTTTTATCGTATAATACGGTATTATATATAATTTTACCACATTTACGAAAAAAATGCAAGCATTTTTAGATAAAAATAAAGGCTGCGAAAAAGCAGCCTTCAATTCTTAATTCTTAATTCTTAATTGTTTTATATCGCTTGCCTGATCTTTTCGGGCATTGTTCTCTTAACTATGTCCGCGCCCATTGCACGGAGCTTAACGTCCATATTGTCGTATCCGTGCTCAATATGGTAAATATCCTCTATCTCAGTAGCGCCTTCCGCGGTAAGACCCGCTATTATCAGCGCCGCGCCCGCACGCAGGTCTGTTGCCTTAACGGGAGCGCCTGTCAGATGTTCAACGCCTTCGATAACGGCCACCTTGCCGTCAACCGAGATATCCGCGCCCATTCTGCGCAGCTCGTCGGCGTATCTGAAACGGTTGTCAAAGATCCCTTCGGTGATGATGCTCGTTCCTCTCGCAAGAGTGAGGAGCGCCGCAAGCTGAGGCTGCATATCGGTTGGGAAACCGGGGTGCGGCATCGTCTTGACGGTAATTCTGTCATAGCTGCCCTGTCCTATTACTCTTATGCTGTCGTCATATTCCATTACGACAACGCCGATCTTGCGCAGCTTTGAGGTAATCGGCTCAAGGTGCTTGGGAATAACGTTCCTGATAAGCGCGTCGCCCTTTGTTGCGGCAACGGCGATCATGAATGTTCCCGCCTCGATCTGATCGGGGATTATGGAATACTCGGTGCCGTGAAGTCTGTTCACGCCCTTGATCTTGATAACGTCCGTACCTGCACCCATGATATCTGCGCCCATGGAGTTGAGGAAGTTCGCGAGATCAACGATATGCGGCTCTTTCGCGGCATTTTCAAGTATGGTAAGACCCTCCGCCTTGACAGCGGCGAGCATTGCGTTTATGGTTGCGCCTACGGAGACTTTATCGAAGTATATCTGCGTTCCGAAAAGGAAATCAGCCTTGATATCAACGATACCGTGTACTATCGAGCACTTTGCTCCGAGCGAACGGAAGCACTTTAAATGCTGATCCATAGGTCTGTCGCCGAGATCGCATCCGCCCGGCATCGGGACCTGAGCGTGTCTGAAACGGCTGAGCAGGGTTGCGAGGAAATAGTAAGAAGCTCTCATGGATCTTGCCAGCTCATAAGGCACCGGCATATCCCTGATAGGTCTCGGGTCTATTTCAAGCGTATTCTTATTGATGAATCTGATCTCCGCGCCGAGCTCACGCAGGATACGAAGATCGATATTAACATCGTTTATGGAAGGAACGTTCTCGAGCACACACGGCCCGTCGGCAAGGATAACGGCAGGTATTATCGCTACTGCGGCATTTTTCGCGCCGCTTATCTCGACTTCACCCGTTAGTCTGTTTCCGCCGTTTATAATAAATTTCTCCAAAACATTGACCTCTTGTTCGGTATTTTGGACACCACGTCCGATATGTTATGTACGCACGATGTCCAATGAACCTGAAGCGTCCGCTCCGCGGTACGCGATAGGGCTATGGGAGTATATCGGAATCCGTTCCGATAACAAACACAACACCGCCGGACTGTCCGGCGACGATTTGTATTGATTATAGCATACTTTCCGTCAAAAATAAAGTACTTTTAATGAAAATCTACATTTTCAACATATATTTTTAACGGAAGCAGCCGTACTTATACATGGCACAAGCAGGCAAATCCTGCTCCAATTAACGGGAAAGCCGCATAAATACGCGCTTCGTGCCAATAATCACAAATTTTCACGTTTTTGTGAAATATGCACAACTACTCTTCGATAACAACGACTTCATCCTCGTCTTCCGGGAGAAAATCGTTATCGTAGGCAGCCACGATGCTTTCTTCGTCATTTCCGATAACTGGAGCCTCCGTCACCGCAGCTTCGCCATCTGCACTCACCGTTGTGTCGGCAGCCGCACCGTTCTCCGCTTCTTCCGCGGAGACTGTGGTATCGTCGGAGGAAGCCACCGTCGGAAGCGTTTCCGCAACGACTTCGTCACCCGTTGACTTCTTGGGCTTCGCGGTCTTCTTGGTGGTGGTAGTCTCCTCGGTAACCTCGGGCTCGATGCGGATTATTTTAATTGAGTCGATGATTATTGATTCAAGCGGCTTTGAGGGCATTCCGAGCTTATCGTCGGACTTGTTGCCGGAGACTACTTCGACGGACGTGATCTTGTCCAGAACGTCGTAGCCTTCGATGACCTGCCCGAAAACGGTGCTCGTGCCGTCAAGGTCATAGAGACCGCCCACGCGCTTGTACTGCTCCTTGACTTCCGCCGGGATAGCTTTCAGCTTGTCGAGGTATTCCTGATATTTTTTCTTGTCTTCTTCAAGCAGACGCGCCGAGATAGTCTCGTCGCCGAGCTGCTCGGTGAGCTTGTCAATGACCGCGTCGATATCCTGCGGCTCATCGTTGTCAACTATGTAGAACTGCGCATAACAGCCCTTTTTGCTTGCCGCAAGACACAGTGCGCCGTGGAAATTGTAGGTCACAGGCGAGGTCTCAACCGGCAGATACAGCGATTCGGGGACCTTTCCGTCACTTCCGTCGCCGTTCAGAGAACCGCCCTGAATAACGTATTCGTCAATGACCCTGTGGATAATTGTGCCGTCGTAGTATCCGCGGTCTGCGTACTCGACAAAGCGATCGACAGCGTTCGGAGCCGCTCCGTGGAACAGCTTCGCCGTTATCTCGCCGTAATCCCGCACGGTTATCACAGCGTACATATCATTGTCTTCCAGCGCCACTTCGCCGAGATTGCCCGTCACAGGCTCCTCTCCGCAAGCGGAAGCCGTTATCATCAGCGCAGCAGTCAGAACCGCCGCAGCCGCCCTTTTCAGTGTCCTTATCATAACTCCGATCTCCATTCGAGATGTGTCGCTTCGCTCGAGACTTGGGGGAAACCTTTTTGAAAAAAGGTTATCCCCCAAACCCCTTTCCAAAAACTTTTGCCGGCTTCGCGTTTAAACCCGAAATAAATCCGAACCTTTTAAAGTGAAGCCTTACTCACAAATTTAAGTGAAATATCGCCAACCCCAGCGGCGAACGCGCCGCTCCGAATCCGTAGCGACATTCTTCTGCGGACGCGTGCATTGCACGAAGCAATGGTAGTTGCCGCCAAGAGCGCGCACAATGCGCGCATATAAAACGGCAACGACAGCACACTCGGTTAGCTATACTCTGCTATTTCGGAAACGGAGTCTTCGCCAACCCCAGCGGCGAACGCGCCGCTCCGAATCCGTAGCGACATTCTTCTGCGGACGCGTGCATTGCACGAAGCAATGGTAGTTGCCGCCAAGAGCGCGCACGATGCGCGCATATAAAACGGCAACGACAGCACACTCGGTTAGCTATACTCTGCTATTTCGGGAACGGAGTCTTCGCCAACCCCCATTCATTTCTTGCAGAGCGACCCGCTGATGTATCTCTGAAATACTGCATCGCCCGCGCCGGCTTCGGCGCCGCAGCCGAAGCAGAGCTCCCGTCAATTCAATTAACTCTTGTGGTACTCGCCAATCGTAACTTTATTAATATATATCGGCTCAACGGGAATTGAGAGCTCGCCGCCGACTTCGGCATTGCAGATCTTCTCGATAACGTCATAGCCGTCTATCGTCTGCGCGAATATCGTGTACGCGCCGCAGAAGTCGATGATAACGCCCTTATCGACAAACGCGTCGATGAGGTTGTCCGGCAGGAGCTGCTCATCGTTCTCATTTTTGAAATTGTGCAGATCGGTGATATCCTGCTCCGACAGCGTTCTCTGATTGAGCACCATGAAGCGGCTGTCACCGCAGCCGGTGTATCCGCTGAACGCGCATATCGCGCCCTTGAACGGCCACAGATCGACGGAATACTCGTTCGCTATCGGCTGCCCGTCGTCGGTAAAGCCGGAATTGCGGGACTCGTCATAGGCACCGGACATAAATATCGACTTGTCGATAACGCAGTAAATATCCTTGCCGTTGTAGTATCCCTCGTTCGCACGGTTCACGAAATTGCGCACCGTGTTGGGCGCGTATTCCGGGTAAAGCACGGCGGTTATCGTGCCGACGGTGGTTTCGATAACAGCGGTCTGCTGTCCCTCGGCAGGCTCTTCGAGCTGCACGAGCTTCATATTACCGTAATCGTATGTGAACAGCGGGTTCTTGGTCATTCCGTCGGTATTGCCGAACAGCGAGCAACCCGAAAGCAGCATCACTCCCACAAGCGCCGCACCCGCAAAGATCTTTTTCAGCATGGTGTCACGCCTTTCTGATAACGGTTCCCTGCCTCGTTTCCTCAACGATGTAGCCGAGATCCGTGATCTGCTTTCTGAGCTCGTCGGCAAGCGCGAAATCCTTCGCCTTTCTTGCCGCGGCACGCTTTTCCGCAAGCTCCGCAATTTCCGCGGGCAGCTCCGCGCCGTCCTTCTTCTCCGACAGCTTTTCAGCCGCCTGCACAAGTCCGAGCGTCAGCACCTTGTCGAAGTCCGCGATAAGAGCGAGCTTTGTTGCGTTGTCCGTGTCGGATTTGAGCACATCATATATAACTGTGACCGCCTGTGCGGTGTTGAGATCATTGTCGAGCGCTTCTGTGAACGGGGCTTTCAGCTCATCGAACTTCGCCCGGTCTACCGCGCCGCCCTTGCCGTCGAGGAGCTGCGCAACACGCGAAACGAGCTTCTTGTACGCTTCCGCCGCATTGTCGAGGTTATCCCAGCTGAACACGAGGTTCTTGCGGTAATGGGACTGTAAGCAGAAGAAGCGGTACGCGAGCGGCTCATAGCCCTTTTCTTCAAGCAGCGAAACGGTGAGGAACTCGCCCTTCGACTTGCTCATTTTGCCGTCGTTCGTGTTGAGGTGGTGAACGTGGAACCAATACTTGCACCACGGGTGACCGAGGTATGCTTCGCTCTGTGCGATCTCATTGGTGTGGTGCGGGAACTGGTTGTCAATGCCGCCGCAGTGCAGATCGAGGTATTCGCCGAGGTGCTTCATGCTGATGCAGGAGCACTCGATATGCCAGCCGGGGTAGCCAACGCCCCACGGGCTGTCCCATTTCAGCTCCTGATCCTCAAACTTGGATTTAGTGAACCAGAGAACGAAATCCGCCTTGTTCCGCTTGTTCTCGTCGGCTTCAACTCCGTCGCGGACGCCGACTGCAAGGTCTTCCTCTGTGAAGTAGTTGAAGATGTAGTATTTGTCGAGCTTCGAGGTGTCGAAGTAGATATTCCCGCCCGCCTCGTAAGCGTAGCCCTTTTCGATAAGCGCGGAAATCACGCGGATAAAGTCGTCGATGCAGCCGGTAGCGGGCTCCACAACATCGGGTGTCTTTATGCCAAGCTTTGCGCAGTCCGCGAAGAACGCGTCGGTGTAGAACTTCGCGATCTCCATAACGGTCTTGTGCTCTCTCTTTGCGCCCTTGAGCATCTTGTCGTCGCCGGTATCGCCGTCACTTGTGAGGTGTCCGACATCGGTGATGTTCATAACGCGCGTAACGTCAAGCCCCGTGTAGCGCAGGTACTTTTCGAGCACGTCCTCCATGATGTAGGTGCGCAGGTTGCCGATGTGCGCATAATGATACACCGTGGGTCCGCAGGTGTACATTTTCACCTTTCCCTCGGTGTACGGCACAAACTCTTCT
>JAFPUE010000067.1 GCA_017395555.1 Ruminiclostridium sp. | reverse complement strand
GGTGCATTACGATAGTAGGAATACCATTCGGAAAACAGTTCTTCAAGATAGCACGGCTTTCTATCACGCCTTTCGGCGCACAGATAGTACAGAAGTAAAATAAAATTACATTACAGGCGGTATGCGTGACAAAAGCGTAAATACAGTACCATCAAAATATTAACATATATCGGAGGACATTATGGGAAGATTATTCGGAACTGACGGAGCACGCGGTGTGGCGATAACGGAGCTCACCTGCGAGACCGCAATGAACATCGGCAGAGCCGCGGCAATCGTGCTGACAAAGCACAAGCCCGCCGGCAGCAAGGCAAAGATACTCATAGGAAAGGACACGCGCGTATCGTCGGATATCCTGGAAGCCGCGCTCATATCGGGCATTATGTCCGTGGGAGCGGACGCGGTGCTGCTCGGCGTTGTGCCTACACCCGCCGTTGCGTATCTTGTAAAGCATGAAAACGCGGATGCGGGCGTTATGATCTCCGCTTCCCACAACAGCGTTGAATACAACGGCATCAAGCTCTTCGCGGGAACCGGCTTCAAGCTTCCGGATGAGGTAGAGAACGAGATCGAAGCGCTTATCCTCGACACACCCGAGGCAATGACGCTCAAAAACGGCACCGATGTGGGCAGAACATCCGTTCTGAACGACGCGGCAGGCATTTACATAGCACACCTTGCGGAATGTGCCGCTGTCGGCGGGAAAAAGCTGCGCGTTACGGCGGACTGCGCGAACGGAAGCTCCTCCGCTACGGCAAGAAGACTGTTCGACAAGCTCGGTGTTGACTGCGATATCATAAACGCGGAACCGGACGGCACAAACATCAACGAGAAGTGCGGTTCTACACACATCGACAAATTACAGGAAAAAGTCAGAGCGGGCGGCTATGATCTCGGCGTTGCATTCGACGGCGACGCGGACAGATGTCTCGCGGTTGATAACAAGGGCAACGTTGTTGACGGCGACAGACTTATCGCTATAATCTCGGACAGCATGAAGAACAAGGGTGTTCTGAACAAAGACACCTCCGTGGTCACCGTAATGAGCAACCTCGGCTTCCACACATATATGAAGGAGCACGGCATTTCCACGGTATGCACGGCTGTCGGCGACAGATACGTTCTCGAAGAAATGCTGAAAAGCGGATATAACATCGGCGGCGAGCAGTCGGGACACATAATCTTCCTCGATCACGCCACTACCGGTGACGGTCAGCTCACCGCGGTCAAGCTAATTTCCCTGCTCTCGCAGTCGGACAGACCGCTCTCGGCTTACAATGAGGAATTTGCCGATTACCCGCAGCTTCTCGTGAACGTAAAGATCACGGACGAGAACAAAGGCAAATGGGATAAGAACGATGCTATACTCGCGTCGATAAAGGAAGCGGAGGACGTACTCGGCTCGGACGGACGCGTGCTTGTGCGCGAGAGCGGCACCGAACCGCTTGTACGCGTAATGATAGAAGGCAAGGACGCAAAGAAAGTCGAGCTTTACACAAACAAAATAGCGGACACGATCAAGGCACAGTTCTGCTGAGCGGCGAACGCGCCGCCCCGAATCCGTGGGCAATATTCATCAGATATCGGGTCTGTGGCTCGGTAAGTTATTATCAGGAAAACATTATGAGATGAGTTGCGAACGCGACACGTCCGTACTCTTCCGATAAAGGTTAAAAATATGGCGAAGATACAAAGAGAGCTTTTCGGTGATTTCGATATTATACTGAACGCCGTTCACAGCTCGGTTATGGGCGGCAGCATGAGCGCGACGCTCGAAGAGAGCTCGGACTTCTACGAAAACGGAGCCCGCTGTTCGGTAAGGGTATATGAACGGTACAGCTATTTCGGCGGGAACAGGCTTTCTATGTCGGTCACGCTGTTTCAGGCGAACGGGCGGGTCTATATCTCCGCGGCAACAACGGGCGGAAGTCAGGCGCTGTTCTTAAAGATAAACACAGTCGGCGAGCATACGTTCCTTGAGACTGTCAGAAAAACAATAGACGCGTTCTCCGGCGGCTACGGCGGATATCGCTGATGCAAAGACGGACGATACGGAGAAGATATGAGAATTGCAGACAAATGGCGGGACTACCGCCTTATAGACACATCGGGCGGTGACAGGCTCGAAAAGTGGGGCGATGTTACCCTCATCAGACCCGACCCGCAGGTGATCTGGAAAAACCCCTCACCTGCCCCGGAATGGGATAACGTTCACGCCAAGTACAACCGCTCATCGACAGGCGGCGGAAGCTGGGATTACCGCAAAAAGCTGCCGGAAAGCTGGAACATTCGCTATGGGGAGCTCACGTTTCTCGTAAAGCCCACCGGCTTCAAGCATACCGGACTTTTCCCGGAGCAGGCGGTCAACTGGGAGCTCTGCAGTGAGCTGATAACGGGCGCGGGACGTGAGATAAACGTGCTGAACCTGTTCGCTTATACAGGCGGAGCAACACTTGCGTGTGCGGCAGCCGGCGCAAAGGTCTGCCACCTCGACGCAGTCAGGAATATGGTTGAATGGGGCAAGGAAAACGCGCGGTTAAGCGGGCTTTCCGACAAACCGATACGCTGGATAACCGACGACGCTATGAAGTTTCTCGGGCGCGAGATAAAGCGCGGCACCCGTTACGACGGCATTATCCTCGATCCGCCGAGCTACGGGCGCGGCACGAACGGCGAGCTCTGGAAGCTCGAAGACTGTATATATGAGCTCATGGAGCGCTGCACCGCGGTGCTCTCCGACAAGCCCCTTTTCCTCCTGCTCAACAGCTACACCACCGGTCTTTCGCCCTCGGTAATGGCTTATCTGCTGAAAATGACCGTCGGTCAGAAGTACAAAGCCGAAATCAGCGCGGAAGAGATAGGGCTTCCGGTAGAGCGCACAGGGCTCCCGATACCCTGCGGAAATACGGCGGTTGCGCTTTTTTAAGAGAGACTTAAGACTCTTAAGAATTTCAAGAGGGGCTCTGCCCCCAACCCCCGCCACCCCCCTTTAAAAAAGGGGGGCTGGACACCCTACGGCACGATGCCGTAAGGAAGTTTCCAAAAGCGCGCACGATGCGCGCATAAAAGAAACTTCCGATAAATTTAATGCAGTATTTCTAATATACATCAGCGGACAGCCACAGCGAAAAATGCAGTGGGGCCGGTATAGAATCCGCCGCTGAAATATCTGAAAATAACAAAATGTTTTAGAACAAAAGCGGAGAAAATGAAAAATATAATAGAAGTAAAAAATCTCGAATTTGAATATAAAGAATACGACGAAAACGGCGAAGAAACCGGCTCTAACAAAGCCCTCTGCGGCGTAAACCTAAGTGTCCCGAAGGGGCAGTTTCTCGCCGTACTCGGTCACAACGGCTGTGGTAAATCCACGCTCGCCAAGCACCTCAACGGTATTCTCGCCGCAACATCGGGAACCGTGCTCGTAAACGGCATAGACGCCTCAAAAGACGAGACCGTGTTCGATATCCGTCAGATCGTCGGTATGGTTTTCCAGAACCCTGACAATCAGCTCGTCGCAACCGTCGTCGAGGAGGATGTCGCATTCGCGCTCGAAAATCTCGGCGTACCGACGGAGGAGATACGCAAACGCGTCGATGTTGCACTCAGACTCGTGGATATGTACGAGTACCGCGAACATTCCCCGCACCAGCTCTCCGGCGGTCAGAAGCAGAGAGTAGCAATTGCCGGAATACTCGCAATGCGCCCGGAATGTATCGTTCTCGACGAGCCCACCGCAATGCTTGACCCGAAAGGCAGAGCCGAGGTAATGAGCACGATAAAGCTGCTCAACTCGCAGGGGGTAACGATAATCCTTATCACGCACTATATGGACGAAGCCGTTCAGGCGGACAGAGTTGTCGTTATGGACAGCGGTAAGATAATCGCGGACGGCACTCCGAAGGAGATATTCGCACAGGTGGATATGCTCCGCGAGCACTCGCTCGATGTTCCGCAGGTAACGGAGCTTATGTATGAGCTGCGCAAGAGCGGGCTTGACGTACCGGTAAATGTACTCACGGAACGCGAATGTGCGGACGAACTGTTAAAGCTCCCGCATAAGGCGAAGTATGAGGAAAAGTCTCCGGAGAACGACACGGCGGTCAAAAAGGAAGCGCCGTCTGTCGCCGAGGTCAAGCACCTTACCTACAAATACAGCGTAGGCACGCCGTTTGAGTCAACCGCCGTCGACAACGTGAGCGTAAGTATCGCGAAGGGGCAGTTCGTCGGTGTCATCGGACATACCGGAAGCGGGAAATCCACGCTGATACAGCACCTGAACGGTCTGCTTAAACCCACATCGGGCGATGTTTACATTGCCGGAAGAAATATCTGGGCAAAGGGCAGCGATATCCGCTCGGTACGGTTTATGTCGGGACTTGTGTTCCAATACTCCGAATATCAGCTGTTCGAGGAAACGGTGTACAAGGATATCGCGTTCGGCCCGAAGAATATGGGGCTTGACGAGGAAGAAACGGACAAACGCGTTCGTGCCGCGGCGGAAGCTATGGGCATAGACACGGAGCTGCTGAAACGCTCGCCGTTCGATCTGTCGGGCGGTCAGAAGCGCAGAGCCGCTCTTGCGGGTGTTATCGCGATGCAGCCGGAGATACTGATACTCGACGAGCCTGCCGCGGGACTTGACCCGAAGGGCAGAGACAGCGTGCTCGACAAAATAAGCGAATATCACAAGTATTCCGGTACGACGATACTTCTTGTTTCGCACTCAATGGAAGATATCGTGAAATACGCGGAAAAGATACTTGTTATGAACCACGGAAGACTCTTCTGCTACGAGGACACGGACACGGTGTTCAGCCGGACGAGAGAGCTTGTACAGATAGGACTGGGAATACCGCAGATATCACGGCTCTCGCATATACTCGCGGCGGAAGGTATGGATATAGGTAAAGATATATATACAACGGAAAGAGCAAAGAAAAGAATACTGGAGACAATAAATGCTTAACGACATAACGATAGGGCAGTTTTTCCCCGGAAATTCCGTTATACACCGAATGGACAGCAGGTTTAAGATAATACTCGACATAATATACGTCGTTATGCTGTTCACAGCGCAGAATTTTTACGGTCTTGGCATCGCCTGCGTGTTTATGATAATGGTGTACGCGGTATCAGGGATCAGCTTCAGGCTCATTTTAAAGAGTATAAAGCCCGTTCTCGCGATCATCATATTTACGGCGCTCCTTAATCTGCTTTTTGTCAAGGGAGACGACACGCCGCTGGTAGATACGGGATTTATAACAATATACTGGAAGGGCGCGGAAACGTCGATTTTCATGGTGGTGCGCATTATATTCCTGATAATAGGAATGTCGCTGCTCACCTATACCACCTCACCGATCGTGCTCACCGACGCGATCGAGAGCCTGCTATCGCCGCTGAAAAAGGTGCGCTTCCCTGTCCACGAGCTCGCAATGATGATGACGATAGCGCTGAGGTTCATTCCGACGCTCATCGAGGAGCTCAACAAGATAATGATGGCGCAGAAGGCACGCGGAGCCGCTCTTGACACGGGAAATGTGTTCAGCCGCGCAAAAGCTATGGTACCGATACTCATACCGTTGTTCGTAAGCGCGTTCAAGCGTGCCAATGAGCTCGCGACGGCTATGGAATGCCGCTGCTACAAGGGCGGAGAGGGACGCACAAAGCTGCGCGTCCTGAAATGCTCGCGGCTCGATTTCTACGCGTCGGGTCTTACCCTATGTGTATTCGGAATGGTTATCATAAACAATATAGTCTTTTAAAAACAGAAAAGGAAAGATAAGCTATGAACAAAAGAATACCCGCAGCGCTTCTTGCCGCTGCAATAACTGCGCTTACCGGCTGTGGGAATGCGGCACAGCAGACTGCGACAGCCGAGACCACGGCTGCACAGACCGAAGAAGCAGCAGCGGAGACAACAAGTGCGGAAACGACTGCCGAAACCACCGAAGCAGAGACGGAAAGTGCCGCTGCGGAATCGGACTCCGGCAGCGGAGAGAGGACAGCTCTCACGCAGGAGGAGATCGAAGATTTCAACCACAGGTTCTACACGAATAATCTGACGGACGCGGTACTTGCAAGACATACCTCCGTAGATTATACCTACGACAACGATTATCCCAATTCAAAGGATAAGGCGTATTTCTACCACGTCACGGCGGACGGTATGTATGCGGAAGGCGACGACTGCGCACAGTACGGCTTCGACAGGATAGTGCTACTGCTCGACATGGTACCGGGTGAGGAATATGACTATCCGGAAATGCAGTATATAATGGATTTTTCGCGGAATTACTCGTCTCACCCGAACTGCTACCTGCCCGATTACGAGGACGAATGGTTCGATGCCGAGCATGAGACGCTTACAGACGGCTATAAGCAAGACGGTAAGATATACCTGTTCACCGAGTGCGACGAGGAAGGCAGCCGTAAATATATCGAGAACACCGTCGGCGAGGAATACAAGGGTCAGATAATCAGATGCGATCTTGAGTTTGAAGAGGATAGTCTTGACCTTATCTGCCAGCGCACGATCAGCGTTGTTGACGGCGTACCGGAGACCATACAGACGATCTCGGCAGAGTATGACACTCCCGAGCCGAAAAATTCGCATTTTCTGAAAATGGCGTTTTCACGCGCGGCTTACCAGTTCATGACCGTGACATATATCTACGAGCCGGACACGCCGCACGAAATGACGCTTTCGCTCGAAGTACCCAAGAATGTTTCGGTAGGCTTTATCGCTGACAACAGAACGGACTTCACGGTTTACACTGACCGCGAATGCACACAGCCGCTCACCGACTGGGACGGCATGACCGACATCACAGCTTATATCAAAACAGACAGCACGGAAGAAGAAACCGAAGCTGACGCAGAAGCCGGTACAGAGACAGAGACCGAAGCTGCAAACGAGACCGAAACCGAGAACGCCGCGGAGGAGTGACGGGAATATTGCGCAACATAAAAATATGTATCGCGTACAACGGCACAGCTTACCACGGCTGGCAGCGGCAGAACAACAATATCACCGTTCAGCAGCTCATCGAGGACTGCATGGGCAGGATAACAAACGGTAAGATCACGGCGCACGGCTGCTCGCGCACCGACGCGGGAGTTCACGCGAGGGAGTTTTATCTGAACGCGAAAACGGAGTCGGCTATCCCCTGCCCCGGTCTTATGCGGGCAATGAACAAGATGCTGCCGGACGATATCGCGGTACTGTCCTGTGAGGACGCGGACGAGGATTTCCACGCGCGGTTCAGCGCCCACGGGAAAGAATATGTCTATCTCGTGAACAACGCGAAGCACAAGGACGTTTTCGGCAGCGATCTCGCGCTGTTTTATCCGTATCCGCTCGACGAGAAGCGGCTTGACGGCGCGGCAAAGCTCTTTGTCGGCAAGCACGATTTTGCGGCATTCTGCAAAGCGGAAGCGAAAGAACACCTGAAAACCACAGTCCGCACCGTGTATGATTTCACCGTAACGCGTTCCGGCGATACCGTGAGCTTCACGGTCAGCGGCGACGGCTTTCTGCACAATATGGTGCGGATAATGGTAGGCACGCTGATATATGTCAGCGAGGGCAAGCGCACCGAAGCGGACATTCTGCGCTCTCTCGAAACCGGAGAACGTACCGACGCGGGCGTAACTATCCCGCCCCACGGACTGTATCTCAATAAGGTTTTTTATTAAAGAGATTATAAACATAGATCAAAGGAGTATATCCGATGAAGGTTCCCGATCTTGCGGAGGCTACGGGCAGCGAAAAGACTGCGCAAAAGCCGAAAAACATTGATCTGAGAAAATACAGAAAAAAGAAAAAACACGGGACAGCGCTGCTGAAGCTGATAGTTTTTGTGCTTGCTGTCATCGCGGTGATCTTTGTGTGGCTTAATGCCTCCACTATCTTCGAGCCGCTGCGAGGCATCGCGTCAAAAGTCGAGACAAAGACCACAGACGATGCGGGATTTCCGATAGAGCTGCCCGGAAGCAGCGAATATTCTATAATGCGGTTCGGCGATTATTTCTCGCTGCTCACCGACACATACCTCTACGCGTATGACACCTCGGGCGCGCAGAACTACGCGCTCAAGCACGGCTACAGCCACCCCGAACAGGCAACCAGTGAAAAGCGCATACTGCTGTATGACAAGCTCGCGTACAACTTCGCGCTGTACAGCAAAACGAGCCTTATATACCAGAAAGCGGTAGATGACAAGATCGTTTACGCGTCGATAGGCGACGACGGGCTCGCGGCGGTAGTCACACAATCCAAGCGCTACGCAAATATATTGTATATCTACGATGACGGCGGAAACTGGCTCTACACGAAAAAATTTGCGGACGAGAACGTTATGCAGGTATGCTCGACGGGCGACGGAGAACATATTGCAGTCTCGACTGTCAGCGCGTCAAAGGGCGATATACTCACGTCGTTCTACCTCTTCTCCGTTCGTTCCGCGGACGCTCCGCTCTGGAAATACACTCTGCGCACGGAAAGTCTTCCCTGCGGTATGTACGCGGATAAGAACAACGTTATCGCCGCATGCGACAACTGCGTTCTCTCGATTGACACCGCCACGGGCGAACAGGCAGGGCTGTACGGCTATACCGGCACTCTGAAAAACTTCTTTATCGGCAACGATCACATTCTCGTGCATTACACCGATATATCCACGAACAAGAGTATTCTGCTCGAACTCGATACAAACGCCTCGGCGATCTCGCTCAGCTATGTCTCTGCGAACGCGTCCTGCGTATATTGCGACGCGAGCGGGATATACGTTCTCGAAGGTTCAAGAGTGAAGATATACGAGGAAGGACTTATCGGCGAGAGATATATCCAGACTCCCGACGACGATTACTCCGATTTTATCAAGATATCCGGCAACCTCTATATGCTCGGCTATGAGACTCTCGGCAAGACAAATGTTTACGGCACGGACAGCGATCCCGAGGAAACGCCGAAGGTGACCGAAAAGACCGAGAGAACGGAAAGCGAGCTTATTATTACCGAATAAAAAAAAGAAAACAAAAGCTGCACAAAGGAGATAATACAGAGAAAATATGGGAAGCGAGTTCTTCTGGTTCTTCGATATCGCCATTATCGGCATTATCGCGGCAAATATCTACCGCGGCGCGAAAAAGGGTGCCGTCACAGTGCTTATCAGCGCTGTCGCGGCTGTCGTCGCGCTTATAGTCGCGTTCGCGTTCTGCAATACGGTATCGGAAAAGATATACGATTCATTCATCCGCTCGAATATCGAGAGCTATATGACCGAAAAGCTCGGAAGCTCGATCGACAACGAGATGATAAAGGGACTGTCACAGACGGATATGTCGGAGGCGATAATCAACGGAACTTATCTGCGTGACATAGAGATCGAGTATGACGACAAACGCCGCGCCGATATTGATATGTCGGTAGTCGATCTTACGAGGACAGGCGTGCAGTACGCCGATCTTTCCGGCTTCGGCATTGACGAGTATTTCGACTGGTCTTACGTCAAGCTCGGACACCTCGATGTAACCGAGACGGACGTGGAAAAATACGGGCTCGGGAATATCGTGCTCGCGAGGATAATTTCCTCAAACATCACCTCACAGACGGTAACGCGAGCATTTACGGATATCGGCGACAAGCTCGCGGAAACTGTGTCGCCTTCACTGAAAGACCTCGGAAATGACCTGTCCGCGGGCAGCAACGACGCGGTTTACAGCTTCGTAGTCTCGATACTCACCGCCGCCGATCAGACGTTCGGTGACAGGATAATGGACGATATCATCACACCGACGGTGATGATACCGCTGAAAGCGATAGTATTCTGCGTACTGTTCGCCGTTGTTGTGGCAATACTGAGTATTATCGCGAACGCGGCAAAGCTGATAAACAAGATACCCATAGTTTCATCGGTGAACGGAGTGCTCGGTGCCACGCTCGGACTGCTCGAAGCTATAATCTCGATACTGCTGATATGCGTTATCATAAAGCTGCTGATCGCGATGTGCGGAGACTCGCTCGTCTTCCTCAACAGCAACACTATCGACAAAACATTCCTGTTCAGATATTTTTACGCGTTTGACCCGCTTTCGCTTCTTGAAAGTCTTTGATAATATAACAGCTCACAAGCAAGAAAGGAAACACAATTATGGATATGATGTGCTCAAGATGCCGCAAAAGACCCGCTGTCGTTTTTATGTCGGGTATGAGCGGAACACAGAAATTTGAGAACGGCTACTGCCTTAAATGCGCAAAGGAGCTCGGTATCCCGCAGGTGGACAACTACCTCAAGCAGATGGGAATATCGGATATCGACTTCGACAACGCTTCAAATATGCTGTTCGGCAATCCCGACGCGGACAACGACGAGGAAGAAGAGCTCGACGCGGAGGAGATCGCGGACGAAGAAGATGAAGACGATATTCCGGAGGACGATGACGACGAGGAAGACGAGGACGCGGTTGACGGCTTCAAGGCCGGAGGCACGATGCCCGCTTTCTTCCAGCGCTTCTTTGATATGACCAACAACCACTCTACCAACGAAGTCCCGGCAAGCGAAGAAGACATACAGAAGGAGAAGGAGCGCGAAAAAGCCGAACGCAAAAAGCGCTCAGAGGAAAAGAAAAAGGCTGCTCAGGCGAAGAAGCGCAAGTTCCTCAACACTTTCTGCACGAACATTACCGACAAAGCCAAGAACGGCAAGCTCGATCGCATAATCGGCAGAGACAAGGAGATCGAGCGCGTTATCCAGATACTCTCACGCCGCTCGAAGAACAACCCCTGCCTTATCGGTGAGCCCGGTGTCGGCAAGACCGCGATAGCCGAGGGTATTGCACAGCGCATTGCCGACGGCAACGTACCGTTCAGGCTCCAGGATAAGGAACTGTATCTGCTCGATCTTACCGCGCTCGTTGCGGGAACGCAGTTCCGCGGGCAGTTTGAGAGCCGTGTCAAGTCGCTTATCGAGGAGATCAAAAATCTCGGAAATATCATAATTTTCATAGATGAGGTGCATAACCTTGTCGGCACCGGCGACAGCGACGGCACCATGAACGCGGCGAATATGTTCAAGCCTGCTCTTTCCCGCGGTGAGCTGCAGGTGATAGGCGCTACCACGTTCAACGAATACCGCAAGCATATCGAAAAGGACAGCGCTCTTGAGCGCCGCTTCCAGCCCGTTACCGTTCTCGAACCTACGATAGACGAAACGGCGGAGCTCCTTCGCGGAATAAAGGGCTACTACGAGGAGCATCATAAAATAAAGATCGGTGACGAGCTTATACTGCCGTGCGTTACGCTTTCGGAGAGATATATCACGGACAGATATCTGCCCGACAAGGCGATTGACCTGCTCGATGAAGCTTCCGCCTGCGCAAGCATAAAGAGCGACGATCTGACGGCAATGGAAAAGTGCCGCAAGCTCGAAAAGGATCTTGCAAAGCGCGAGGAAGAGCTTATGGAGGAAAGCGAACCCGACTATGAGAAGCTCGCCGCCGTAAAGACCGAACGCGCGAAAAACGACGAGGAGATAAAGCGTCTCGAACCGCTCGTTTCGCAGGTGCGTCTCACCCCCGCCGATCTGTCAACCGTTATCGAGATGTGGACGGGAATACCCGCGCAGAAGATAATGGAGACCGAGTTCCGCAAGATCGCGAAGCTCGAAAACGTGCTGAAATCAAAGATAATCGGACAGGACGAAGCCTGCGAGAAGGTAGCGAAGGCTATAAAGCGCACCCGCGTAAACCTCACCACAAAGCGCAGACCCGCATCGTTCATTTTCGTGGGTCCCACGGGTGTCGGAAAAACACAGCTTGTGAAGGTGCTTTCCGAGGAGCTTTTCAGCGGCGTTGAGCCTCTTATCAGACTGGATATGTCGGAGTATATGGAAAAGCACAGCGTTTCCAAGATCATAGGCTCGCCTCCCGGATATGTCGGCTTTGACGACGCGGGACAGCTGACCGAGAAGGTGCGCCGCAGACCGTACTCCGTGATACTCTTCGACGAGATCGAAAAAGCTCACCCTGACGTTATGAATATACTGCTCCAGATACTCGACGAGGGACGCATCAGCGATTCCCACGGCAAGAAGGTCAACTTCGAGAACACGATAATCTGCATGACCTCGAATGCCGGTTCTTCAACGGGTGAGACCGGAATGGGCTTCGGCAAGACCGCCGGCGATATGTCGAAGGAAAAGGCTATGAAGGCATTGAAGGACTTCCTGCGTCCGGAATTTCTCGGACGTGTTGACGAGGTAGTTGTATTCTCGCCGCTGACGGAGGAGAACTATGCGGATATCGCGAAGCTCCAGCTTTCCGACACGGTAAAGGCGCTCTCCGAGAACGGAATCGCTCTCGACATCGACGACAGCACATATAAGTACATCGCAAAAAAGTCCCACGGCGGCAAGTACGGCGGACGCGACATTCTCCGCGTTATCCGCGAGGAAGTCGAGGACAGTATCGCGAACCTGATAATCGACGCTGAGGAAAACACACCGAAGAAGATACTTCTTTCCGCGGACGATAACGGAATATCGGTCAGGCAGGGTGAAATATAATGGTTAGTAAGACCGCGGTGATAACGGGCGGGACGGGAGCCATCGGTCTCGCGCTTGTCGGCGAGTTCGCAAAGGACTACAATGTGATCTTCACATACCGCGAAAATGAGAAAGCGGCACGCGATATCGCCGAGCGTTACGGCGCGTCAGCAGTAAAGTGCGATCTCACGAACGCGCAGGATATATATGCTCTCGCGGAGCGTGCAGACGGCTGTTCCCTGCTGATAAACAACGCGGGGATATCGCAGATAAAGCTGTTCACCGATGTGACCGACGCGGAGCTCGATACGATGATAAGCTCCGATCTTACCGGCACGATGCGTCTCACGCGCGAGATATGCCGTAAAATGATACGCGGGCACGAGGGCTGCATCATAAACATATCCTCGGTATGGGGAGTCCACGGAGCATCCTGCGAGGTGGCGTATTCCGCGGCAAAAGCGGGATTGATCGGCTTCACAAAAGCGCTCGCGAAGGAACTCGGGCCGTCCGGGATACGCGTGAACTGCATAGCACCGGGCGTTATCGAGAGCCGCATGAACGCTCACCTCTCCCCCGACGAAATGGCGGAGCTTATCGACAGCACGCCGCTCATGCGCATCGGCAAACCGGAGGATATCTCGCACGCAGCACGGTTTCTTGAAAGCAGCGGCTTCACCACCGGTCAGACGATCGGGATCGACGGCGGATTTATGTGATCGTATAGAGACGAAAATTCTGTTTACAAAAAAATAAAGACAGTGAAGTTAAAAGGAAGTGAATATCATGGATGTCTCGGAGTCCGCTATGACAAAGGCGCTTATGCCTCTGCTTATATCCGGAGAAATGAGCCTCTGCCCCGTTCTCGCAACTGTAAAATGCGAGACAAGACGCGTCGGAGGACGCACCAGCGAATTTGCCTACGTCACCGTAACAAATTACGACAGGCTGATAATGTACAGATTCGATGAATATTCAAGCCACGTTGAATACTACACCTTCGATACCGTGATATACAGTGAGCTCAGCACATCCGGCAACGGTCAGTACATAGCCGAGTTCAGCTTCCTCACCGAAAAGGGCAAGAAGGATATTTACATGACATTCATGCCGCAGATAAAGGGAAACGCGTTCCCGCACCAGAACAAGAACGCACAATTTCTGTATGAATTTCTGTCAGGCAAGTCGATTTAACGATCTGAAAGAGGACGATATTTTGGATAAATTTACCGAGCTTCGCGAAAAATACCCCGTTTTCATATACCACAGCTACATGATAAGCGATGAGGGATTTTCGTTTCATTTCTCCATAGGCGAGTACGAATTTTTCCCCGAATGGAAATGGAACGGACTGGAAATACCCGCCGATATGCCGCGCGAGCTTATCGAATATGTCATTTTCTCAATCGGTATGACCGAGCTCGTCAGCTACTGGAAATGTGCCTGCCCGCCGCTTGTGCGCGTGATGTGCGGTTCTCTCGGCGAGGAGCAGATAAAATGGTGGAAGAAGCTGTACTGGGGCGGTCTCGGGGAGTTCTTTTACCGTAACGGGATAGAGACTGCTTTCGATGATTTTATGCGTATCGAAGCCGACTGCACCGAGGTGCGCAAGTTTGACGATCCGTACAAGGGCGGGCGCAAAGGCGCGCTTATCCCCGTCGGCGGCGGCAAGGACAGCATAGTTACGCTGGAGCTGTTGAAAGGTATGCAGTCCGACAATCTCTGCTACATCATCAACCCGCGCCAAACGACGCTTGACTGCGCACACACGGCGGGATACTCCGATGATCGTATAGTCGGACTTAAGCGCTCGATACACCCGGAGCTTCTGCGCAGAAACGCTGACGGCTGGCTCAACGGGCATACCCCGTTCTCCGCAATAGTCGCGTTTTCTTCGTATCTCGCGGCGCTGATAACGGGCAAGAAATACATCGCTCTGTCGAACGAAAGCAGCGCGAACGAGGGCAACGTGAACGGCACCGGTGTTAATCACCAATACAGCAAAAGCACCGAATTTGAGCGCGATTTCCGCACATACTGCGAAAAGTGGCTCACCGTACCGCCCGAATATTTCAGCATGCTGCGCCCGTGGAGCGAGTGGCAGATAGCGCAGAGATTTGTGCGCTACCCGAAATATCTGCCCGTTTTCAAGAGCTGCAACCTCGGCTCAAAAACGGACTCGTGGTGCGGGAAGTGCGCGAAATGCCTGTATGTGTATATTATGCTTGCAGCATTCCTTGACGACGCGGAGCTGAAAAAGATCTTCGGCTCGGATATGCTCGACAACCCGGAGTTCTCCGGAATGTTTGACGGGTTGGTTTATGCCGATTTCGACAAGCCCTTTGAATGCGTCGGCACACGCGCGGAAATACGGCTCGCGCTCTATAATGCCTACAAGCGCAGAGAAGGCGGCTATGTCCCGCTCCTGCTGAAAAAATATATCTCCGCGGAGCCGGATATCCCCGAAAGTCTCGACGATTTCTACGACGGGGACAATTTCATTCCGGAAGAGCTTGCCGGACTGCTGAAATAATGAACGAAAGGCTGAAATGCTGAATGAACACGCTTTATGAACGGCTCGCGGACTTTTTCCGCGGGAAAAACGTTCTTATACTCGGCTTCGGACGCGAGGGACGCTCAACGCTCTCTCTGCTGAAATGGTTTGACTGCAATATCACCATAGCGGACAGGAACGATGTTTCCTGCCTTGAAACGGACGGCATCGAGGTGATACACGGCGAGAATTATCTCGACTGCCTCGGCAGGTTCGATGTTATTATGAAAGCTCCGGGAGTGGTGCTGCTCGATCTCGTCACAGACGAGATAAAGGCGAAAATAACGAGCCAGACCGATCTTCTGCTGCGCTTCTGCGACAACACGATAATCGGCATAACCGGCACAAAGGGCAAATCCACAACATCGTCTCTTATCTACCACATTCTGCGCAGCTGCGGTATCGACGCGCTGCTTATTGGAAATATCGGCGTTCCGCCGCTTGACTGCATACCCGATCTTGATGTGAACACGGTGATCGTGTGCGAGATGTCCTGCCACCAGCTCGAATATGTGCAGGCTTCGCCCGATATCGCGGTATATCTCAATCTGTTTGAGGAGCACCTCGATCATTACACGGGCTTTGACGCGTACAGAGCGGCAAAGGAGAACATCTACCGCTTCCAGAAGAAAAAAGACCGCCTTATCATCAACAAGTCCCTTGTGTGCGCGGAGATACCCTCTACCGTCATTACAGCAAGCCTTGAAGACAGAGCGGATATATTCCTCGACGGCGAAACGGTATATATCTGCGGCGAGCCGTACAGCTTCAGAACAAAGCTGCTCGGCAGACACAACCTGTATAATATCGGTATCGCGGTATGCGCCGCGAAAATGCTCGGCTGCACGGACGATGCAATACTTCCGGCTGTCGCGTCCTTTGACGGGTTGAAGCACAGGCTTGAAAACATCGGAACGGTCAAGAACGTGACGTATATAAATGACAGCATAAGCACCTGCCCGAGCACCGCGATAGCCGCTGTCCGCGCTTTTGACGGCGTTGACACGATCATAATAGGCGGCATGGACAGGGGGATAGACTACACCGAGCTTGTTGATTTCCTAAACGCCTCGGATATCGCGAATGTGCTGCTGCTCCCGGACAGCGGGCATAAGATAGAACCTCTGCTCGATCATACGAAGCGCAACATCTACCGCGCCGCCGATCTCGCGGACGCTGTCGCTTACGCAAAGCTCGTTACCAGAAATATCTGTCTGCTCTCCCCTGCCGCGGCAAGCTACGGGTTCTATAAGAATTTCGAGGAACGCGGCGAGGACTTCCGCAGACTTGTACTGAACAATTGATACTATATTTCTATCGAAATACAGATAAATTAAGAATTATGAATTAAGAATGATGGCGTCCGCTTCGCGGACAAATCCGAATCGTGACGAAATTTCTTGGTTTTGTCTATATATAGGGAACCTCTAAAAAACCATTTGGGGCTGCAAGTCACTGTTTCGTACAGTGAGCGTCGAGTCTCCTCACCGTGTGCCGGCACGCTTTCGGAGCCTTTCCCTGCTCTCGGCACAATTATCTCATTTTATCTTTTCAAAGCGGTTTTTAGCGGTACCCTATAGATATATTTTTGCATAAACAATTGAATACACAAAAACAGCTTACTGCCAAAACAGTAAGCTGTTCGTTTTATTGATGATACTAATTTTAATTCTAAATGTTGGCAGATTGGCAAGTTAGAATTTTGTCAGGCAAGGTACCCGAACACAGGTGATCTCCCCGGGGGCGGGGATATGAAATATCAATATCGGATAACGTGCCGCAGGCACGCTCCAAAATTCTTAATCCTTAATTCATAATTCTTAATTGATACAAAATGCTGTTCTCGCGTTTTCCGCAGCGGGTGACAACACCGACAAATTCAAGCACGGAAAGCATAAGAGAAGCGTCCGTGGGACGGCAGAGCTTTTCGAGCTCGGCGCGTGTGAATGTCTCCGGCAGACCTTCGGGAAGGAACACACGGTAATCCGACGGACGTTCGAGCCGTATCTCCCGCAGCAGCGCAGTCGGGTATTTCTCCTTTTTCATTCCTTTGCGTCTTATGCGGCGCTCGTCCTTGTAATATGTCTTTTTGTCGATCTCAAGAAACGCTATCCGTACCGTCAGATTGGGGTTTGTGAGAAACGCCTTTATCCTGTAAAGCTCCAGAAACAGCTTGGAATACGAGTTTTCCGTGCGCGATGTCACCGACATTACCTCGCCCGTTTTTTCGTTTATCGAGAAATTGTGCGTCTTTTTCCCGTACGGATAAACAACGGTGACATGGCTCATTTGCAGCATTTTCGACAGCTTCTTTGCAAGATATCCGAAATTGCCGCTTTGTATCTCGAAAATGCCGTTCTCCCCTGCCCCGTCAGCATAAAAATCACCTATTTTCGCTTCGTGATCGTTCTCGTCACAATAATAGCATTTCAGAGCATTGTGTATCGCTTTTTCGTTGAGCGTGCCTATCGTCGTTCTTTCACGCTCCAGCGCCTTTTCGACAGACAAACGGAACCGCTCCGCGTCAGGCTCGCCCGCATACGGCGGCTCGTAGGCAAACACCGGGAATATCTCGCTCTGCATGAACTCCGTTACGCCGTAGCACTCGTTTGTTCCGATAACGCCGTCGGCTGCCGCTTTCAGCTCCGGTATCGCGTTCCCGACAGCATAGCACCTGTCCGCAGCTTTGAACATCGGCATATCGTTCGCGTTGTCACCGAAGCACACCACCTCGTCGGCACCGGTAAGCTCTTTCAGCTTCGCGATCGAGCCCGCCTTTCCCGCACTCGCAGGAAATACCTCAAACCAGCGCTGATGCGGCGGGTAGGTGTCTATGTAGCTTGCGGTCATAAAGCCGTTCTCGTGTGTGAATACGCGCTCCAATGCCGTAATGTTCACGGGGTCTATGAACGCGGCATAGAATATCTCTCCCTCAAACAGCTCCACTGCGCTGTTTACAGGTCTGCGACGGCTGTCACCTTTGCGGCGCGACAAATGAGATTTCAGATTTTTCGCGTCCTTCACAAAGCTCATACGCTCTCTGCCGTCTATGAACGCATATATCATAGGCGTTTCGCCGTTTTCAACAATGACCTCTTTCAGCAGTCTGCACTGCTCTTCCCCGAACGATACGCGAAACGGATACTCCCCGGTCACCGGGTCATATATGTAAACACCGTTCATAAGCACAACAGGCGTGTTCAGCTTTACGCCCGACATTATCTCGCCCGCCGTCGCAAGTCCCCGCGCAGTGCAGTACGAAAACAGCGTGCCGCCCTCTATAAAGCTGTTCAGCATATCCGCCGTTCTCGGCTTCAGTTTGCCGAAATCGCTGAGCAGCGTACCGTCAAGATCGGAAACGTAAAGTGTCATTTTATCACTCCCGTGTTTATGTCGTTTGCAATAAACCTATTATACCATAACAAATGTATTATTGCAACAATAACAGATATTTTCGGAAATTGGCGGCAAAGACTTGATTTTTCCTTTGAGTTGTATTATAATATGAAGTAAACTGACATATTTCAGGCTTGAGAACAGGAAAGCCGCCGCAGGGTGTTCCCCGCAGCGGTCCTACCGGAAATATGTGATTTTCACGGATAAGCCCCTGTTTTTCCACGTTAATATCCGGGGTTTGCGCACTTTTTTAAAAAAAATTTCAAAAAAATGTTGACAAAAGCTGAGTTTTGTGATATACTTATATTCGTCACAGATTTGTGACATTATTCGGCGGCATAGCTCAGCTGGCTAGAGCACTTGGTTCATACCCAGGGTGTCGGTGGTTCAAGTCCACTTGCCGCTACCATTTAAGGCCCGTTGGTCAAGAGGTTAAGACATCGCCCTTTCACGGCGGAATCATGGGTTCAATTCCCGTACGGGTCACCAGTTGCACATTCTCCCGTTGGCTTGGTTAAGCCAATCGGGAGATTTCTTTTTTTAATTTTTGTCCGTTTTGTCCGTAGTCTGTCCGTAGTCAGCAACTTTTCATATCTTACCGGCTCTTGGTGTATCTTTCGGCGGTTTCTTTTTCTTGATTTTTAACACGCCGGACGGCTTGATGTGTTCCACCTTTCTGACGACATGGATCTTGGTCGGTTCATCTGACTTTTCTTCCTTTTTCTCCTTTTTGCTGAAATCAAGAACCGAAGTTATCGCATCGGCTGCCCTTGCGTTAGCCTCTTCAAAAACATGGGTGTAGATGTTCGTCGTCGTTCCGATGACAGAGTGGCCCATTGCCGAAGATACTGTTGCCACATCAACATTGGCATTGATCAAGGCTGAAGCGTAAAAATGACGGAAAGAATGAATTGTGCAGAACTTGAAGTCATGTTCCTTACAAAACTCCCTGAACCAGCCGTCATGTGTACGGGTGTTTATCGGCTCTCCATTCCACTTGACAAACAGCCTGTCGGTCTCGACCCACTTGTTGCCGAGTCTCATACGCTCTTCATCCTGTTCGGCTTTTAACGCCTTAAGAATTGACATCACCGTATCCGGCAGCCGCTGCGTCCTCTGAGATTTCTTCGTTTTGGTGGTATCGGTGTAAATGCCGGTAGCTTTCGTATAGTTCGAAGTACGACGTACACTTATCAGACCGCTTTCCCAGTCAATGTCCTTCCACTCCAGTCCGAGCAGCTCTCCCTTGCGGAATCCGCTGTATGCCGCAAGAACAAAGAAACAGCGATATTTAAGGGGCGCTGTTTCAAGGAGCCTGAGCAGTTCGCCCATTTCCTCGATAGAGTATATCTCCTTTTCCTTTGCTTCACCCTTCGGTACAACCACTCTGCTACAAGGATTATCTGTGACCATGCCCATTCTGATAGCGTAAGTGAACACATCCGAAATAAGACCGAGATGATGTACGATGGTTTTTCTCGATAAAGGCTTACCGTTTCTGAAATTCTTGCCGTTTTTGGAAAGGTCATTTATAAATGACTGTATCTGAAATGTATTGATCTTTCCGACGGCAATATGACCGAACACCGGATATACTCTTTCTCTGAGCTGCTTCATGCGCTCCAGTGAGGTGTGGCGAAGGTTCATTTCACCATATTCTTCAAACCACTTCTCTGCCAGAGTCTTGAACTTCATTGTCGAAGAATTCCAGGTATTTCTGCACTTCTCCTCAAATTCAAGCGCAATTTTCTGCACCTCTTTTTCAGCCTGTCTTTCAGACATCCTCGGGTCGGGCTTCCAGGACATTGTCCTCTCTACCTGATCACCTTTGTCATCCATTCCGCAGCTTACCCGTATCTGGTACGAATCGCCGCGTTTTCTGATATATGCCATATTATCCTCCTTAATTTTCGGGGAATATAGCAACCTCCGAGTATTATTATATACCATTACATATGAATAGTCAAGTCATGAGGCTGCTTATTCCGCCGATTTATTCACCCATAACCGTTTCAAGATAGCGTATCAGGCTGTCCTTGTTGACAAGTATCTTCCCATTGCCCCCTTCTCCGGCTCTTATGTAGCTGATCTTGTTTTGCAGTGCGAGCTTACGGACGGTGTTCGCTGTAAGCCCATCGATCAGCTCGGTACACTCCTTTATGGTGAGAAGCACAGGCAGTTCCGATTTTTCCTTCTGCGGTTCCGACGGGATCGGGGCGCTTTCGAGTGCTATGAGTTGTTCAAACAGCATCCTCATCTGATTTATAATAACTGTTCTTTCTTGCATAATAAACCTCCTCGTAAGTTTTTATATTTTGAAGTTTTCGCTTCTGACTTCATTATGATAACCAAAAAAGACAAAGGTCATATTTTTTGACCCTTGTCTTTTTCTTATATCATAATATGGTGTAAAGGAGGCTTATGCTATGAAAAAGCTTATATTGACCCTTGCGGCTTCGGTAGTCGTAATGGGTTCGGTACTATATTTCAGATCAACAACGCCCACTAAGCGCAACGATACCGTAGAGTACAGCAAAGGTGCGGGTGTATGGTGGGATACTACTCTATGGTCGAATGTCAAGACAGATACAGAATGGATACTCGATCCGGAGATCCCGGTCAACTATGTGCCGGTCATAGGTCTGGACGAGACATATATGGTACTCAACGACGACGGAACGGTCAACCGATACAGAAAAAGAGTAAAGGACGATGCGGGAAACTGGGTATGGAGCGATGTGATCGAGGATGATATGCCTGTATCGTTTATTCCGAGCATTATCGACGATGACATCTACACATATATCGGCAGCGGCGGCGAAGAGGAATACTACCGCTATGTTCGTAACGGAGACGATTCCTACGCCTTTGTCCCCGTAGATGAGAACGGAAACGATGTAGGGTATGAGTTTCCGAAGGGTGACAGCTTTCCGGAGAACTTCGTACTTGTGGAGGACAACCTGTACGCTTCTCTTGACGACCACGGAGTTATAATCAAGCTATGGGAGAGATACATAAATGAGCTCGGTGCGGTCAAGTGGCAGGAATTGCGCCTTCCATACCAGACTGCCGGTTCGGGAGTGATAAATCCCTCATATACCCACCTCTCCCCCGATGTGACCGATATGACAGGAAAAATGGCACCCGAAACGACTTCTTCCACACAAACGCCGACCGTTACAACCGCAACCGAGCTGCCTGACGGTATCACGCTGCTGGACGGACAAACTTACAATACCGAGACTTTTACAGAAAGCAAGACGGCCGGAGGCTGGAAGGTCACATACGAGACAGTCTATACATATATCTACAACTCCGACGGCTCACTGTACGCTACTCACAAGGACGGTCCGAACGAGATCGAGCGTGTTCAGGTCTTTGAGCAGCATTCTCAGCTCAGTGCCGATGCCGCAGCTATCGAAACCAATATCCAAGCCGAGGTCATCAGAGTTTCGACAGGGTTCGACTATAAGCGCGATATAGCATCTTCGGTACTCGCCGGATTGAATGCCGACCGAGCCAAATCCGGTTTATCTCCGCTCACAATGACATACGACAGCGACGCAGGACGGCTTTCGACAATATTTGCGGCGGATATGGCAAAATACAATTACGGCGACATAGAATCCCCGCTTTATGGCACGATAGAGGAGCTTGCCAAGCGATACAGGATAGACAAAACCGTATCTATCAATGTGTGGCGGTGCGGCGAGAAGTCCGCCGATGAGATAAACACAAGGCTCCGGACCGCAGAAAGCAGCAGAAATGTCCGTATGGACGACAGCAAAGTCAATGTCGGCATTGCAATAGTTGCAAACAATGGGTTCTTCTATATTGCGGAGGTCTTTACAGATTGATAATCGGATAAAATATAATGCATAGATTTATCATTTACATCTTATCATATCTTTCATATGGCTTTTCAGGTTTAAGTTCTTCAGAGTTTTTTATCTTGTTCTTAAACTCATCTGATGGTTCCATATAAAGAAGAGAATCAAATTCAGCATAACTTTCACAATGTACTTCATAAAGTATTTTTCCAAAATGAAATCTCGGCATATCACTTACCCATTTTTAATTATAATAAAAAATATAGTATTGCGACCATATACGTTTCCACATTTTTCTCTTAATCCGTCGCCCTAACAATAATAACATCTATTTTAGAACAAAACAGATGTGTTTTGAAAAAATAATAAAGATAGATTAAACCAGTATTCATCTTACCGGTCAATAATCTACCTTTATCATATTAATTATACTTGGAATAATTTTTTATATGCGCATTTACATTTACAGCATATCACCTCAAGATCTGCCGATGCACTTTTGAGTTGGCTTTCCAACAATTCAATATGATCAGCAGATATTTGTATTCTATTCTTATGGGTTTCCAAAAAATCCTTAATATTTTCCATCATATCACAGATGTTATATATTCTATATATATCTATGCCGTTTATTCTTGCTTCACAGTTTATACTTAATTCTGGTTTTTCTAGAACTTCATTCACTCTTTTCATAGCAGATTTCAGATAATAAAATATTTCATAATAATAGAATGTATCCTCCGTTACTGACCCAGATGGAAAGTTTTTAATAAAAGCATTGGCAACAAGTATATCGTCACAAGCTATATAGTCAAAATCATCTATTGCTTTTTTTACTTTAGCTAAGCTAGTATCTGCTTTATATTTCTTATTGACGATTGATTTTTTCTTACTTTGTTTTCGAATACATTTATAAACTTTTGTAGAAAACCAAGCAACAAAAATAATTATTATGAATGAAAAAGGAAAAAACCATTTGTAATTTACATATCCCATGAAAGCTGAACAAAAGTATGTAGACATTAATGTTACTATTGCCGAAATAACAGTACTAGATACTTGTTCATCGTTTTCTTCAGTTTTTTCCAAATATCTTTTAAAGTTTTCCTCTATTGTCTTCTTAACATAATATCCATTTAATTCGAGACTTTTAAAAGATCTATACATTATTTATCCCTCCAATCCATTTTCTGATTTAATGGAGATTTAGGAGAGTTTAAATCATTATAAAGCTCTGGTACACATTCGCACACTTCTTCACTTATACTATCTTGCTCTATTTCATCATAATTATCGTTGTATGTTTTGATATAATCAGAATAGAAAGACTCACTGTAACATCTATCAACAAATTCTTTTAGTTCTTCATTTATACAAATGCCCTTTTTTTGAAGCTCGTTCATAATTTCATTTATAGCTTTGAAAATATAGCTTATTTTATAGGGTATTCTCATAGTATATTCTTTTTTGCATTCGAATCCGAAACATTTACGTATTGATTTAATCTCTTGTTTGGATGTTTTTAATTTACATTTTTTCTTAGTGTTTACCCCCAATGCTCTATCTGTATATTGTCTAATAACTGCGTAAGCATTACCTACTGCAGTGCATCTCCCCATATTATAATTTTGTCCAATAAACTCCATCAAGCTATTAAAGTTTTTGTTATAATAATCAACCTCTCTAGAATTTACCACAAAACCAGCATATTTATTCTCTGCTTTTTTTAATTGTTCTTTAGTAACCATAATATTTCTCCATTCGTAAACACATAGTTGAAATGAATAGCACATTCATTTTAAACTATTATAACAGCATTTCTTTTACAAGTCAATAACAGCTTCTTAATATTCCCATATATTTCCTAAAAGAAAGCATTATTCTCACTTTATCGTATAGATATTATATAAATTCGCATCCTCCAATAGTTATAATAAACTATTCGCGAAAGAAACAGACCTTTTAGGCTAATGTCATTGTTTTCTTAGGGCATCTGTGATAAAATTGTTTTATAATAATTAATGATATATAGGATGTAAAGTATACATTAGAATATCAGAAAATAGTTAGGACTTATACATCATGTCTAAACCTAACCTACTATAAATCTAAAAAAAGTTAGATTATGGAGGAAATAATAATGAGCATATCTAAAAGCAAACAAAATAAGCGTGATTTAAATAAAACAATAAATGATATAAATAAAATTTATAGCAATAACGTCAAAGGTAGAGCGTTATCAGCAACTATATTGAAACTATTAGAATCGAAGGTTACCGAATTTTTTGATACTCATAAATTAAGTGAGGAACTTTTGTTCAAGTTACATAAGCATTACAAACACGAAATTACTGTAATAAATAACAATATGCTTGCAATGATTGTTTCAGTCATATCAGCGCTTTTGACTAGCATAATAATACAAATTGTTAATACTGAAATTCCAAATTCAAATAGTATTATTGTTAATTTATTATATGTTCTATTAATAATACTTGTAATTACCATACTTATTGTATTTTCAATAAATGTTATAAAAAGATATAATGATAATAAAGATTTATATTTCGATAGACTTGTTGTTAAGATAATAGAAAAGAAAACCGAATTAGAGTAAAATGTAATTATACGTAGAAATTGATTTTTAATAATTGAAATTAGAAAATCATTATAAAATAAGACATTTATATAGGCTCAAGTATAATTATTGGTTTATACAGTACGATATTCCTATTGTCAGATAATCGAGTGCAAGATTCACTTTTATACGCAGATGCTGTAGAAACTCTCATAAATTGAACTTACAGGTAGTTTTGAGAGTCTAGTTACTGTTCATCTGCATACTGTACGGCATCCAGAGATCCGCAAAACTCATCGAGCTGATTGTTTTTTCCCGCCTTTCACATCTGTTAATAGGGCGAAAACTCGGAGATGTTCTGAATCTGAAACAACTTGATATGTTGCTACATTCAAGTAAACTGCTTGAGTTATGTAAATGATTATTCAGAAAAAATACACCGGCATTCCGATTTGGTTCAAAGACCTCTTGGGAATGCCGGCGTTTTATTGGACAAAACGTTGGATTATTGAACGAATACGAACAAGTCATCAATGTATATCAATAGATAATTCTTTTATAAATATGACAAATACTAGTTATATTTTTCTTCTATCTCGTCTACTATTTCAATCAAATCACAATAGAAACAGTATCTCATGTTATTATCTTTATAATTTTCGACTAAATCTTTTACGCACCACAATAAGGCTCCTAAAATAACAATCACTCTAATTACTCTAAGCTCTGTAATGTCCGGAAGCAACTCACCTATATAACTAAACAGAATAGAGAGAAAACAGATCATTATCGGAAGTAACGAAGCATTAACGTTGCTCATGGATCTTTTTAGATTAATAAGATAATGCTTAAAATTTGTTATCTGCTCCGGAGCTTTAAAAAATGAAATTTTATTAATCATCTCACTTTTCCAGTCAAGATAATACTTATACTTCTCTGATTTGTTGTCACAAAGCAACTTATAATCCTTTATTTCTTTAGGATTTATTATTTCACTATATGGTTGGCTAATTCTTTTATGTACCATAGCTGGTCTCCTATCATAACTACTATTCTTCAAAAACGATATTTTGTGGGTTTATTCCAAGATCTACGGCAACGTCCTCAGATTTTGTGTAAAACTTTCCCTGATCAATATTCTCGGTGATATCGATTTCATTATCGTCAGCCATAACCGCAATTACTTTAATGACTTGAAACATACCTCCGGCACCGCAGTGTTCGGCTGTTTCAGTATCCTTCTCAATAGACAGGCTTACAACATCAAAAGCATTAAAATTAATCATATTTAATCCTCCAATAGTTTACTTATATCGACATTCCGATAATAATATATCCAGTTATTTATAAACTGTTACTGCCACAATGCGCAACATTCCCGTTTCTTTCCTAAAT
>JAFPUE010000066.1 GCA_017395555.1 Ruminiclostridium sp. | reverse complement strand
GCCGTGGCTCCGAGAGCCTCCGCGTTGTTCGCGCTGTCACCCGCAACGGTCATAGCAACATTTACGGGAGTTTTTGTCGTGACCTCGTTGCCGTCCTCGTCGGTGGTGGTGTTCTCCTTGTACGCGCTTATCACCGCAGAATCGGTTTCCTTGTCATAGGTAACTTCAAACTTCGTACCGTTCGAGGTTTCGAGGTTTCCTATGCTGTTCTTTAACGCGGACTGCGTGAAGTGATCGACTACGTTTTCCTTTGTAAGATCATAGTTCGCTTCTTCCTCGTTATAAACAGACTTCTTGTACTGCGTGAACAGGCTGCTCTCGGAGTTCTCGAAGGAGCTCTTGCTCAGGTGCCAGCTCTCATCTTCTATATGAGCGGACTTCCAGTCGTCGTAGCTTGTCTCGGCGTTCTGGAGCTCATCGGAAGCGTTTGTCTGCGCCCATTCATAGATACCGACAGCGTCATCTCCCGCTTCGGTCTTATAAGCGTTGTAAAGCTCCTTTGTCTCGTCGGAAAGAACGCTGTTCGCGTAACCGTTCCGGAGCTCGGTCTCCGTCTCTGTCGTACCCTCGTACTTGTTGTTCAGAGCGTCGTACTTCTCCTTGACAGCGCCGCCTGCCGATGCCTGCGCATATTCGTATATGCTCAGAACTCCGCCCGCGTCGTCAATTTCCTTCTTCGCCGCCTCGTTGGTCTGCGCCCAGTCATACAGGGAGGCAGCATCCTCGCCGGCTTCCTGCTGCTCGGTCTTATACGCTTCATACGCGTCCTTGGACTCCTGCGATAAGTTCATTATCGCAATATGATCCTTATATTCGGTATATCCTGCCTTGACCGTATCATCAGCTTCGAGCCACTTGGTCATGCGTGTCTCTTTGTTTGCTACTTCCGCCTCGGCATACAGGCTGTCAAGCTTGGTCTGCCATGAGCCGTCCGCTTCCGCGGCAGCCTTCCAGTCCTTGAACGAATCGTATCTTGTCGATTCTTTCAGATCGTCGGTAACGGACTGATAGAGCTGTACGGCTTCTGACCAGCCTGCGCGTATTTCCGCAGCCTTCTCGTCGATCTGCTCTTCGGTAGCATCATCACCGAGCTGTGCTCTCGCATACTCGGTAGCCTTCTTGAAGCGGATATTCTCGCCGTCCTCATCGGTATCGGTGATCTTAACGACGCTTCCGTCCTGATCGTTTATGATACCGTACTCAACGGCGCTGTCGAAATAGTCATGGGAAATGGACTGGAACGCTACATTCAGCACTTCGTCGCCCACCTGGAACGACAGCTTGTTCGTGCCGCTCTTTGCTCCGGTAAGATCAAGACTGTTGATATCGGTCATGGTGCCTATGCCGGACATGGTGATGCCCTTGCCGTTTCTTGCGGCGAGCTGACCGTTATCGTCGATATAGACCATACCCTTGCTGCTCGAACCCGAGGAGGAATCATTGCTCTCTCCGAACGCTTCGCGCAGCTTCGCATTTATTGCATCTACCGTCGCCTGCTCGTTATCACCGGCGGTGAAGGTGATGTTCTTCTCGGTATCGCCTACGGTTATCGAAAATCCGTACTCTTTGCCGCTTTCAAGAGACGCGGTGTCGATCTTCGCCTTTGTGCTGAGCGAATTGCCCTTTAACTGCGCCTGTTTCGCGGTCTTGTTTACGTTCACCTTATACTCGCCGGGATTGGAGTTTATGGTGGTCTGAACGGTGATACCGCTCATTGCGGCTTCCGCTCCGGCGGAATCGTACACCTTTGACGCGTACTTGTTCCACATAGTGTTTCCGGCGATATATGTATCCTTGTTGAGTATGTCGAAATACTTGTTCTTGAGGCCCTGCATCTTGGAAATGATATCTCTGTATGCTTCCTGTGTCGCCTCATATTTCAGAACGTTACGTTCCTGCTTGGTGGCTTTGAGTTTCGTATTGGCTGTCAGAGCGTTGATTATGGACTCGGTATCGAGACCGGAGTTCATACCGCTCATTCTTATCATATCATTTGCCATTTTGAATCAAATCCTTTCTGTCGATACGGCAGTCATTGCCGCAGTTCCCCGTTCCGTCGGGAAACCGTTATTGATCCTTTTTCAGCGTGAGCAACGCGTCAAGAGCATCCTTGGAGACAGCCTTCGAGGAATCGAGGTTGGTCTCCTGCGCGTGTCTGAGCTCATTGCGGATGATCTTGATATCCTTCGGTGCGGATATGCCGAGCTTTACTCTGTCCTTTGCGACTTCAAGCACGGTTATCTCGATGTTGTCCGCTATAATAACGCTCTCTTCTGTTTTTCTTGTTACTACGAGCATTATTTCACCTCCCGCGAAGCATAGATGGGCATTCTGAAAGGATAATCGAGCGGGAGTATTACCTGTATAGCCTTGCGCTGTGCCTTGTTGATGACGATAGGCGACTTCATGTTTACAGTGGTATGCTTATAATCCGCGGGGACCTTTGCGATCACGAGAGCGGCAGCGTCGCCGTCCTTGTCGAGACCGAGCTGCGAACGTTCGTTGTCCGCGAGCATTACAGTAAAGCCTCCGTCAATAAGCACCGGGTTGAAAACTATGAAGCAGAGTCCGGGATCGTCCATGGACTGGAGCCACATAGGATATACGTCTTCTCCGAGAGGGGAGAGGAGCGCGAATTTCTTGTTGTCCTCGAACGCATAAAGTCCGTTCGGAAAATCATAAACATCTTTCTCATCGACTTCTATCGTGCCGAAATCCCTTGTTTCAATACTTATCATATCAGTTTTCCTTTCATTGACAAATACTTATCAGCCGTGAACATCTACCTTGGGGACATAATTCGGGTCTGACTGCGGGGGAACGTAGATCGGATCGCCGAGGTACTCTATCTCTACCTTCGGCATCTGGGTAACATTGAACTCAACCTTTCCGGGAATGAACTCGAAGGGTGTCATCTGCGTATTCTCCCAGTCTATGTTCACATCGCCCGCGTCGTAGTTTATATTGAGAACGCCGTCATCGAATGTGATATCGGCACCCTCCTTCGGCAGGAAGTCCATTATCGTCTGGATAGTCTGCCCCGCCTTGTTGTTCTGGGCGGCTATCTCGGCGGGGGAAACTCCCCTTGCAAGCTGATCGCCCTCGCCGACGATCTTCGCCGTGCCCTGATACGCTATTGATATGCCGTCGTTCGCCTTGCGCTTTATGAGGTCTCCGTCGGTGTAATTGCCGTAGCCCATGCTCGAACGTGCCGCGTATGTGTCAATGTTGATCTTCGGCAGCTCGGAATGGATCTTGAGCTCTCCGTGCTTGGTCTGGATATTCATTTTGAGTGACTTATCCGGATCTCCCGCGTCGGGATTTTTCATCTCGCCCTTCCTGATGTTTATCTCCACTTTGATCGGGACGGAAGTTATACTGAGAAGATTGCTGTCAACCATTGTCAATCAGCTCCTTTCTTTTAAAGTTCATCAGCTTATATAATTGAATATCGACTGAGACAGTACCGACGAGCCCATCTGCAGGGACGCGTTATATACCGACTCCAGCACCTTCCACTTTGTGATCTCCGAAGGAAGATCGGTGCTCTCGATATCATTCTGCTTTTCCTTTAGGTTTATCATTACATCGGCGAGTCTGTCCTCGTTGAACTCGATGAACTTCGAGTGCGTACCGAGGTCTGCTATCGCGATCGAAAGGTTGCTCTGCGCCGCGTAGATAAGATCTGCGTATCTCGCCACCATCTGGTGATCGCCCTTTCTGAGCATCTTTCCTGCGTCGAGCACGAGCTGGATGATATTCTTTGAATATCCGTCAACATCGTGGAACTCGAACTCGTTTGAAGCGCCCTTCGTGTTGTCGATCGAGACATGACCGCCGTCGGCTTCGTAGATTATCGTTCCGAGGTCGTTCACTCTCGGGACAACGGGCTCTCCGAACGCACCGGAGCCCGCCATTCTCTTGTTGGTGGCTTCGACGGTCTCGTTTACGGTGTCTCCGACATCGAAAACAACCTTTTTACCGCCGAGATTTACCGCATAGATCGTGGTAGAGCCTGCCGGGAGCGCCGAATTGCTGTCCATTATTCCCTGGATGTCAACTCCGCCTTCCGCAGTCGCGTTTACTTCGCCGTAATCGCCGTAATTGGATATTGCCGCCGGCTCCTTGCCCGCATCGAGGATCATACCGTTCGCGTGTACCTCGAAATGTCCCTCTCCGAACGCGTCATTCAGCGCACTTGTAAGGTTATTCATGGCATCGTTCACGGTAGCTCCGCCCTGAAAGTCCACATATTTGGTCTTGCCGTTCATTGTGACTTCGAGGGAGTAGTATTCCTTATCCGTCATCTGTGAGAAGTCGATAGCGCCGGTAGTGCCGTCGATAGAGGCGTTCTTGTAGGGATACCACGTCGGATCGTCAATATAGTGGAACTGTCCGTCCGCGGTTATCTCAGGGGTCTCCTGGAACGCTTCCTTTAGCTGCGCATTGATATTGTTTACGGTCTCTTCGTTGTTGTTGCCGCCTATGAACTTTATCGTTCTTGCCTTACCGCCGGCGGAGATATCCATTGAATACTCGTTGCCGGGGGTTATGGAATAAAGCTCTATCGACGCCGTCTTGTTGCTCATGCCGCAGCCTGTACACTCCACGCCGTTGAATGTTATCGGCAGTGCGGACTGATCGTCTATACGTCCGTTGGTCTTGTCGGTGGACATTCCTATACCGATATCGAGATAGGATACTCCGCTGTACGGGAAACTTGTGGGATCGTTGGACGAATTTACCGCCACGCCGTTGTATGTGAGATATTTGCTGTCCTCGTTACCTTCGATCTTGAAAGCAACCGTTTCATTGTTGAGACCGCCGAACACCTTTCTGTCGGCGATATCTATATTGAGCGACTGGACCATTTCCTCCGCGTAGTTGTCTATCGACATCGCGAGGATATTCATATCGGACTGGCTTCTTGTGCCGTCCGCACCCTCGACGAGCTTCTCATACGTCGTCTGGAGTATTGTCGACAGAGACATGAGCGAGGTCTCGGCGTTGGTGTAAATCGAATCCGCGGTCTTTAAGTTGTCCTGATAGGTCTCAACCTCAGCCATGGATTTTCTTACACGCAGAGCTCTTGCCGCATCTATCGGGTTTTCGCTCGCACGATCGAACTGCCGCCCCGAGTATATTTTCTTTTCCGAGTTGTACTTGTCGCCGTAGTTTGTCTCGTATCTGCTGAGATAATTACGGCGTATCGTATCTCCGGCTATTCTCATGTGGGTCCCTCCTTAAATTACAGACCTACTCTTCCCGTGTTGTTTATAAGACGGTCAAGCGCGTCATCGAGGGCTGTCATAAGTCTTGAGCTTGCGTTGTACCAGTTCTGGTAGGTCAGCATATTGATGCCCTCTTCGGTCTCCGAAACTCCGGATACCGCGTCCCTGCTGTCGAGAAGAGCGTTTGCCGTGGCGAACGCCGCCTCATGTCTGCTGTCATAGTAATCTATGTTCTGACCGATACGGTTGCTGATAAACAGCAGATAGTCGTATGCGGTACCCTCGTAATCTCCTCTGCCGCCGAAATCGAGCTGCTTTGTGTTTATGCTCTCTATAAGGCGGTTGATATGGTTGCCGTCAAGGCTGAGCTCCCAGATACCGGACTTCTCGTTCTGTACCTCACCTATCATGGTGGCATCTTCCATCCACGTGTCCGCGATACGGATATTGTCCATAGTCATATCTATGTCCTCATAAGCCGCATCGCCGATCTTGTAATCGTTGGTGCAGAAAAGGAGACGATCCTTGTCTATTACCTGTCCGTTCTCGTCAACGGCACCGTTGAAGTAATTCATGAAGTTGCCGAAGGTATGAGCGAACGAGTCCATTGTGGACTCATAGTACGGTATGCCGTAGGAATCGTTCTGATAGCCGGTAGCGTAAACGCCGTTGCCGTTCAGGATATCGGTGTACGCCTTGAGCTCTCCGGTGGAGAACTTTGCCTCGTCGCCCGATGTCCAGCGGAGCACCGCCGCGTCGTAAGCCGCGTAGTCACGCAGGAGCTCGGACTCGAACTCGCCCTCTATCTTGGTGCTGCTCTTCATATAGAGCTTTTCGTACTTCTCGCCGTTTATGATCTCAACGCCGTCCATCAGCACTCTGACAGAGCCGTCGGCGTTGTTGTAAACGCTTATGCTGCCCTTATACGCGAGCTCGTCGAGGAGCAGGTTGCGCTCGTCGAGCATCTCGTTCGGTCCGTAGCCGCCGGTCACGGATTCGCCCTTCGCGTATTTTTCGAGCGACATGGAAGCGTATTCCTTGACGATAGACTTGTTGTAGTTCACGATACGCTCGATGATATTGTTCGTATCCTCTATCGAGGTCTGGAGCGATTCGAGGTTGGTCAGCTTGATATCTTCGAGATCGGCACGGTAGGTGTGGAGCAGGTTTGTCATATTGTACGCCTGGTTGCGGACGATACTTGCGAGCTCCTCGTTATCCGGCTGCGACGCGTATTTGGAGAGCGCGTCCTTGAATGTATCGAGGCTGTTCGACAGACCCTCGGTGGTGATGTTGTCGAGAACCGTCTCGACTTCCTTCAATATATCGGATTTTGTGCTGTATTCGGCAACATAGGGCGCGGACTCGCGGTATCTCTTGTCGATGTAGGGATCGCGAACCTGATCCACGCCTATTCCGATAGCACCCTGACCCGCAAGCGACATTTTCGATGTCGTTGTCTGCCAGTAATTTGTATGATTGAGGTAGCTTGAGCCGATATCTACCTGCTGTCTCGTATAACCTTCAACCTTTGAGTTGGAGAGGTTGCTCCCCGTTATGTCGAGCGCTTTCTGGGAGAGCTGTATGGTACGCTTGGACATTTCAAGTCCGAGAAACGTTGATCTCATGGTAAATCAGTCCTTCCTGCGCAGACGGATTCAGACATTTCCGAAAAATCCGCCCGAGGTATTATGCTTCGTGACCTTCACGCCTTTTCCGGTGTAGGTGGACGATGTGGAGTGCGTGCGGTTGATGAGCTTCTCCTGAACGGAGAGCTTTCTCTCGATCATCTCGATAATATCGGCGTTTGTCGATTTTATCGTCTCCACATACTTTTCCATGGCGCTGCACTCAAGCAACAGCTTGTTTTTAAGCTCCGGCGGGCATTCGTCAACAAGCTCTCTCGCCTTTCTTCCGGCGAGTCCGAGCTTCTGAAAGAGGGCAAGGCGCTTTGCTTCGAGATCGTTGCCTTCCATGATGAACTTCTGCTCAACGGTAAGAGAGTCGAGCAGCCATGTGAGCTCATCGGCGATGACCTTTGCGCGCTTTTCGGAAACGAAAGCGGACAGCGCCTCGAAATGTCTGTTGTATTTCTCCATAAAAGATATTACTTCCTTAGCGACATCTGTTGTCATTTCCATTGCCTCCTTTTTGGTGACTTATGCCGTCCGGCGGCCTGCCCTTATTTTCAGGCGATGATAGCGGCAGCTACCGCTTCCGACGAAACGGGACAGTTGTCCCCGGCGTACTTCTCGGCGAGAGCAGCGAGTCTCTCCTCACTTGCAGGCGCGTTTGCGCGCGATGCGGCAGCCGTCTGTGCGGCAGCGAGGGAACGTCCGAAGTTGAACTCTACCTTATCGGTATTTGCCGCAGTCCCTGCGGAAGAACCGCTTTTCTTGGCGGATACAGGCTTGCTGTATCTTTTATATGCGCCGATAGAGTTTAAATGCAGGTTATTTATCTCCATATATCTTCACTCCTTTGCAGATAAACCACAGACAATACATTACATATATATTATCGTCAAGACTGTCAAAAACTTTAGGCAGACAACGGGTTTTTTATAAATTTTGTGAATTTTGCGGTATTTTCGGAGAAAATGCTCCGATATTGTTTACATTTTCGCAAAAAACTGCTATAATACACACGGCGTGAAACCTTTTGATGCTTTTCGCGTATATAAATGTGAGACTGCAAAGAAGCGGAAATATACTATAATTATAACACGTTCAATAATTTTTTGCAGTCCGATTTTTCATTTTTGTGAAAAATGATATCAATTTTCGTAGGAACTGACAACTGACAGGAGGAAATCAGAATGAAAAAAAGAATTGTAACAGCATCACTTCTCGCGGCGATACTTGCGGTATCCGCCTGCGGCAATAACGCACAGCCCGCAACAACAACCGCTGCAGCTACTTCCGCTGCGGAGACAACGACTGCCGCCGCAGAGACGACAACAAAGGCGGAAGAGACCACCAAAGCAGCCGAGGAGACTGCCAAAACCGAAGCAACAACAGCAGCAGCCGACACGGCTTCCGACGGGACCGTTTTTTTCACAGACGGTTTCGGCAATAACTATTACCGCGAGGATGGCACGATAAACGAGGACTGGGGCGTGATAGTCCTTCCTTACGCGGCGGTACGTATTTCAACGGGACTTTACATCGACAGCGACAGTTCTCCCGATGATTTCGAGCCCGAAGACTTTAACTACAAAGGCACCAAATCCGAGGAATGCGAAACACAGTTCATAACAGCGGGCGATACTGTCGGCAGCTTTAAGATCAAGGACGTTGCAGCATCACTGAGAGGTCCGTGGAACGACGAGACCTCCTCCACCGATCTTGACGCGGAGGAAGGCTTCACTCTTGCTATGCTCGATATCAATATAGACGGTGATGTTACCATGACCGGATATGTGCGCTACTACTTTGACGAGCAGTATGGCCTTTCCTCGGGTGATATAAGATTCATACCCGACAGCTGCTACAAGGGCTGCCCGATGCCGATAGGTCTTTCCGGCGAAGAGTCGTCCTTCGGCGTCATCGACTTTGACGAACACGCGGCAGGCGGAGACGGAAACTATTATGACACAGTTTACGGCGGCGGTGTATGTATTTATTCCGACGCACCCATGTTCAATGTCGGCAACCTGCTCAACGACTATGCGGGCAGAGACGAGCTCTACAACCTGCTTGACGGCGGCAATGCCGACTGCTCGAAGAAGGTAGAGATCACCCTCGGCGACGTACACCTCGGCTGGAACGACAACTTCGGTTCGTTCTACTCCTGCACCGGCGTTATCAAGGATATGAAGGTACTGTAATGAAAAAAGCGATACCCTGCACGGCGCTTGCGCTTATGCTCGTATTGTCGGCGTGCGGGAATAACGCGCAGTCCGCTGCGGCAGCCACAACCACGGCTGCCGTGACAGCGGAGACAACAACAGCCGCAGAGACAACGACGGCTGAAACGACTTACGTAACCGAGCTGCCGGAAACGGAGCCCGAAAAGGAAGCCGAAACGACAGCCGCGTCCGGCTTCAAAGTCACAAAAACAGTGATCTACACGGGGATATTTGATAAAAAGTATTACCTCGAAGACGCTGCGGACGTGGACGAAAACGGGCTTGCGACCTACGACACGGCTCTGCTGCGGTACTCGACCGGCGTGTATCACGACAGCGACAGCGAGCCGGAGCTGTTTGACACCGATGAGCTCCGGTACGGCGGCGCAACCGCAGATGTGGGAACGGTAGTACAGGTCAAGAAGAATGATGTAATGGGAGCCCTTACGGTCAATTCCGCCAAAACGGAGCTGTATTTCCGCGAGGACGAGGAAAACGGCGGATATTACGGCGCGCCTCTCACTACGGAAGTAACGCTTGACGGAGAGATAACGGTCACCGGCATAATAAGGTATTACAGCGTCCCGGATCCGGGTACGGTTGACAGCGGAGATGTGCTGTTCATTCCGGACAGCTCATACCGCGGTCTGCCGATGCCCATAGACCCGCCGGGAACGGACACAATGTACGGTACTCTGGACATGGATTACAGGGTCACATACGGCGAGACTGCCAACGAATGGTACTGGGGCGGGAATGTTTGTGTTTACAGCGACGCGCCGCGCTTCCGGCTCGGAAATCTGAACTACGGTCTGAGTGACAACACGGAGCTCATCGGACTGCTCGGTGACCCGAATGAGGACTGCACCAAGCGCGTTGAGGTAACGCTCGGTGATATCGCGCTTCGCTGGAATGACCAGTTCGGTTCCAGCCACACCTCCGCTTCAATAAAAAGCATTAAGGCGATCTAAGCTAAAAAATTTTTTAACACTCTGCAACCTTTTCCGCGGCTGCGGGGTGTTATTTATGAGAATGGAAATATTCGGCGGCATATTCGCCGCTATATGAGAGGGTTAAAAAATGACGGAACTTTCCTTGCGTACGAGGGAGAGCTTTGATGCCGTTATGAGAAAATACGCCGATATGGTGTACCGGCTCGCTTACGCGAGAACCGGCAGCACCTTCGACGCGGACGATATATTGCAGGAGGTCTTCCTGCGCTACATAAGGGCGGATAAGACATATAACGACGAAGAACACCGAAAAGCGTGGCTGATACGAATAACCGTAAACTGCACGCGCTCGTTCGCGTCCTCCGCGTGGAACAAACACAGAGATTTTGCCGAGCCCGACGAGAACGAGGGCGCGGAAGACCCCGCGCTCAAAGCCGCGGAGACAAAGTCCGATGTGATGAAGGCATTGCTTGAGCTGCCGGAAAAATACCGGACGGCGATCTACCTGTTCTATTACGAGGATATGAGCGTTGCGGCGATCGCAAAGTCTCTCGGCACAACCGAGACGAATGTGAAAACACGGCTGTCCCGAGGACGGGATATGCTGAAAGAAAAGCTGAAAGGAGCTGAGTTTGATGTTTAAAGAACAATTGCATACATCGTTTGACAGCATAAGACCGGCTCCCGAGCTGCTCGACAGGATATCCGCAATGATGAGCGAGGAAGCCGCCAAGCCTAAGAAGCCGATATATATGAACGCGGTCAAGTACGGCGGTATCGCCGCAGCAGTCGCTATAACGGCAGGCGCGGCAATAGCCCTGACACAGAACGGCGGTTTCGGAAAGATAGCCACCGAAAACGCTGCCGCTCCCGTAACCACAGCCGCCATGGCAGCCGCGGAAACCGTACCGGCAGAGGACGGCGACAACAGCAAGGACGGTCTCGGTTTTATATCGGGTGTGCAGGAAATGAGCACGGAAGCCGCAGCCACAACCACAACCCCGATGTTCGCTCCCGAGAATTCTGCATATGAAGATATCGCAGCCGACAACGCGGATAATGCTTACGACGCAGCCGAAGAAGCATATCTCGCAACCCCGGCAGCTCCGGAAACATACGCAGGGGCAGCCGGCGAGGCAGAGGCGAATGAGCTCCCGGATATCAGACAGGAAAAGGTAATTCAGGAAAAAGCCGAAGAAAAGGCGGCGGATGAATCTCCCGCGATGATCATGGCAGAGCCCAATTCAGACGCTGTTGAGGAACCGCAGCTTGAATACTACACCGAGAGCTGTGACAGCGTGGAAGAATACTGCGACGACTATGACGCTGCCGAAGCGGAAGCGGAAGAGTATCCCGCGCTGCCCGAGTTCGCAATTGCCGCCGGGACGAGCGATAATAGCAACCCCGTAACGGGCGGTTTCGACACGATGCAGTTCGAGGAACCGTTTATATATCAGTTCTACACCATACCCGAGACCCTGATGAAAACCGTTGACGGCATAATAGTCGAGGAAACCGACCAATGGGGAGCCCACTATACCGTTATGGGGGAAAAGTGGAGAGAATTTATCGGTATGTTCGCCAAGCCGACCACGACCCCCGATGACGGGGACGTTCCTCCGGCAAGCGCCGACGACCCTCCGACATTCCGCGATATCACGGCGATAGATGAGGATTTCAACATCTACACCTTTATCGAATACTTCAACGTACCGGACGAAACGGCAAGAGAAGCGCTTGCGGGATATCTTACGGAAGAACAGATCAATATACTTCTGACAGGTGACAAGGCTTCTGTAACCGCCGAATTTGCGAGCGGCTACGCTATCGTAAAGGGCAGGAAGATATATGCCCCGCTGTGGCTCGAAAGATACTCTGCGGACGAGTGGAAGGCCGCGGGTATCACCCAAAAGGATATAAAGGAAAAATACGATATGCTCACAAACATACCGTATCTGCGGGAAGACCTTCAGGAAGCGCTCACCCGGAAGATCGACGAATATCTCAGATAACAGAAACCCCCGAAACTTACGTTCCGGGGGTTTAGCTTGTCAATTGTCAATCAATCCTTATCCGAGGAGTCCGCGGAGATCGCCGAGTGCGGACATGGGATCGCCTGTTGCGTTCTTCATGCTGTCGGGAGCGTACTTCACGCTGATCTTACCGTAAACGAACACATCGGCGCCGTCAATTCCGGTTATGAGCTCTGCCGACTGATCGGAGGTATTCACCCACTCATAGAACTTGATGCCAGATTTTTCCACACTGATATAGTCGCTGCCGTTCGCGGATTTAAGCGACGAGAAAGCCCTGCTGAATGTCAGTGCCTCCTTCGATACTATCGCAGCACCGTAGAAGAACTTGCTGCTTTCGTTGAAATAGAGCATTACCATGCACTTTTCGCCGTTTATGGTCTTATATCCCGCATAGGCTTCAACGCCCGGCTTGATGTTGTCAACGTTCATTCCGCCGGTAAGTCCCATTTCCTTGATGGTATCGGTCTTGCTCTTGCCGAAAGCCGGGAAGGAGATCAGCGAGAAGTTGCCGGACTTGGCAGACGCGCCGATCTTCGCCTTTACCGCGTCGGACTGTGCCTGTGCGACATACTTCTTTCCGGACTCTACGAGAGCCGCTACCTTGAACTGATATGTACCTGCGGAAAGACCCGTCACGGTGCAGGATGTTGCGGTAACGTTCTTGTATGTCTCGAACTTCTTTGTCGAGCTGTTGTACTTATATACGCGGTAAGCGTCGGCACCGGTGACCTTTTCCCATGTCAGCTTGACGGAGGATGCACCTGCCGTTGCGGTCAGCTTTGTGGGCGCTGTCAGCTTTGTGCGCACCGTATAAACGGCGGACTTTGTCTGTACGGAGTAGCTTCCGTTTGACTTCTTGACGAGCGCTGCGATCCTGAACTTGTAGTTGGTGTTCGGGGAGAGCTTGCTCACCGTGCAGCTTGTGCTCTTAACGGTCTTGTAGGTATCGTATTTCTTGGTGTAGGAGTTGTACTTGTAAACTCTGTACGCGTCCGCACCGGATACCTTGTTCCATGTGAGCTTTACCGAGCCGCTTGTTGAGGTTGCCTTGATCCCGGTGGGGGAGGCGAGAGTCGAAGCGGCGCTTATCTGTGCCGTAAGCGGAGCCATTACCTCCGGTACCCCGGAAAATGCCATTGCGCCGGCAAGCAGCACACCGATGATCTTTGTTTTCTTCATGATGTTTCATTCCCTCCAGACAGTGTATTTTATTCCATAAAGTAAATCAAATTTACTTATTTACTATAATATCATCTTATTCCCGTTTTGTCAATACCTTTACGGAAATTTTCAGACCGCTGTATGCGGTTACATTTGCGGTACATTTCCGCATATACGGCGCAGGTAAATAATATTTACTGCGCTTATCTCCGCTTTTCGCCCTTGATGAATACGCCGATAAAGCTGGTACCGGCATTTGCCGCCACTACGCTGCCGACGCTCTCGATCATTGCGAGCTGCGCACCCGTCTTTGCCTTGTACTTTTCAATGAACTCGTCCTCAAGCTCTGTCGCAAGAGAGCGTCCCATAACGAACGGTGTCTTGGGTATCGCACGAGCCGCAAGATACTCTACGAGATCGTTGACTGCCTTTTTCTCGCCTCTCGGCTTTGCAACCACCTTCGTCTCGCCGTCTATCATCTGTACAATGGGCTTGATGTTCATAAGCTCGCCCACTACCGCGGAAGCCGCCTTTATTCTGCCGGACTTCTTCGCGTGGCGCAGGTTGAACAGCATGAGATAAAGCTCGCAGCAGCTGAACCAGTCCTCGATATACGCAACTACGCGGTCAACGCTCTGACCGGCTTCGAGCTTCTTTGCCGCCTCGACTACCGGATAGCCGTAGCCGGTGCTGTATGTATGGCTGTCTATGACGTGGAAGCGTGTATCGCCCGCCTTGCCCTCGCTCTTCATACGCTCTGCGGCGGCAACGGCGTTTGCGTAAGTCTGGCTTCCGGCGCTGTTGATAAGAACGACGATAACGTCCTTTGCGCCCTCATTCACGCACTCGGTGAACTTTTCCTCAAATCTGTACTCGGTGATCTGCGAGGTTTTCGGGATATCCTCGGAGGCCGCTATCTTTTCAAGAAACTCACGTCCCGTGATGTCGATACGCTCGCGGATAGCCTCGCCGCCGAGTATGATATCGAACGACATTATATCAATGCCGTATCTTTCCTCGTCCTCGGCGGAGATATCACACCCGCTGTCGGTTATAATTCTGTACTTCTTCATAACTTTCTCCGTTCCGTCAGACGCCGCTCTGCGCATCTGACCATTTATATTTTGTAAGACTGCCCTGATTTTTAAGCTCCGGGAATCCCCACTGCCGCAGCACCTCATAGACACCCACAGCCACGCTGTTTGAAAGATTGAGGCTGCGCGCGGCAGGATTGTCGATCATCGGTATGCGGACACAACGCTCGCGGTTGCGGAAAAGAAGCTCCTCCGGCAGTCCCGCGTCCTCGCGCCCGAACACGATGTAAGTTCTGTCCTCGTACTGCACATCGCAGTAGTTGTTGACCGCTTTTGTGGAAAAATAGCGGAAATCGCCGTCCGGGTTCTTCCCGAAAAAGTCGTCGAGCCCGTCGTAGTAGGTTATATCGAGCAGGTGCCAGTAATCGAGACCGGCGCGTTTGAGCTGTCTGTCGTCTATCTCAAAGCCCATAGGCTTAACGATATGCAGCCTTGCTCCGGTAAGTGCGCAGGTGCGTGCGATGTTTCCGGTATTCTGCGGTATTCTCGGCTCTACCAGCACGATATTCAGCTCCATAGACATTCCTCCGGAAAAGATCACATTTCCGTGCGGCAAAGGCACTTTTATATTATAACATCTTTCTGCCGTATAGTCAAGACTTCGCTCGATTTTGCTGCAAAATACGGATATTCCCCGCCGACGGCGGGGAATATCCGTAACAGCAGGCATCAGAAGTCTGCGCCGTGGGTGATGCCGAAGCGCTCCATGTTCACGGAAGCGGAGACCGAGAATGTGCAGTCGGTGAGAGCTTCACGGTAACTGTCGGAAACCTCGTCCCACAGCTCCGGGGAGTATGAGCGGATAATATAGCCGAGCCCGAAAACGTCCGCGCCGTAGCCGTGCAGCGATTTTTCAAGCACCGACGATGTGCGCCGGATTATCTCCTCCTCGCAGAGCCGTTCCACCGTGTCCTTTTCCGCGTAGGGGTCACCGATATTCGATGTGACGTACTTACAGTCCGCGTTCGTTTCAACGTCGAGGTGCAGCCGCCCGTCTGCAAGCGAAGGGGTTACCGCAGTCCTTATGCGGTAGAGCATCACCCGCGCTTCGCTGTCCCCAACCGTGAGCGACATATCGCAGCTTCTGCCGGAGCCTGCCGCCGGGCATATCATCGCCAGCCCGGACATATCGTTCACTCCGAGCGTACCCGCGTATTTATCGTCCGTGCAGAGAGTACCGCCGGAAAGGATAAGGCTGCTGCCGTCCTCGGTCATCTCGCCGCCGTCGGAATACACGGTAAAGCGCGGCAGAACAAGGCTTTCAGTCGGGCTGCACAGCATCTCCGCCGCTTCATACAGCCTGACCGGGCGGGTAAGTCCGAGCTCCTGAGCGTTGCGCAGCATTCCCTCGACTTTATCCACCGAGGCGTTGCCTTCTTTGAACTTGACCGCGAGCACGTCCGACGCTTTCCCGTCGGCGGCAGCGATATAGGCGCGGAAGTTGCCGCTGAAATGTGAGGCTGTGAAGCCGAGCGAGTCCCCGAGCGAAAACGCCGCGTCCTTCCCGAACACGATCATTCCTACTGCGCCGAGCATTATCTCCTTCCCGGTCTTATAGGAAAGCGCTTCGAGCGCGCTTTCTATCGTTTTCCCGCCGCATTCCGCAACGACTGCGTTCGGCGCCGTGCTGTCAACCGCGGTGACACCGCCGGACGCGTCGGTGTTGAAATACTGTACCGTGACCGTGTATTCGCCGTCGGCGTAGTCGATACCGACAGCCTCGACGATACCGAGTTTGTCAAGCTCGGTGTGTGGGACGCAGCCGCCGGCAAAGATGACGGCAGCGATAAGAGGTATCAGTCTTTTCATGTCCGCACCGCCTTTCTTTCCTTGTTTCTGCGCAGCGCCCCCGCTGCCGATACTGCCGCAAGCAGGAGCAGCACCGCCGCGAGCGGCACCCCGGACGAGCATACGGTCTTCATCGGCTCGTACAGCTCCGGGTACGCCGTGAAGAGCTCCGATAGCAGGAGTGCCGCAGCCGCGAAGACATACCCGCAGATATCCGCGGCTTTTCCCGCCGAAAAGCACGTCCGAACCGTCTCGCGGAACGCGAACGTGAACAGCGCAAGCCGCACTGCCGCCGCGCTCACCCATATCATCACGTCTATGCCGTTGATACGGTGCAGGAGAGTGATGTCGGACACGGACGAGAGCGTATAGAACGGATAATCGAGCAGGGACAGGAGCCTGCCGAACACCGTGTTGTACAGGAAGGTCATGAACACGATAACCGCGCATGACAGCGGAATATATATCCACGCGCAGCGCCCCTGCCTTCCGCCGATACTGCCGTAGAGCAAAGCACATAACAGCAGCTCGGAGCTGCGCGAGAACTCGTCGAGCACCTCACCGGCAAGGCTGTCCGGGCTGTCGGCAAGCGACGGGTAGAGCCTGTCCGGCTTTATGTCCGGCAGAAGCACGGCGGTTATCAGCGCAAGAAGCAGGAGAAATCCCGCCGCGGCAAGAAATCCCGCACGAACCGTCGCGTTTATCCCGCGGCTCACCGTGAACAGGAGCGCCGCACCGATCAGGATGTAAAAGTAAGCGGACGGCGCGGAATCGAACGCGGTGCTCGACGCGTAGTAATGAGCGCGCAATCCCGTTTCTGCGGCGCAGAACAGCAGATATACCGTAATGACTGCTCCGACAAATCCGGAGAGCATTTTGTTATGTCCCGACGCGGCTTCCAGCGGGGAAGCGCCGCCGTTCTTTGCAGTCGCGATGTGAAGCGGGATATAAACGGCTGCGGCAAGCAGAAATGACAGTATCACGGCGGTAAAGCGCTGCATACCGTATTCGATATATACCCCCGGAAGCAGCGCCGTCTCGGAGAATATCCGGGACAGCGCGAACACTGCGGCAAAGCCCGCCGCTCCCGTAAGTCCTGTTTTCTTATTCATTTTCGTCTCCGCCGTTCTCAAAAATATCCGGGTCTGTCCTTGCGAGCTTCCGCCAGCTTATCCTCGCGAACGTGTCCCGCATTGCCCTTGCCGAAAACGGCGACAGCGGCGACGTGAACGGCATACCGTAGGACTCCGCGGAGCATACGCTGACGCAGAGCATGAATGCCGCGACGGTGAGCCCGAAAAGCCCGAAAAGTCCGCCCGCGAGAATAAACACGAACCGCATAAGCGAGATCTGGTTTCCGAGATCGGAGACGATATACCCCGATATCGACGCTATCGCTATCGCGAGCAGCATAGGCGCTCCCACAAGTCCCGCCGACACCACGATATCGCCTATCACGATACCGCCGACTATGCTTACCGCGTGTCCGACATTTGACGGCAGCCGCAGTCCCGCCTCACGCATTATCTCATAGAAAATATCGAGTATCACGCACTCGGTCAGCACGCTGTACGGCGTGAGCGATTCGGCGGCGGCAAGGTTCCGCAGCAGCGCGTCGGGGATAAGCTCCGGGTGGAAGTTGGCAAGCGCGGCGTAAAACCCCGGCAGCAGTATGCTTATAAGGAATGCCATATAGCGTATGAGCCGTATGAAAAGCGCGAATACAGGCTTTTCGACGTAGTCGTCCAGCATAATGAAGTTCTCGGTGAACAGCTTCGGCACGAAAAGCGCGAACGGCGAGCCGTCTATTATAACGCCTATCCTGCCCTCATACAGCTTGGAAACAAACACGTCCGGGCGCTCGGTGGCGCCGACTTCGCTGAAAAGCGGGTGACGGTTCTCAAGGAACGGCTGCACAAAGCCGCTTTCAAGTAACAGCGACAGCGGCAGCGTCTCAAGCCTGCGTATCACCTCGTCCGCGAGCTTTCTGTCCGAAAGGCTGTCCATACGGCAGACGCATATCTCGGTGCGGGAGGTCTTGCCGACGGTCATTGTCGTGAGTACAAGCTCCGGCGACTTGACGCGTCTGCGCACAAGGCTCATATTCGTGTGGAGCGCTTCGACAAAGCCCTCCCTCGAACCGCGTATGTTCCTGTGGTTTTCCGGCTGTGTGACCGAGCGGGTCTCAAAGCCCTGTATGCCTATCGCCCAGCCCTTCTCAACGCCGTCTATCAGTATCACGCAGAACCCCGCCGTTACCGCCGCGACTATCTCCTCCGGACTTTCCACCGGCTTTTCGTCTCCCGCGATAAGCAGCTCGCCGCTAATCATTGCCGCTATCCTGCGCGGGTCACATATCTCCGGGTCAATTCCGGACAGCGGGCGGTAAACGAGGTTTGCAAGCCGGTTGGTATCTATCTGACCGTCGCAGGATATCACACATACATTCACCCCGCCCGCCTTCGCGTATTTCATAGTGAGATCGCTGCTGTTCTTCATCAGCGCCCGCACGTTCACTGTATTTTTTTCAAGTTCTTTTTCAAGCATCTCTGCCTCCCGAAAGCGCTCACGCGCGTGTCCTACGCGGACGGCGCCAGCCTACGCGGCTGGACCGCGGCGGGGAACGCCCCGCGGCGAAATGACCGTAACACGGAACCCGACAAGTCTCCGAACAGGAAGATACCTTTTTCACCTGACGGAGTTTCTATATTATTCTGCGCGGGAATGAATAAATTATTACAAAAAGAGGAAAATAATACAGAGGTGAAGCGGATATGCTGATAATAATGATACGGACGACGATACTCTATACGGTGATAATAGCTATGATGAGGCTCATGGGTAAAAAACAGCTCGGTGAGCTTCAGCCCAGCGAGCTTGTGACAACTATACTTATATCGAATATCGCAACGCTTTCGATAGAGGATCCGACAATACCAATGCTGATAGGTATTGTGCCTATATTGATGATAGTGTGCATTGACGTGCTGATGTCCGTCGTGATGCTGAAAAGCCCGAAATTCCGCAGAACGGTGACAGGCTCCCCGAAAATAATCATTTCCGAGGGCGTGATAGACCGCGTGGAGCTCGAAAAACTGCGCTATACGATAGACGATGTGCTCGAAGCAATGCGCGGGCAGAGCATTTTCGACATTTCCGAGGTAAGATACGCTATCGTCGAGACGACGGGAAAGATCAACTTTTTCAAGAAGGACGACGGCGCGACAGACCCGCCGTGCGTTGTAGTCAAGGACGGCATAACCGAGCCCGACGGCATGAAATCGTGCGGAATGGACGCGAAAAAGCTCGGGCGGCTGCTCGATAAAAACGGCGCGAAACAGAACGAGGTGTTCCTTATGACGGTATCGCGGGACGGGCAGTGTACCGTGATACGCAAGGACACGGGAAAGGGGAAGAACGGTTGAAAAGAACGGTGATATGTATTTCTCTGCTCGCAGTCATGATAATCACAGGCATAGTGCTTTCCGCACATACAGAGGACTTCACGGCGAAAACGGCGGAAAGGCTCGTCCGGCTCGAAGAAATGTCACATTCGGCAGACCGGACGGCGCTTACGGAAACGGCGGAAGCTATCTCAGAGGAATGGGAAACGTTCTGCGCGAACAATATCTTCCTGACAAACAACGAGTGCGCGTTCGAGATATCAAAGGCGCTGCTGCATATAATCGCGGAACTGAAAGACGGAGACGGCGAAATAACCGAGGAATGTTCGGAGACGATCATGCTGCTCGATATCTACGAAAAGAGCAGGGCGCTCACGATCGGGAATATATTCTGACAAAATCAGCATAATTATTCATTATTCACTATTCACTATTCACTATTCATTCCTTCTGTTGACTGCGCAGACAGAGCCGGTGCAGCAGGAGATCGCCGCGGTGATGAGCCTTGCCGCGGCGGAAGAGCCGTTAAGGTTGCCGGACAGCGCCGAAACAAGCAGAGCGATGCCGGAGATCACCGACGCGCATATCAGCCCCGAACGCAGACCCTTGCGGAGCTTTATCGCGCCGCATACATATCCCGCGCATACGCAGCCCGCCGCAAGAGCTATAAGTGACATTGCCCCCGCAGTCTCCGGCGGCATGGAAAGAACATACATGACCCCCGAAAACAGCGCGAGAAATATCCCCGAAACGATCATGCCGCATACCGAGGAAAAGATGTACGCGGCGGCTTTTTTTATGTTTTCGTTGACCCTTTTTTTCGCGGACAAAGCTATCACCCCGTACAATATATGTTCGTGCGTATTTTATTATTCCCCGAAGATGTCCGAATGCCGGTTTACTTTACCGTGTTTTACGGCTAAAAACGAAAAAATACCATTTATTGTGGTGCGGGAAACAAATTTGTACAATATAAAACATATTTTACAGCGATTTTATATGCAAAGCGCTTGACAATTCATTTGAATGGTTGTATAATACTATTATGTATAGGTTTCGGAGGGGTATATGAAATTCTATAAATGGAACAAGCATTATCTCGGCTGGGGCATAACGGCGTTCATAGTTATAATCGCTTCAATGCTCGTGCTCATGACGCTTGTGAATATTGAAAAGATAGCGGACGGCGTCGGAAAGTTCGCCGCGGTTATCAGCCCGATAGTTTACGGCTTTGTTATTGCATACCTTCTTGCTCCTATCGTAGAAACGTTCGAGAAAAAGATGTTCGGAAAGCTGTTCCGCAAATCGGGAGCGCACTACGAGGAAACCAACAGCAAGGGGAACGAGAAATACGCTCACCTCAAGGTGTATGTCAAGAACAAGCCCGCCAGAATATGCAGTATAACCCTTACATTCCTCCTGATAATCGGCATACTCGTCGGCATAGGCGTAGCGATAGTGCCGCAGCTCGCGAACACGTTATCCATGCTCGTGGACAACATACCTACCTATCTCCAGAACCTCAACAAGTGGATAGATGAGATCTTCGTCAATTACCCGGAGATAAGGGAAGAGCTTTCCGACGTTATCAACAACGCCGGTACAACGCTCCGTAACTTCCTCTCCACCCAGATACTTCCCCAGATGGGCGATTATCTCAGCTTCGTAACGAACAGTATCGCGGGTATTGTGGGACTTGTCCTTAACATCATCTTCGGTATGGTAGTCGCGATATACTGCCTTTACAGCAAGGAGCTCTTTGCCGCGCAGGCAAAGAAACTCGTTTACGCAACGCTCGGCATACAGCGCGCCAACAAGATCATATCCTCGCTGCGTAAGATACACAAGTCCTTCGGTAACTTCATAACGGGAACGATAATAGACTCCTTCGTGGTAGGCTGCTTCACCTTCATTATCACCACACTTGCCGGAGTTCCGTTCTCGCTGCTCGTTTCGGTTATAATGGGTATCACCAATATAATCCCGTATTTCGGACCGTTCATCGGTATAGTACCGTGTCTGTTCCTTATATTCATGGAAGACCCGGTAATGTGTATCGTTTTCACCGTGATCGTGCTTATCATACAGAATCTCAACGGCAACGTCATAAGCCCGCGTATCCTCGGAGAAAGCACCGGTCTTACGAGCTTCTGGGTAATCTTCGCGATCCTCGTGGGGCAGGGAATATTCGGCTTCTGGGGACTTATCATAGGAATACCGCTGTTTGCCGTTATTTACAGCACCGCACGCACCTTCATAAGCGACAGGCTGGAGAAGAAGGGCCTGCCGCCGGGATCGGACGAGTACACGGATATCGAGTCGTTCTCGGGTGAGAACGCGGAACCGATATCCCTCGCGGAAGTGAATGCCGCCGAGCAGAAGGAGAAGGCTGAAAAGTACGCGGCGGAAAAAGCGCGGAAAAAGCAGGAGCTGGAAGAAAAGAAAGAAAAGATCAGAAACAGTCTTGAAAAGCTGAAGAACAAAAATAATAAATGATATACGCCTATGGGAGGTAGCACCGATGAAGATGGAAAAACTCAAGGCGGACTACGGAAATGTGCTGTGGTCCGGCAAAAAGTGCATACTCGGTATGCCGATATCGTTCACAAGGTACGTGCTGACAGACACGACGCTTTATACAAGGATCGGTCTGCTGAACATAAAGGAAGATGAGATAGAGCTTTACAGGATATTCGACAAGAAGATATCCTTCACTCTGGGTCAGCGCATCTTCGGCTGCGGTACCATAGATATCGCGTCTAAAGATATCGACACACCCGAAAAGAAGCTCATATCCATAAAGAAGCCCAGAGAGGTCAAGAAGCTGCTTGATGCCGCCGTAAAGGAACAGCGCGACAAGTATTATGTGCGCGGAAGAGATATGATCGGCGGACACGTCGGAACAGACGCGGATATCATGCAGGATGATTTTACCGAAATATAATAAGCCGCACGCCCGCGATTTGTACATATTTAACGAAATTTTCAAAAAATCGAAAATTTCTTGAAAAATCGTGTCACTTTTCGGGTATAAAAAGCGTTTTATTATATATAGCGGATTTTCCGCAGAAGAGATATTTTAACCGAAGGATTCGGAAAGGAAAGGAATTGAAAACATGAACAAGCTTCTGAGAAAAGCGGCGGCCATCATCACCGCAGGACTTATGGCAGTTGCGAGCTTAGGCGTCGAGTCGTTCGCCGAGAGTGCAAAGCTGTACACGGAGTCCGCGGAACTCGAATACGGAGCAACCGTCGCGAAACCGACTTACACCGTAAAGGGTACCGCCGGGGTCAGACAGATCAGGCTTTCGACTTCAACATCGGGCGCCACGATCTACTACACCACAAACGGCAAAGCGCCTACAACAAAGAGCAAGAAGTACACCGGCAAGCTGCTGCAGATAACCAAGAACACAAAGATCTGCGCCATAGCGGTAAAGGGCTCTTCCAAGAGCGCGGTAATGGCAAAGACATTCTATGTTTCCACCAAGTACGGCGACGTTACCGGTGACGGTAAGATAAACTCGACAGACTATACAAGACTCAAAAACTTCCTTGCGGGCAAGACATCCTACATATGCAAGGACAACGCTGACTGTGACGGAAGCGGCGGTATCTCGTCCAAAGACCTCACCGTGCTCAATCAGTACCTCAGCGGCAAGATAAGCAGACTTCCCAGCTCGCCGGTAGCTACCGTAAAGAAGCCCACCGCGACAAAGTCCAAGGTTTACGGCGGTATGAAGATAACGCTCAAGACCACGGTAAGCGGCGCTACGATCTACTACACGACGAACGGCTCGACACCTACGACGAGCAGCAACAGATATAACTCGCCGTTCACACTTGAACGTTCAGCGACAATAAAGGCTATCAACTACAAGAACGGTGAATCCAGCGAACCGTTGACATTCAACGCCGATGTCGGAACAACTCAGTCCGTACAGGCTGACAAGAATACATCTACCAGCTATACCGAGGCTATTGATGTAAAGCTCTCCTGCTACACATCCAACTCCATTATCTACTACACCACGGACGGTTCCGATCCGAGAACGAGCTCTACCGCAAAGAGCTATTCGAACTCCATAAGAATTACACAGGATACCACCATCAAGGCTTATGCACGCAGCAAGGGCAATACCGACAGCGACGTTTCGACATTCTCCTACAGAGTAAAGGCCGGATTCACGATCGGCGGCGTTGTATGGGATGACACTCCCGGCTCCGTATCGTCGTCCTCCAGCTCGTCCAGCGTTATCACCGCAAACGGCAGCAAGGCTTCCAACGAGCCCGGTATCAGCGGAATGACGGTTTACCTCGTAAACTCCACAACAAGCGCTCAGGATGCTCCTTACCGTTACATTCAGAAGACAACGACGAACTACAACGGCGAATACTCCTTCACAGGTCTTACAGAGAATAATAACTATAAAGTAGTATTCGAATACAACTACCAGAAGTACCGCGCATACCCCAATATCGTATCCTCCGGAAACCAGGCTCTCAGTGCTGTAAGCATTCCCGATCTCAAGGTTGAAGACAACGGTACATACGCAGTAAGCGGCTACAGCGAGTCCTTCTACAACAGCATAGTAAGCTACGGCAGCGCCGTTAACAGCAACAACTACGTCGGATATGCAATAACAAGCAATTCCTACAGCAGCACGAACCAGAATGTAAACTTTGCCGTTATCTCCAAGAACTACGGCATACTCAAGCTCGATATGACCGTTACCGGTGCGACAAACAACAAGATCGCGCAGGGCAAGAGACTCACATACACGATCACTCTTACCAACAACTCCCCCGTTTCGTCCACCATACTCTCCGACGCAGAGATCGGCGTTTACATGACCGACGCATTCAGCACGATCAATCTCAACCAGCGTACAGCTTCCATTAACGCAAATTCCGGAGCTATAAACGCAGGCGCAAGATATATCATGCTCACCGACTTTATCAGCAGCGGCGGACTTGCACCCGGAAGATCCGCAACCGTTACGCTGGAAGCTACTGTCGATGACGGCACAGCGATCAATACCCGTATCGAGGCTTATGCCGAGGTTACCGCGTACAGATTCGCGACATCGTGCTATGACTACTATTCGACACCCGGCAATATGTCCCTCGGAAGAGTATCCCAGAACACTGAGGCTGCGGCAACCGTTATAACGGTAACACCCGGCAGCTCCTCCGAAACAACACAGACGATCAACGCAATAACAGGAAGAACTTCCGTTGACGTAGGTTTCAGCGACGATACGCTCATGTTCGTTGTTGAGAACTGCACATCCCAGACCGATATCCTTCCCGGTGAGATGAGCCCGCAGGGATGCCTGACATATACTCCTACCTACACAACGGTAGCCGGAAATATGTATGTCTCCATTACCGTTTACGGAACATATCCCGGCGATGTTGCGATCCCGTTCTATCTCAGAAAGGATCCGTCAAAGTCCATAACACTTTACGCAACAGTCAACCCGATATTATATTAAAATGCGGCTGATATGTAAATAAAGTTACCCCGCAGACGCGAAATGCGTCTGCGGGATTTGTTTTGCAAAATGCACAAAACCGCCCGGAAAAATTTGTACAAATTACCGCCCTTGTGCAAAGATAGTTTTGCTGATATAATGTTATTATACGGTGACCGGAGCAGACATGCAGAATGCGCTGAAAACGTTTGCGGAGCACCGCCTACTACCATAAGGAGGTAAAAAGCTTATGAACTACGGCTTTTTCGACGAAAAAAACAAGGAATATGTCATCACAAGACCCGACACACCGTCCGCATGGGCAAACTACTTAGGCTCGCCCGAATACGGCGCTATCATCTCCAATAACGCAGGCGGATACAGCTTCGTTAAATCCGGCGCAAACGGACGTATTATCCGTTACCGCTTCAATTCCGTGGCTACCGATCAGCCCGGCCGCTATATCTATATCCGTGACGCGGAGACCGGCGACTACTGGTCTGCATCGTGGTCGCCCGTATGCAAGCCTCTCGACAGCTACAAGAGCGAGTGCAGACACGGCACGGCTTACACGGTCATCACTTCCGAGTATTCGGATATCAAGTCCGAGACACTGTACTATGT
>JAFPUE010000065.1 GCA_017395555.1 Ruminiclostridium sp. | reverse complement strand
GTTTCGTTATTCAATTTTGAGAGAATCGGAATGCATCCTGCATTTGTTCTCCCAAGTCGGTGTCTATTGCGGTGAGGGTCCACCTGTTCCCATTCCGAACACAGCAGTTAAGCTCACCCGCGTCGAAAATACTTAGGTGGTAACGCCTCGGGAAGATAGATCGTCGCCGACATTTTGCACCTTTAGCTCAGTTGGTAGAGCAACTGACTCTTAATCAGTGGGTCCAGGGTTCGAGTCCCTGAAGGTGTACCATATTTAAAGAGAATAGGCTTAACCTATTCTCTTTAAATATATATGGCTCGTTGGTCAAGCGGTCAAGACTCCGGCCTCTCACGCCGGCAACGTGGGTTCGATTCCCACACGAGTCACCAGCGCTCAGCGCTTTGCGCCAATAGCTCAGTTGGTTAGAGCTACCGGCTCATAACCGGTCGGTCCGGGGTTCGAGTCCCTGTTGGCGCACCAGCAGAAAATCTGCTGACGGCAGCTGCCCTGCGGGAACCCTGTGGGGCGGGCTGATTTGTTTTTTTACACACAGGGGTGTGGTTCAATGGTAGAATAGGGGTCTCCAAAACCTTTGACGTGGGTTCAATTCCTACCACCCCTGCCAGCAAAAACCGTCTGACGAAGTCAGGCGGTTTTTTGTATTATTCATTATTCACTATTCACTATTCATTTTTCATTATTCATTAAAAAAACCGCCGGATCAGACCGACGGTTTTCTTTTATTCAATTTCCGCGAATATACGGGCGCCATAAATTGAATATTATTCTATTTTGACTTAATATTCATTATTTACTAAATTCTACCAAGACCATAGCACATCATACAATATCCTTTTCCCCCGCATCGAGTACATGTTTGTTTGTAATTACCTTTACAGTATTTACAATTTCCGCTGCCACGACAAACCGAACATGTTTTGAATTTATGATTAAGCATATCATATGTTTTACCTGTTCCTGCACAATAAGAACAGTTACCCATACCACAATGAGTGCATATAAAATAGCGTTTACCTCCACATTTCGAACATTCACCTGTACCGCCGCAACTTGGGCAGGTCTTTCTTGTGCTACTGCCTGACGAAGATGAAGAACTTCCCGAAGATGAGCTGCCTGACGAAGATGAAGAGCTACCCGAAGATGAGCTGCCTGACGAAGATGAAGAACTTCCCGAAGATGAGCCGCCTGACGAAGATGAAGAACTTCCCGAGGAGGAGCTGCCCGACGAAGATGAAGAGCTTCCCGAGGATGAGCTGCTTGATGAAGACGAACCACCGGAAGAACTGATTGTTAACGTGTACTTTAATATGCAAACTGAACTGTCTGATTTACCTTTGCAGCGTGCGTATGCCTTTATTGTCGTACTTTGATATATCTTTATGGAACCATAATAGCTCTTTACTGTGGAACTCGTTCTTGGATCGGAGCCGTCGGTAGTGTAGTATATAACAGAATCCGAGGTATTGCAGGAAAGTTTTATCTCAACTGCCATATCAGATACATCACTTTTTTCTTGTATGGTCGATGTGGTACCTACATCAACACTGAATGTGAGCATTTCGCTCGTCTCTCCGTCTTTGCAGGCAATAGCTTTTACCGTTTTGGAAGATGTGAGCGTGAAGGGTGAGCTGTATTTTGTGCTGTTTGTTGTGGGTTTTGCGCCGTTCGTAGTGTAGTAAATGGTAGCGCCGCTTGTAGTGGTATTAAGCGTAACCTGAACGCCGCCGTAGATTGATTCTTTTGCGGCGGTAGGCGTGTTTACCGTGATTAACGGAGTATTAGGAAGATTGTCCAGAATTCCGTTCAGATATTGCGAGAGTGCAGTAAGGTCTTTTGATGAGACTTCGCCGTTTCCGTCGCAGTCCGCATTATCCTTGCAAATATATGTAGCTTTGTTTGAAAGATACGTTTTAAGCCTGATATAATCATTTTTATTTATTTTGCCGTCTCCGGTGACATCACCGTATTGAGTTTTAACACTTACAGTCTGAACCATAACGTTGCTTTTTTGTGAACCCTTGACAGCGATTGCTTTTATTTTTATGTCTTTTGTTGTTTTAAGGGGTTTTCCGTTATATGTTTTACTGCTTGTAGTGGGCGTTTTACCGTCAGTGGTATAGTAGATAGTTGCTCCTGATGTGGAAGTTGAAAGTTTGACTTGTCTTTCGCCGGTAGAACCCTTAATCAGATAGTCAGGTCTTGCAACGGTTGCCATATAAGCTAATTCGGCTGTTTCAGAAAACATTCCCGTGTTATTTGCAGAAGCCGGGATAACGGCTCCTAAAGCCATAAATCCCGCCGTAATAACAGCCAATGACTTATGAGATAATTTTTTTATAAACTTTGTCATACTATTACTCTCCATTAAATAAATTCACTATAAATATATTATAGCATATATTACTAAAAAAGTCAACATTTAACAAAAATTTTGTGTGTTTTATTATATCTGCTCTTGAAAAAATTTTTTTCAAAAATTATGTCACAAAACGCCTCCGAAAAACGTTATATATATAGAGAGCTCTCAAAAAAACAAAACGGAGGAAGTATATCATTATGAAAAAATCAATAAGACTTATCGCGGCAGCGCTTGCTGCGGTATCGGCAATGTCATGTGCGGCTGTTCCTGCTTTTGCGGATAAAACGGGCTATTTTACCTACGTTGACTCGATCGCAGGTATCCAATTCAACAGTGTGGATGATCTTATCGCTTTTATTGCAGAAAACAGCGGCAAAAGCACGATAGAAAAGATCGAACCGAAAGCGTCGGACTGGCTGCTGACAACGGAAAGTCTTTCTATACCGTCGATAGCTTCGGAAAATCTGTCCGATATCGTACATATCATCATTACCCCGACTTATGTGAGCACGATGTTCAAGGCGGGCGGCAAAACATACGAGCTGTACGCCTATATTGACAAAAAAGCCGGAATGAACAAATACGAAGTTGCGCAGGAAGAGGTAAGTGAAGGATCGTATAACTCCCGTAAAACGTCATCGGGCGGCAATACCGTTTATTTCAGCCGGATTCTCGACGACGGGAATTACACCTGGAAAGAGGGCGGCAGGTATTATTGGCTGAGGATCTATGACAGCACCGGTTACAGCGAGGAAGATCTGAAATACTGTACCGTGACGGAATATCCGCTGACAGGGACGGAAGAAGCGGCAGCCGCGGAAACGGGCTGGAAAACTATTGACGGCAGACAATATTATTTCGACGAAAGCGGAAAAAAGGTCACAAAGGCTACAACAATAGACGGAGTGCTGTATAAATTCGATAAGAACGGCGTTTGCGGCGGGAAATACTCCGGCTGGGCAAAGACAAAGACCGCAAAGTATTATTACAAGAACGGCGTGAAGCTGAAAGGCTGCTGGATAAAGTCGAACGGCAAAAAGACCTATTATCTGCTGAAAAGCGGAAAAATGGCAGTCGGCACGGTTACGATCGGCGGGAAAAAATACACCTTCGGCAATGACGGAAAGCTGATATCATAAAACTCTGACCATCCGGATGATCTCCGGGTGGTCTTTTTTGCGCTATGCTCCGAAAAGTTAAAAAAACATATTGAAATTCCAAACCAAAAGTGCTATAATAAATTGTTAAACGTCACATATACAGAGAAAGGACAAAAGAAATGCGCATTTTTGACGCACACGTTCACATTTACCCCGATAAGATAGCCGAAAAAGCGTCACAGCACGTCGGAGATTTCTATAATATCCCGATGTCCTTTGACGGCAGGATATCAACAATGATCGAAAACTCAAGAAAGTGCGGGATAGAACGCTGTCTCGTTCATTCGGTTGCCACAACTCACGATCAGGTCCCGAAAATAAACGACTTCATAAAAGCCAGCGTTGACGCGAGCGACGGTATGTTCGTAGGCTTTTGTACGCTGCACCCGACGATGTCCGCGAAGGAAGTCGATGAGGAGGTCACCCGCATAATCGGGCTCGGACTTAAGGGAGTGAAGCTGCACCCGGACTGCCAGAAATTTCAGATAGACGAGCCTGCCGCGATGCAGATGTACGAGGCGATAGACGGCAGAGTTCCGATACTTTTCCACACCGGCGACAAGCGGTATGACTATTCCAATCCCGACAGAATGAAGGCGGCGGCAAAGCGCTTCCCGAAGCAGAGAATGATCTGCGCGCACCTCGGCGGCTACTCCGTATGGGCGGACGCGGTGAGAACGCTCGCGGGTATTGATAATCTCTGGTTCGACGAAAGCAGTTCGCTCGATTTCATCACGCCGGAGCAGGCGAAGGAATACATTCTCACATACGGCGCGGAAAGAGTATTCTTCGGCACGGATTACCCGATGTGGGACGCGTCGGAGGAAGTTGAACGCTTCAACCGCATTGACCTTACCGACAGCCAGCGCGAAATGATTCTCTGGACGAACATAAACAATTTTTTAGGATTATAAAATAAAAGAGGTAAAAAATTATGAAATGGACAGGACTTAACGAGTTAAGAGAAAGCTATCTGAAATTTTTCGAGAGCAAGGAGCATCTGCGCATGGCGTCGGCTCCGCTCGTACCGCAGGGCGACAATTCCGTGCTGCTCATAAATGCGGGAATGACACCGCTCAAAAAATTCTTCCAGGGCGTTGAGACTCCCCCGAGAAAGAGAGTCACCACCTGCCAGAAGTGCATACGCACACCCGATATCGAGAATGTCGGCAAGACCGCGCGTCACGGCACATATTTTGAGATGCTCGGCAACTTCTCCTTCGGCGATTACTTCAAGCATGAAGCTACTGCGTGGGCTTGGGAGTACCTGACAAAGGTGCTTGAGATCCCGCCGGAGAAGCTGTGGGTGACTATCTACGAGGAAGACGACGAGGCGGGCGAGATCTGGGCAAACGAGATCGGCGTACCGCGTGACCGCATTGTAAAGCTCGGCAAGAAGGACAACTTCTGGGAGCACGGCAGCGGTCCCTGCGGACCCTGCTCCGAGATACACTTTGACCGCGGAGAGAAGTACGGCCCGTTTGAGAGCTTCGAGCAGGCGGGCGACTGCGATCGTATCATCGAGATATGGAACCTCGTATTCACGCAGTTCGACAACGACGGCCACAACAACTACACACAGCTCAAAAACAAGAACATAGACACCGGTATGGGTCTGGAGCGTCTTGCGTGCGTAATGCAGGGCGTTGACAATATGTTCGAGGTTGATACGATACAGAACATCATCAAGCGTATATGCACCGTTACCGGCAAGACCTACGGTGCAAGCCACAGCGATGATGTATCAATCCGTGTTATCACAGACCATGCGCGCGCAACGACATTCATGGTTGGCGACGGCGTGCGTCCCTCCAACGAGGGCAGAGGCTACGTTCTGCGCAGACTTTTGAGACGCGCGGCACGTCACGGCAGACTGCTCGGCATGACAAAGCCGTTCCTCACCGAGATCGTAGATCAGGTCATCGAGGAAAACAAGTCCGCGTACCCCGAGCTGCTTGAAAAGCGCGAGTATATAATGAAGGTCATCGCTACCGAAGAGGAGAGCTTTAACAAGACGGTTGAAAAGGGCTCGCAGCTCCTTACCGATCTTATCGGCAAGCTCGGCACAAACGGCGTTCTCAGCGGCGACGACGCTTTCAGACTGCACGACACATACGGCTTCCCGCTTGATCTCACAAAGGAGATACTTGCGGAAAAAGGCTTGTCGCTCGACGAGGAGCGCTTCAAGGAGCTCATGGTGAAGCAGAAGCAGACAGCCCGCGCAAATCAGGCGTTCAAGGGCGGCTGGGACGAGGCTTCCATGAATGCGGTCTCCGGCTTAAAGACAGAATTTGTAGGCTACACAACACTCACCGCAGATACGAAGATAACTGCGATAGTAAAGGACGGCGCGGCTGTTTCGGAATGCGGCGAGGGCGACGAAGTGATCGTTGTTATAGAAAAGACCCCGTTCTATGCGGAAATGGGAGGTCAGGTAGGCGATACCGGTGTTATCACTGCCGGCGACAGTGTTCTCACCGTAGTTGACACGAAGAAGGCAGCGGGCGGGCAGTTCGTCTGCTACTGCGACGTTACGAGCGGCGGCTTCCGCACGGGCGATGCCGTTACCGCACAGGTTGACGAGGAAAGAAGAAGCTCCATAAGACGCAACCACACCTCCGTGCATCTGCTTCAGGCGGCTCTGCGCAAGGTTCTCGGCGATCACGTTCATCAGGCGGGCTCGTATGTTGACGAGAAGATAGGAAGATTTGACTTCTCGCATTTCAGCGCTATGACCCCCGAGGAGATAGCCGAGACCGAGAGGATAGTAAACGAGGAGATACTCAAGGGAATAAATGTTGTTACCGAGGAGCTGCCGATCGAGGAAGCACGCAAGAAGGGCGCAATGGCGCTGTTCGGCGAGAAATACGGTGACGTGGTGCGCGTAGTAAGCACGGCGGACGGCTTCTCAACCGAGTTCTGCGGCGGTACGCATGCGGACAACACATCAAAGATAGGTCTGTTCAAGATACTTTCCGAGTCGTCGGTTGCAGCCGGAGTACGCCGTATAGAATCCACAACGGGATTCGGCGTTCTTGAAGCGCTCGACAACGCAAAGAAGACGATAGCGACAGCCGCGGATATACTCAAGGTTCCGAACCCGAATGCTCTCGTTCAGCGCTGCGAAGCGGTAACCGCGGAGCTTTCCGACGCGAAGAAGGAGATAGACAAGCTCACCCGTCAGCTCTCCGCGAACGCCATGGGCGACATCACCGCGAACGCGGCAGAGATCAACGGTATCAAGGTATTCTCCGCCGTTCTCGAAGGCACAGTAGGCGACAACCTCCGCAAAGCCGGCGACGATATCAAGTCCAAGTACGACAGCTTCATAGCCGTTCTCGCCGGTCATGCCGACGGCAAGGGCAACTTCCTCTGCATCTGCAGCAAGGAAGCCGTAGAAAAGGGCGCTCACGCCGGCAACATCGTCAAGCAGATCTCCGCTCTCACCGGCGGCAAAGGCGGCGGCAAGCCCGACAGCGCTATGGCAGGCATCGCCGACATCTCCAAGATCGGTGAAGCCCTCTCCGCTCTCCCCGAGATCGTGAAAGAGATGCTTTGAGAGATTTTCGTGAGAATTTGAGACTTTTGAGACGGGGCGCTGCCCCGGACCCCGCAAGCCCCCTTTGGAAAAGTGGGCTTGACACCCCAAACAAATGCAGTATTTCAGAGTTTTCTTCTATGGGCTGCTCTCATAGAAACGCAGTGGGGTTGGCGATAACTCCTTTATTAAATGACAATAACCGCACAGACTTACAATCTGTGCGGTTTCTTTTACCATATATAGCAGAGAATAGCTAACCGAGGTGCTGCACTTGTTATTAGAAGAATGTAGCTACGGATTCGGAGCGGCGCGTTCGCCGCTTTTTATGTGCGCTTACGTGCGCACTTTTGGCAACAACTACCACTGCATCGTGCAGAGCTGCACCCGTCAATAGAAGAGTGTCGCTATGCATTGCCCGCGCCGGCTTCGGCACCGCCGCTTTCTGGTGACCACGAGGGTTGAATGTCCTCGAAGATAAGGTCTTCGCCCGCCTTTACAGCAACCTGATATTCGTCCTCATATACGATCTCGCCCGGATAATTCGTGTAAACAACATAGTAAGGGTGATGATATTTGTCAAGCAGCCACATTGCCGGATTTATCATCTTCATCATGGTGTCCGCGTTCTCCGTCTTGAAAAAGCAGACAACATTCTCCTGATTTCTGCACTGCGGCGGGAACGGCAGAACCTCCGCAAACCACGAGTCTATCTCTCTGAAAAGATCGGCATCCTCTTCTTCCATAACGTCGTTCTGTATAAGCTGCCAGCACATACTGAATATGCCCTTCGCGTACTTTGTGTTTTTGGCAAGCTCCTTGCCCTGTATCCTGACGTATTTGAATTTCATTTTTCGATCCTTTCAAGAAATTATCCGTAATACCGGAAAGCCTTCTTTGTAATCCTTGACAATGAACGGGTGCGAGCGTGCGTAATCGGCAATACGGTCACCGACAGCACCGTCGGCAAGCTCCCGCATGACCGAAAGCGGCTTCTGTGATATTACCGGACACGTCGGCGTAAGGCAGATCGCAAGCCCGCCGTTATATCTCATTACCCGCAGCGGCCATATACTGCAGTCGAACGGTTTCAGCTCCACACCGAGAATACAGCCGTCCTTGTTGAACGGGCAGAGCGCTTCTTCCTCGGAGTCGTCCGTCTTGTAATCACCGTCAATGTCTATCGTATATACGTCGCCGCGCGGCTTGAAATGCGCTTCGGGATATAGCTCCGACAGCTTCTCAACTGTTTCCGCGTCAAAAAGCGGCGTTTCCCACAGACTTTGCCGCCTGAACGAGCAGCAGAACCTGCAATTCGCGCAGTTTTCCTTTGACAGTACAGAACTCAGCATTTGCACACCCCATAGTATTTTTTCAGCCTGAACGCGGGATAGTAGGATTCCTTCGCGCTGCGCAGACCTTCGATTCCCATATCTTCCTCGCGGTTGATAAGGTCACATTCCTCCGGGAGCGATTCCGCGAATATCCGGTTAATAACCGCGAATCCGCCGTTTTCCGCGTATTCGCCGTAGGATTTCTCGAAATGTATGTCCGTTACCTGCTCCGTGATACGCGACGCGATCGTCATTGCGGCAGGCGTACCTCCCGCGTAAATGATACCTCCGATAAGCCCGAGCGCATCGAAATTCTTCGCCGCGAGCCGTATGCTTTCAAGCTCACCGAGCTCGTCCGCGGACACGGCTTCCCGTTCCTTTATCCACAGCTCCGCGATATTCACCGCGTCACCGATATTGCAGCGGTTTATCGTGCAGTACCGCACATCGTCGTAGGTGCGCATGAACTTGCTTATGTGGTTTCTCTTTCTGTGCAGCTTTTTGCCGGAAAGCGACGCAAGGCTTTCCTTTTTATAGATATAGTCGCTGTCGTCGTCGGTACATTTCCATTCGATATCCCGCACAGCGTCGAGCGCGGCTCTCTGCCGTTCGTCGCAAAGGCAGAACTCAACCGGGATCCCGCGCTGTTTGGCGTCCCGTTCGATGATCTCAACAAGCCGTGCTATGTTCGCTCCCTCCGGCGCTATCGGGAACCCGTAGCCTCTTCGGTTCGGCTTGCTGCCGTTGTAATATCTGAACACCGCGCCGTCCCGTTCGGCGATCTCGGTATTGTACTTCGCGCCGAGCAGAAAAATATTCGCGGGGGCGGTATCACTGCCGGCTCTGCGCATGGAACGGAAACTGCCGCTGTTTTCTGTTATGAATGTAATATCCGGGCTGTACCAATTCAGCATTTATTTCATTCCTTATCTTTTGTCTTTATGGTGTATTATTCTATCACATTTATATGTTTTTGTCAACTTTGCCGTTTTGAATGACATATAGCAGTTTATCTTCACTCTTTTCGCAGACTTTTAAAGTTCCGTATTACGGTCACAACGCCGCGGGGCGTTCCCCGCCGCGGTCCAGCCGCGTAGGCTGGCGCCGTCCGCGTAGGACACGCGCGTTAGCGCTTTTGAAGAGACCCGAGAGAGACTATCAGACTATAACCTCTCCCAGTTCAAACGAATAGAGCAGCTTTTCCTTAACCCTCATTCCGGTGGCTTCGGAAAGGGCGCGGGCGTAGATCTCAAGCTGACCGCGGTACTCGTCGGCAAGCTGCTCCGCGGTGATATGGCGGTTGGTCTTGTAGTCCACGAGCACGATCTCGCCGTCCTCGACAAAGAACATATCCGCGATACCCTGAATGAATGGCTTTTCCTCACCGCTCCAGTCGGTTATGCCCCATTCGCCGGGCTCCGGCTCGTATTCGCAGAAGATCGGGAACTCGCGGTTCACGTCGCCGCTTGCCGCGGCTCTCCTGCACAGCGGGCTTTCCAGAAAAGCGGCAATGTCCTCCTCCGCCACCGAAGCGCGTTCGAGCTCCGAGAGCTTACCGCTGTCCCGCATGGCATCGAGCAGCGCCGGAACGTCTGCGGCAGCCGCACCGAAATCCAGCAGCTCCATTACCTTGTGGTAAGCGTCGCCGCGCTTCTTTCCCGTCAGCTTCGCCGAACCGCTTTCAATAAGGAACGACGGCGTGCGCAGAAAGCGGTCAATGTGATCGGACTGCTCCGAAAAGTCGTCCACGCTTTTTACGCCGATCTGTGTTGCTGTGACCTTCGCCGGAACTTCCGATGCGAGGATATGGTGATACTCCGTGAACGGCTTTATTTCCGGCTCTTTCGCGTCGTCGTCATATTTTACGGCGGTCTGTGCCGGCTTGTATCCGCTGTAATTGCGCACCTCTATAAGCCCGTCCCTTACGGCGGCGCTTTCGATGATCCAGCCGTAGTGCATCTTCGGCTGGGTCTTTGCGGTAACGGGAACTGTGAATATCAGCTTCTCCTTTGCTCTTGTCGCTGCGACATAAAGCAGTCTCATTTCCTCGCTCATTTCAAGGCGCGTCGATTCCGCAGCGGCAAGATCGTATGTAAGCGTGTCTATCGTCAGCATTTTCCCGCTGTCGTTTATTTTCATTCCTATCCCGCAGTACGGATCGCATAAAAGTCCGCCGTTCGGTGATACCGGAGGTCTTGACGAAAGATTGGCTACAAAGCACACCGGAAATTCAAGCCCTTTCGAGCCGTGGACGGTCATGAGCCGCACAAGGCTGCTGCCGGCGCTGTCGCCCTTCGCCTGCGGGAGCTTTATCTTCCCGCGGTCGAGCTGCTCGGTGTATTTTATAAAATCGTACAGGCTCGCGCTCTCGCCGCCGGAGAACGTCCTCGCATAGTATATCAGCATACGCAGGTTCGCGCTGCGCTTTTCTCCGTCCGGCGCAGCCTCCGCCGCAGGTATCAGCATACTTTCGTCGCAGATCTTGCGTATCAGCTTTTCGGCGGAGTTTTCCTCCGAAAACTCTCGATATCCGCGTATCTCGTTCACGACTGCCGCGGCACGACTGTTTTCCTTAGCGTACTCGACAAGCCCCGGCCAGAGGTTTTTCCGTTTCGAGCCGCCCGCGAGCTTTATCCCCGCCATTTCGTCCGCCGAGAACATATACGGCTCCGACATCAGCACGGCGGCAAGATCGCTGTCACGGTACGGGTCATCTATGACGCGCAGCAGCGCAAGTGCGTGCTTTATCTCCGCGAAATCGGTATATCCGCCGTCCTCCTTCGCCTCGAACGGTATTCCCGCTTTGGTAAATGCCGCCTTGTACAGCGCTATATTGGAGCTGTAGCTTCTCATAAGCACCGCGAAATCCCCGTAGCCGCAGGGGCGGGCGTTTTCTCCGCGTCCGACGGTATAGCCGCTTTCAACCATGCTTTTTATGCGGTCTGCGATATAGGCGGCTTCGTCCTTACGGCTGTCCTCGGTGAGCCGTGCCGTGAATGTCACAAGCTCGGTTTTGTGCCGCTCGTCCGCCTCGTAGGACGCACCCTGAACGAGAGCGCAGGTCTCGTCGTAGTTCACATCGCCGAGCTCTTCGGTCATAGTCCCGGTGAAAATGCCGTTTACCGCGTCCACGACTTCACCGCAGCTGCGGAAGTTGCGGTTCAGATTTATCACCGTGAACTCCGGGTCTTTGGTAAGCCGCGCGAATACCAGCGGGTCTGCGCCGCGAAAACGGTATATGGACTGCTTGATATCCCCGACGAAGTACAGGTTTCGCTTGTTGTCCGAAAGCAGCCTGAATATCTCATATTGTATCTCGTTGCTGTCCTGAAACTCGTCAACGATGATTATTTTTATGCCTTTCGCGATCTCCTTCGCGGCGGCGCTCGGTTCTCCGTCCTCACCCCGCAGCAGTTTTAGCGTCATCAGCTCGATATCGGAGAAATCCACCCTGCACTTTTCGCGCTTTCTCGCGGAGTATTCCGCGTCGAGCTTCTTCACGAGCGACACGAGCGCGGCAAGAACGGGTGAGCACTGCGACATATTGTCTTTTCTGCGGGCAACGAGCCCGGCGGAGCGCAGGATATCCCCCCACAGCTCCTTCATCTGGGCGTTCAGCTCTTTGTGTACCGAATTGTCGAAGCTCTTGGTCTTGCGCGGGAGTGCCGGAGTTTCCGCGTTTTTCAGCGTCGCCTCATACACCGCCGCACAGCTTTCTGCGCCGTCTATACCGGATAACATACCGCTCAGGGCGTTCCATTCCTGCGCGAACGTCTCCGCGGGAGTACCTGCCGAAAGCTCCGTAAGTTCACCGCACAGCGCCGAAAGCGTCTCCGCAGGCTTAATTATATACGCTTTGATGTATTTTTCGAGCGCGGTGCTGCCGTTTTTTCCGTCGGGGTCACGGTAGAGCGCGAGCTGTTCGTTAAAATACCTGTCCGCGTCCGGGACATTGCGCGAGAAGGTGTAGAGATATGTGACCGCTTCCTCGATATGCCTGTCGTCCTCGCCGAAATACCAATCATACAGCAGCTCGCGTTCGTGCGGGTCACCGTTTTCGCAGAAGTCCTCCATTATCGCGGTGAGCGACTGCGAGAAGATCAGCTTTGCCTCCGACTCGTCGAGCACCGAGAAATCGGGCGGTAGCTCGGTGACGGCGCTGTTGCGTCGGAGAAGCCCGAGACAGAATGAGCTGATCGTGGATATAGACGCGTCCTCAAGGCGCAGACGCTGTTCGATAAGGCGGGTGTTGTCGGGGGCTTTGGCGAGCTCCTCATCTATCGCTTTGTCGAGTCTTGCCTTCATTTCCGCGGCAGCCTTCTGTGTGAACGTGGATATCACCATTTCGTCGGCGTTCACGGGGTCTTTGTCATCGAGTATCAGCCGTTTTACGCGCTCAACAAGAACGGCGGTCTTGCCGCTTCCCGCAGCTGCCGAGACTATCGCGGCACCGTCTCTGAATGTTATTGCGCGCTCCTGTTCGGGAGTCCATTTTATCTTATCCGGCATATTTCCCTCCGGCTTTTTATCTAAAGTATTGAACTGTCAATAATAAATATATATTCGGGTGCAGCGTGATCTCCCCTACAGGGGAGGTGTCACCTTTAGGTGACAGAGGGGCTGACCGACAGACCGCTGCCGCGGGTCAAGGGGCGCGCAGCCCCTTGTGCCGTCTGCGCAATGCAGGATGCATTGGTAGTGGTCACCAAAAGCACGCACGATGCGTGCATAAAAAGTGACCGCGAAAAGACGCAAGCGCGTAAGCGCAGCAGGTATAGCAGAGACTTTATTCTGTCTCCGCAAGCATATAGCCGACGCCTCTTGCGGCTTTGACAGTGACGTTGCCGCCGACGGAGGCGAGCTTTTTGCGCAGACCGGAGATATTGACCCACACGACGTTTATCTCGGATTCGCTCTCATATCCCCATATCTTTTCAAGAAAGCGCTCGGTGGAGATCGCCTGATTGGGGTTCATCATCATCATTTCGAGCATCTGATATTCCTTGCCCGCGAGACGGGTGCTGCCGTCGGGACCCGCAAGAGTGTAGTCCGAACGGCTGAGCGTGACATTCCCGGCTTTGAGAAGCGTGTCGGTGAGCTCGGGCTGCCGGCGTGTCATCGCCCGTATGCGGGCAAGCAGCTCCTTTGTCGCGAACGGCTTTGTCAGATAATCGTCGGCGCCGCTGTCGAGCCCTTCCACGCGATCGTCTATCTCGCTTTTGGCGGTCAGAAGCAGCACGGGGATATTTATTCCCTTTGCACGTACCGTTTTCAGCACGGTTATGCCGTCCATTTTCGGCATCATAACGTCGAGCACGGCGCAGTCGTAGTTGCCCGCTTCGAGATAGTCGAGCGCATCCTGTCCGTTATACACCGCGTCAACGGAATAGTTGCTGTGTGTGAGAATTGCTGTAAGCGCGTCGGAAAGGGTGCGCTCGTCTTCCGCAAGGAGAAGTCTCATCGGGATTTCCTCCGTTAAATTAGTAATAACTGTAATAATGATATCAAATATCGGTGGTTTTGTCAATGATTTTTGCTATTTACAAATCCCGCCCGATATAGTATAATATTGCTGTATGTTATCGGAAAAAATGAGGTAAACGCTTATGAGAGAACTTGCTTCCGGGGAAGTATATATGCTTGAGGAATGTCTCAGAGAGCTTGCCGAGCATCACAACTCCGTCTCGGTGTACTTCAGGGGACAGTACCCGAAAAAGCCGTTCGGTGATACTCTCGCGTCGTTTGAAAAGGACATCGCGGGCGGCAGATCGCGTATCTGCGTGATAGAAAACGACGGCAGGATCTCGGGCTTCTGCAAGACCGACATTACCGGCGCTTCCGGCGCGATAGATTATCTGATCGTGCTCAGGGAATGCCGCGGCAGCGGTTACGGAAATATGCTGATGGAATGGGCAATGGACGTTTTCGCGCAGAGCGGAGTCCGCACGATAGAGGTCAAAGTCGCCGACGGCAACAACGCGATAGATTTCTACGAAAAATACGGCTTCAAGCCGAACGCACACATTCTGAGAATGGATATAAAATAAACAATATAAACAGGAGAGACCAAAATGACAGACATCGAAAAGGGACTTACCGAAGCACAGGCGGAAGAGCTTGCCGCGCAGGGTAAGGTGAACGGCTCCGCCGAGATCAAGACCAAGTCCGTCGGGCAGATAATCAAGGAAAATACGCTGACGTTCTTTAACTTCCTGAATATCGTGCTTGCTGTGCTCGTGCTTATCTTCGGCGAGATCAAGAACGCCATGTTCATCGGCGTTATCTTCTGTAACACCGGTATCGGCATATTCCAGGAGATACGCGCAAAGCGCACTATTGACCGCCTTACGCTGATATCCGCGCCGAAAGCCCACGTCATACGGGACGGGACGGAAAAGGAGATACTCAATTCCCGGATAGTCGAGGGCGATCTTGTCGTCTTCCGGTCCGGTATGCAGGCATCCGCCGACTGCGAGGTGGTTACGGGCGAGTGCGAGGTCAACGAGAGCCTTATCACCGGCGAGAGCGATCCTATCTACAAGAAGCCCGGTGACAAGATACTTTCCGGCAGCTTCATCGTCAGCGGTGAGAGCCGTGCGGTGGCGGTAGGGCTCGGCGCGGACAGCTTCGCGAACAAGATCACGAGCGGCGCGAAGTACGTCAAAAAGACCGATTCCAAGATGATGCGCGCGATAAATACAATTCTCAAGGGCATCTCGATCTGCATTATCCCGATAATGCTGCTTCTCATCTATGACGGTGTATTTGTGTCGGGACAGACGGTAAACAGAGCAATGGTCAGCACCGTTGCCGCCGTTATAGGCATGATACCCGAGGGACTTGTCCTTCTGACAAGTATCGTGCTCGCGGTGAGCGCTATCCGCCTTGCGCAGAACAGGACGCTCGTGCAGGATATGTACTGCATAGAGACGCTTGCGCGCGTGGACGTGCTCTGCCTTGACAAGACCGGTACCATAACCGAGGGCAGTATGCAGGTAGTCGAGACGAAGAATTTTGACTGCACCGACGCGGAGCTTGACGCGGCTATGACCGCGCTAATGACGGCGCTTTCCGATACGAACCCGACATTCTGCGCCGTTAAGGAGCACTGGGGCGGCAGCTCGGACTGGACTGCCGGTGAGATAATGCCGTTTTCCTCTGCCCGCAAGTGGAGCGGAGCCTCCTTCGAGGGCAAAGGCACCTATATAATGGGCGCGGGCGAGTTCATTCTCGGCAGCGATTACGCCGGAATAAAGCAGAAGGTAGAAGAATTTTCCGCCGGCGGCAGGCGCGTTATCATACTCGCGCACTCTCCGGAGAGCTTCACGGAAAAGGCTGTTCCGGCGGGAACAAAGCCGCTCGCTATGATCGCGATAACCGACAAGATACGCGCTGAGGCTCCCGATACCCTCAGATACTTCGCGGAGCAGGGCGTTGACATCAAGATAATCTCCGGCGACAACCCCGTGACGGTAAGCTGCGTTTCGCAGAAAGCCGGCGTAAAGAACGCGGAAAAGTATATTGACGCGTCCTCGGTGGATAATATCGGCGAGCTCGTGGACGAATACACAGTCTTCGGGCGTGTCACACCGCCGCAGAAGCTCGAACTTGTAAAGGCGCTGAAAGCAAAGGGTCATACCGTCGGAATGACGGGCGACGGCGTAAACGACGTTCTCGCGCTAAAGGAGGCGGACTGCTCGGTGGCTATGCAGAGCGGAAGCGAAGCGGCGCGAAATGTCAGCAACCTCGTGCTGCTCGACAGCAACTTTGCGTCAATGCCGAAGGTAGTGGCGGAGGGCAGACGTTCCATAAACAACGTGGAGCGCTCGGCATCGCTGTTTCTTTCAAAGACCACATACAGTCTGCTGCTCGCTATACTTTTCGTTATCATACAGCTCCCGTTCCTGTTCGAGCCGATACAGATGACGCTCATAAATGCGCTGTGCATAGGCGTTCCGAGCTTCCTGCTCGCGCTCCAGCCCAACAAGGAGCTTATCCGCGGCAGCTTTATCTCGAACGTTATACGCAAGGCGATACCGAACGGCGTTTCGGCAGTAATATCGCTTTCGGCAGGCATTATCTGCGCGAATATTTACGGCTTTACAACGGAGGAGCTCAGCACAGTATCAATGTTTATCCTCGCGGGCGTATCCTTTGTGATAGTGCTGCTTGCCTGTGACCCTATGAAGCCGTGGAAGATAGGAATGGTTGCGGTGCTTATCGGCGCGTTTGTCTGCGGATATCTGTTCTTCGGCGATTTCTTCGGAACGGTCGAGATGACAAGGGAAATGACGATGGTAACAATTATCGTTACCGCCTGCGGAGCGGCACTTACGGCAGTTCTCAACTTCGTTACAGTGAAGATAGCAAACAACATCACAGAAAAAAGAAAGGCAAAAGCAAGATAAATGGAAAAAAAGACCGTATATATATTCTCGGACGGCGCCTGTTCCGGGAACCCGGGTCCCGGCGGCTACGGCGTGATACTCCGTTACGGCGACAAGGAAGCCGAGCTGTCCGGCGGGGAAGCTCACACAACCAACAACCGCATGGAGCTCACCGGCGTGATAAAAGGGCTCGAAGCGCTCAAATACCCGTGCAGGGTGATAATACAGACGGACTCGAAATATGTCGTTGACGGCATAACAAAGGGCTGGGCGAAGTCGTGGCGCAAGCGCGGCTGGATAAAGAGCGACAAGCAGCCCGCGCTCAATCCCGATCTCTGGGGACGGCTGCTCGATCTGCTTGAGATACACGATGCCGAGTTCACATGGATAAAGGGTCACGCGGGCCACGCCGAGAACGAGCGCTGCGACAGGCTCGCGGTGGAGCAGCGCGACATATACGCCAAAAAGTAACAAAACACATCACTCCCGAATAGAATAAAAGGAAATATTCCATTATTCGGGAGTGATAATTTTGTATTTTGAGGCTTTTCGGGGGATAATGCTCCCCTTTATCGGAACAACACTCGGCTCGTCGTGCGTCCTGCTGATGAAGAAGGTGCTGAACCGGAATATAGAGCGTGTGCTTATGGGAGCCGCGGCGGGAGTAATGACGGCGGCGAGTATATGGAGCCTGCTGCTGCCGGCTATTGCGCAGTGTGAGGAAGAAATGGGGCGGCTCGCATTCATACCGGCGGCAGTCGGTTTCCTGCTCGGCATTGTTTTTCTGATGCTTCTCGACAGGCTGATACCGCAGATCAAAGCCGACGACTGCACGGACGGGGCGGGGCGGTCAATGCTCATGCTCGCGGTCACGCTGCACAATATCCCCGAGGGAATGGCAGTCGGCGTAGTGTACGCGGGGCTTATCTACGGCGACGGCGACATAACCGCAGCTGCGGCGCTTACACTCGCAGTCGGCATTGCGGTGCAGAACTTCCCCGAGGGCGCGATAATCTCGATGCCGCTTCACGCGTCGGGAATGAGCCGTGCGAGATCGTTCGTTTTCGGCACGCTGTCAGGTATCGTCGAGCCGATAGGTGCTGTGGTGACGGTAGCGGCGGCGGGGCTTATAATACCCGCAATGCCGTATCTGCTGAGCTTCGCGGCGGGTGCGATGATATATGTGACCGTGAGCGAGCTGATCCCGGAGATATACGCGGACGGCAGCGCGGAAGCGGGTACCGCGGCATACACAGCGGGCTTCCTGCTTATGATGATACTTGATGTTGCGCTGGGGTGAAGCGCTCACGCGCCTCGTCCTGCGCGGACGGCGGCAGGGGGAGGAAGGAGACCCTTTTTGAAAAAAGGGTCATCCTCCCTCCCCCTGCACCCCCTCTCTCTTCCCTAAAAACTTCGATCGCTTCGCAGTTAATGGGGGAAGAAATCATAAAAACCGCTGAGTGCAGCAGTAAGAGAGGTTTTCTGTTTTTGGAGAATTATATCATATTATATTTCCGAATCCTGCCATGTTGCGGACAAAGTTCCG
>JAFPUE010000064.1 GCA_017395555.1 Ruminiclostridium sp. | reverse complement strand
CGTTGCCGTTTTATATGCGCGCATCGTGCGCGCTCTTGACGGCAACTACCATCGCCTCGTGCAATGCACCCGCCCATAGAAGAATGTCGCTACGCATTGCGAGCGCAGGCTTCTGCGCCGCCGGCCGCGTAGGCCAAAAAAGTCTCAAGCGAAGCGCCATCTCTCTCCGAAACGCGTCCTTGGATCCAAGGCGGAGCCTTGGTCTGGCCTGGGACGAAGTCGCCAGCGAGGCTTGGAGCGGCGCTCCAAACAGCGAAGCAGCAGGCAATGCACCAAATCTCTCCCCAGTGCAGCCAAAGCAGAAACCAAAAGAAAAGACCGAACGTTCACACGTCCGGTCTTAATTGTAGCTATGAAGCAAAACTTACTTAGCAACTGCGTCCTTGAGACCCTGACCAGCCTTGAAAGCGGGAACCTTAGTAGCCTTGATCTTGATCTTCTTCTTTGTCTGGGGGTTGATACCTGTTCTTGCAGCACGCTCACGAGCCTCGAAAGTACCGAAACCAACAAGCTGAACCTTCTCACCCTTTGCAAGAGTCTCTGTAACAACAGCTGTGAAAGCGTCGAGAGCCTTTGCGGAATCCTTCTTTGTGAGTTCTGTCTTTTCAGCGATAGCCGAAATGAGTTCTGTCTTTGTCATAATAAATACTCCTTAAATGATGTATTTTTTGCCGACATACATTATATCGTCGCCAACAAGGCTTATTATAGCGCATTTTGCGGGATTTGTCAACATATTTTGTATAAAAAAGTTAAAAAATGTAAAAATACAGCGTTTTTTGGTACATTAATCATTGTCTTTCTGCACCAAAGCTGCCGAACCGTAGGCTTTAAGCGGCTTTCCGTTCTCATCGAACTCGGTTGTATAGCGGATATGGAACGGCACTCTGCCCACTGTGAGGGGTATTATGGCATCGAGTTGCTCCTCGCCCTGTTCGAGCCTGTGAAGCATATCGTAGTACATTTCTTTGTAATCCTGCGGGAAAAGTCCGTTCGCGAACACCGGATCCGGGTAGTTTTCAACAACGAGCGGGAGCCCGAGATCTCGCATACATCTGTAACACGGGTGCATTTCCTTTGTGGAGAAGATGTATTCCCACGCATACACATTGATCTGCTCGCTTGCCATACGGAACTTGCGCTCGCTGTCGGAAATCTCCGCAAAGCGGCGCTTCTCGGCGGTTATGTTCCTTACCATTGCGTAAAAAATGTACTGATCGTCGGCCTTGCCGATCATTCGTATATCGCTGCGCACGCATATCCTGTACGACCCGCATATCTTCGAGCATACATTGCGCCATGTCTCGCAGCTCTGCTCTTCGCCGGTCTCCGCCGCGAGTTTGAGCGTATCCTCGAAGATCTTACGGTTTTCATCGTCGAAGCCGTCCATTGGGTCAGAACAGAGTATTTCCTTCTCGGACATATTCATTCCGATCTCTTTCATATACTTCTGGTTTATGCGCAGGATATCGCATTTACCGTCATGGTATCTGAACAGAGCAGCGCCGCCAACATAGTTGTTGAATATCAGCGTTTCGAGCGAGTTGGGATCCCAGAATCGCTCCGCGTCCATAGTGGAGATAAGCTGCATTGATTTGAGACCCGATTCGCTTGATATCTCCGTCAGCATCTTCTCAAATTCGCCCTCTGTCACAGGCTTCGAGTACACATAGCCCTGAATGTAGATACAGCCTATGCTTCTCATATAGTCCGCCTGCGCGACGGTTTCAACGCCCTCCGCGACAACGGGGGTGTTGAGCCACTTGGACATCTGCACGATAGAGCTGATTATGGTGCCGCCGCGTCCGCCGACATTTCCGCTTAAGAAGCGCATATCGAGCTTTATCATATCGACATTGAGGTCTTTGAGCACGTTGAGCGAGGAGTAGCCGCTGCCGAAGTCGTCCATTTCGACGAAATAGCCGAGCGCGTGGAGTCTGTTCAAAGTTTCGGTGATGAGCTCCATACCGCCGAGAGCGGAGGATTCGGTGATCTCCGCGTGCAGCAGCTTAACCGGAACATTGTATTTTGTGCGTATTCTTTCGAGCTCGTCGATGTAGTCGCTGTGGATTATGTCATGACGAGACATATTGAAGGATATCGGAACGCTTGTGAGATCCTTATCCAGCATTTCTCTCTGGAACATACAAACGCGCTCGAATACATACAGATCCGCTTTATAGATAAGATCGTTTTGTTCAAGAACGGGAATGAAGTCGGAAGGGTACTGCATACCGTATTCGGGGTTGTTCCAGCGCATCAGGGCTTCCGCGCCTATCATTCTGCCCGTGGCGTGGTTCATTTTCGGCTGATAGCAGACGAAGATGTGATCATTCTCTATTGCTTCGTCAAAGCCGTTCAGCAGTTCAAGCTCTGTCATTCTTTTTCCCATTTGATCTCCCCCGGAAATAATTGATAATGGATAATTGTTGAGCGCGCCTTCGGCGCGTTATCCGGATCGTGACGAAATCCGTGATCTGCTGACAGTATAAACCGCATATGATAAGATCACGCATTTCCAATACATACCGGATAACTGTATTATAGCACAAATGCCCTCATTTTTCAATAGTTTTAACGAAAAAATGTTGAATTTGCATAGAAAAATCGAATAAACAATATGTCGGATTTCGCCGAAAGCGTTGCTTTTTCGTCTGAAATATGATATACTGTACTTGAATAAAACTACGGAGGACATTACCATGAATAAAAGACCCGAATGGCTCGACAACGCTGTTTTCTATGAGATATACCCGCAGACGTTCAGGGACACCGACGGCGACGGTATCGGCAACATAAACGGCATAACGGAGAAGCTCCCGTATATAAAGGAACTCGGCTGTACGGCGATATGGATAAACCCGTGCTTTGACTCGCCGTTCGGGGACGCGGGATATGATGTACGCGATTACCTCAAAGTCGCGCCGAGATACGGAACGAACGACGATCTTGTGCGGCTTTTCGAGGAAGCGCACAAGCTGGATATCCACATTCTGCTCGATCTCGTGCCGGGTCATACATCGTGGGAGCACCCGTGGTTCAAGGAGAGCATGAAGGCGGAACGAAACGAATACACAGACCGCTATATCTGGACGGACAGTATATGGGAATCGCCGGAGGGCTACGGCTCACTTCGCGGTATCTCCGAGCGCGACGGGAGCTGCGCGGTAAACTTCTTCACGCACCAGCCTGCGCTGAATTACGGCTTTTACAAGCCCGATCGCCCGTGGCAGCAGGCTATGGACTCAGAGGGCGCTCTCGCAACACGCGAAGCCATGAAGAACGTTATGCGCTTCTGGCTGTCAAAGGGCTGCGACGGGTTCAGAGTGGATATGGCAGGTACGCTCGTAAAGAATGACGACGACGGAAAGGGAAATGTCGCGCTCTGGCAGGATATCCGCGCTTTCCTCGATAAAGAATTTCCGGAAGCGGCAATGGTCTCCGAGTGGGGAGAACCGCGCCAGAGCCTTGCGGGCGGCTTCCACATGGACTTCCTGCTGCATTTCGGCGAGTCGCACTACAACGATCTGTTCCGCTGCGAAAAGCCGTTCTTCGGCGGCAGCGGCGATGCTTCCGCGTTTGTTGCGAAGTACACGGACAGCTACGAACGCTCCGGACGAAAGGGGCTTATCTGCATACCGTCCGGCAATCACGATATGGACAGGCTCGCGTACCACATTCACGGCGATAACAGGAAGCTCGCGTTCGCGTTCCTGCTGTCGATGCCCGGCGCACCGTACATATACTACGGCGACGAGATAGGAATGAACTACGTCGAGGGGCTTGTCTCGAAGGAGGGCGGCTACGGCAGAACGGGCTCCCGCACACCCATGCAGTGGGACGGCAGTGCGAACGCAGGATTTTCCACCGCGCCCGCCGAAAAGCTGTATCTCCCCACAGACCCAGACGCGGACAGACCGACAGCCGAGGCTCAGCTGAACGACGAAAATTCCCTGCGCAGCGAGGTTAAGAAGCTGATCGGCATAAGAAAGGCACACAAGGCGCTGCAAAGCCTCGGAGACATAGAATTCGTATGCGACGGTGCGCCGGGTAAGCCGCTGGCGTATATCAGAAGCAGTGAAAACGAGCGCATATTTGTTGCCGTAAACCCGACGGATATCCCGGCAAAGCTCACCGTTGACGCAAAGCCCGGAGAGAAAGTCTATTCCTTCGGCGGCGAACCGGAGATCACGCCGGACAGCATTACCGTACAGGGCGGTTCCGCGGTATTCGTAAAATTGGCATAAATTTCAGAAAAGCTGTTGCTGTATCGAAAAAATGTGATATAAGCGCGTAAGCCTGCGCTCCCGAAGTTGTCTATGTTATTTTCATCTATCTATATTTCATGCTGCTATTGATTTTTTATGCTGTATATGTTATAATAAATACAGGTTCATTACACCGAAAGGAATAGCCTATGAAAACGGATATTTACAGATTTGAGAGAGATCAGACCGATGTTGACAGCATCTCCGAGCTCGCTTCAAAGATAGCCGTGTATAACGGACTTGACAGAGATCAGGAGCTGAAGCTCAACCTTTTGTGTGAGGAGCTTATCGAGCTGCTGCCGAACCTGCTCAAGTACGGCAACGGCAGATTCTGGATAGAGAACAAGGAAAGAGAATATGAGCTGCACGCAGTGGTAGAAGCCGACGAGCTGCTCTCCGGCGAAAGTATGGAGAGTATTCTTTCAGTGTCAAAGACGGGCAGGAACGTTGCGGCTGTCGGTATTATGGGCAGGATAAGAGCTGCCGCGGAAATGATGCTCGCGAGATACGCGCAGTCCGTCGGAACATCGGGAGCTCCGGCTGTCGGCACGGGAACCGTTCTGTACGATAAGGGGCAGTTCGCCGATCCGATAGGATACACCAACGAATGGTCACTCGAAAAATACAGAACAGAGGTGACAAAGGGAACCGAAGCGTGGGATGAGCTCGAAAAGTCGATAGTCGCGAATATGGCGGATGATGTCACGGTCGGGATCATGGGCGGCAGAGTAGAGATCACCGTTAAGAAGAAATTCTGAAGGATACATAATTCCCGAAAGGAAATCGTATGATAAGGACACTTGATATAGAGGCAAGAAGGGAAAATCTTGACGATGTGATAGGGTTCATAGACGCGCTTCTCGAAGACAGCGGCTGTCCCATGAAAACACAGCTTCAGACCGAGCTTGCCGTCGAGGAAATATTCATCAATATCGCGAGCTATGCGTATGAACCGGACATCGGAAAGGCGAAGATAAGCGCCGGTGTCAGCGGTGAGCCTCCCGTGATGACAATGGTTTTCGAGGACAGCGGAGTTCCGTATGACCCGCTCGCGAAGGAGGACCCCGATATTACGCTGCCGGCAAAGGAGCGGCGGGTCGGAGGACTCGGGATACTGCTCGTCAAGAAGAATATGGACGATGTGAAATATGAGTACAGGGACGGGAAAAATATCCTTACACTCACCAAATATATTAACTCATAATATTATTCGGAGGAAAAAACAATGGGCAAGCTGAATTTAACAACAAATCGTGAGAACGATACGCTGACGGTACAGGCTGTGGGCAGAATAGATACCGGCAACTATATCGAGTTTGAGAAAGCGATAAACGCGGAGATCGACGGTGTGAAGAACATAGTTCTCGACTTTGAAAAGCTCGATTACATATCGTCGTCGGGACTTCGTGTGCTGATTAGCCTGCATAAGATGCTGCTCTCCGAAGATGGAAAGCTCACTGTAAGACACCCTACCACTATGGTGCGCGAGGTGTTCGATGTGACAGGCTTCACCGAGATGATAAACATAGAAAACTGACAAATCTCCTCTGCGGCTGTATCGTCGCAGAGGAAATTTTTTAATTGATATCCGGGGCAACAGCGGGTTGCTTGACTGCGAAATGACCGTGTGATATAATAACAGCAGAAAGACGGATAACAACGGCAGCGAAACGGAGGAAATGAAAATGGAGACAAAAAGCGTAATCTACGATCTTCGCACGAAAAGCGGACTGTCACAGGACGCACTCGCGGAAAAGGTTTTTGTTACAAGGCAGGCGGTATCCCGCTGGGAGAACGGCGAGACCGTGCCGAACACGGAGACCCTGAAGCTGCTCTCAAAACTGTTCAATGTTTCAATCAACACTCTGCTGGGCTCCCCGAGAAAGCTGGTATGCCAGTGCTGCGGTATGCCGCTTGAAGACACTATGGTAAGCAGGGAAAAGGACGGCTCGCTCAACGACGATTACTGCAAGTGGTGCTACGCGGACGGGGAATATATGTACAGTAATATGGACGAGCTTATCGAGGTCTGCGTAAAGAATATGACAAGCCCGGAGCACCCCGAGAGTGAGGTTCGTGCGTATCTCAGAGATATGCTGCCGCAGCTTGACTACTGGAAGCGGTATGAGGAGCTCGGCGACGGCGGCAAATTCGAAGAATTCAAGCAGACGCTCATCGACGAGATCAACGATCTGCACATTGAGGGAATGCCGAAGCTGGAAAAGCTCAACGCGCTTGTCGGCAGCTATGTGAACCTCGCGTACAGGCTTCCGAACGGGAACACGGTGAAGTTTCTCGACGACAGCGCGACATATCTCGGCAATCAGCTTGAATGTGAGTTCGGCGGAGACAGGTGCTTCGGCGTGCTCGCGAATATGGATTTTATCCTGATCTGCACTTATGAGAAGGACGGCGAAAATCCTGAGCTCGTCTTATACAAAAAAAGATAGAAATACAGCCCGATGTGTAAAGCACCGGGCTGTAGTTTTATGTATTGGTTTTGGTCTCCGAGCTGCTTTCCTCGGCATCGACATAAATGATAGTTTTCGGCTTTTGCTGTTCTTCCTTGCGTCTTTTGCGTTTTTCGGCAGCGTAGCGTATGAAGTAAATTATCCACAGGATTGCGATTATGCCGCCGTAAATGATCAGATTGACAACTCCGAGCATCAGGCATATTGCGGGCAGGGACATAGCCGCGAAGATACCGAGCACAGTAGTCAATCCGGTAGGATCGTTTCCCGCGAGCGCTATGCTGTCGGTGACGCTTGTGATAGAGCTGAATGTACCGGAGATGAACATTATGGCGAGCGCAATGCTGATCGGGATTATTGCGAGACGGTATTTTCTTGCGCCCTTGAATTCGGTTTTTATCATAAGGAAAACGGTGACTGCGATACCGCCGAAGAACGCTATACCGTAAACTATACTGAGAAATGTGCTCATTTTACCGCTGTCAGATATCTGCTTTCCAAAGGCCGTGGAGGTTGCAGTATTCATACACCGCAACAGCCTTATCACCGTCGGTGAGTGCGAACTCGGCATACGGCTTGTCAGCGGCGGTAAGCACCTTGCGCTGCATACCCTGTGTTGTTTCGAGGCAGATCCACTGGATGAGGTGTGCTTCGGTCATGGGGTGCTCAACGGAACCTACGGCAACTTTTACGATATTGCCCTCAACGGTAACGACGGGAACGTGTTTTTCCTTTGCGGCATCGACGGTATTTGCAACGATCTCTTCCATTGCCTCACCGCAGCACTTGATCGGGCAGGCCTTCTTCTCGACTACTGCGGCGATCTGTCCGCAAGCCTTGCATTTGTAGAATTTCGGTGTCATGGTATATCCTCCTTAAGATTTATAGCGCCGAAGCCGGCGCGGGCGACTGATGTATTTCAGAGACCCTTCAATGGGCAGCTCTGAGCGAAACGCAGTGGGGTTGGCAAAAACCCCATTCTGTAATTTCGGAGTAATTCTGAAAGATCTCGCTTTCGCTTCCTTTCGCGCTCGAAAGGAAGCGGGGTTAGGAGTTTGAGGAGGGGCAGAGCCCCGTCCTCATCCGCGTCAGCGGAGGCAGCGGCGCGGAGCCGCTGCTCACGAGAGAGGTTCGAAGTCGGAAGCGCCGTGGCCGCAGAGGGGGCATTCGTAGTCGGGCGGGAGTTCCTCGCCTTCGTAGATGAAGCCGCAGACGGTGCAGATGAAGCCTTTCTTCTTGGTGGGGGCAGGCTTGGGCTTGATGTGCTTCTGGTAGATGTCATACGTTACCGAGTCGCCTTCGCCGATAATGCGGGCCTCGGTGACTTCGGCGGTGAAGAGGGTGTGAGTGCCGTAGTCTTTTGAGTCGATGATCTTTCCGGAAATGAAAGCGTTGACGTTTTCGGTCAGGTAAACGAGACCGTTATCGCTGCGGGCAAATTCGACGGGCGCGTCGGCTACCTTTTCCTTGTCGCGTCCGCTCACAAAGCCGAAATCCTTGTAGGTCTGGAACGGAGCCTTGTCCGTAAGAACAGAGATATTGAACTTGCCGGTGGCAAGCATCATGTCGTGGGTGAGGTTCTTCTTGTTCACCGCAACGGTTATGCGGCGCGGGTTGTCGGTGAGAAGCTGCGCCGTATTGATGATGCAGCCGTTGTCGCGTCCGTTCTCGTTCGCCGTGAGAAGATACAGACCGTAGCTGATCTTGAACAGCGCCGCGTTGTCAACGGCACCGTCGTGCTGCGCCGGGATAGGCTTAACAAAATCGGCGGCTATCTTCTCGATCATCGCGTCGAGCTTCGGCTCGTTCGCAGGCTTCATAGCCGATTTGATCGTAAGCTGCTCGTCAAGTATATTCACGGCCTTGCACGGTTCAAGCAGCGCGCGTATCAGCTTTCCCGCAGCGGGAGCCCACGAGCCGTTCTCGATTATGCCGACTGTCTTGTTCGACAGATTGTGAGCAACGAGATCGTGCAGAAGCTCCTCCATTTTTATGAAAATGCCGTTGTTGTATGTTGTAGTTGCAAATATTATATGGCTGAATCTGAACGCCTCCGCGACAATATACGATGTGTGCGTCATCGACGCGTCGTACATCTTCACGGTTATGCCCTTTTCACGCAGCTTTGCGGCTGCGAGCTCCGCTGCAGCCTGTGTGCCGCCGTAAACGGAGGTATATGCGATCAGAACGCCCTTTTCCTCGGCTTCGTACTTGCTCCACAGATCGTACTTCGCAATAATGCTGTCAAGCTCTCTGCGCCATACAAAGCCGTGAAGCGGGCAAATCATCTGAATATCGAGACCCGCAGCCTTTTTGAGCACCGCCTGTACCTGCGAGCCGTACTTGCCAACAATGTTGCAGTAGTAGCGGCGTGCTTCGGCAAGATAATCCCCCGCGAAATCAACTTCGTCCGCGAATATCGCGCCGTCAAGCGCTCCGAATGTGCCGAACGCGTCGGCTGTGAACAGCACCTTGTCCGTGCTGTCGTAGGTCATTATTACCTCCGGCCAGTGTACCATGGGAGCTGCAACAAAGCTGAAGATATGCTTTCCGGTGGTGAGCGTGTCGCCTTCCTTGACTACCTGAATGCGTTCCTCGGCTGGTACGTCAAAGAACTGTCCGATCATCGTGAGCGCTTTCGCGCTGGTCACGATCTTTGCCTCGGGGTAGGTTTCCGTAAGTCTGCGGAGCGTTGCCGAGTGATCGGGCTCCATGTGCTGTACGACAACATAGTCGAGCTTTCTGCCGCCGAGCTCATGCTTAAGGTTTTCAAAGAACAGCTCTGCAACGGAGCTGTCAACAGTGTCGAACAGGACGGTTTTTTCGTCCTTCACAAGATACGAGTTGTATGAAACTCCTGTCGGTACGGGATAAACCGCTTCAAATAGGGAGAGCTTGCGGTCGCTGCCGCCGATGTAGATGATGTCGTCGGTGATCTTTCGTGTGCAGTACATTATTTCGCTCCTTTTTAATTATTTTTTGAATTAATAGATTTATTAATTTCAGATAAATTCTCATTTATCTTTGATAATAGCATATTAGTATCAGCTGCTATTTCGTTTTTTTCTTCGATACTGACCAACATATTTCCAAATCCAGAAAGTACAGCTAATATAAACATGCCGATTAATGTACCATAGATAAGTCCGACGAGTGGATTTTCAGCGTTGGTTAATCCATAAAATGCACAGCCTAAAATACATAAAAGACCTGTTAAATACATTAATGTTTGGATATGTTTGTTTTTCATAAGTATATACCACCTATCTTTGTTGTCTATGTTGTTTCAGGATTTAACAAAATAGGCTACTTGTTATTTAGTACCAAAAATCCTGTCTCCGCCGTCGCCTATTCCGGGAACGATATAGAGGTCTTCGTTCAGGTGATCGTCAAGAGCTCCGCAGTATATCTCGATCTCGGGGTACTTGGAATGTACATACTCCACGCCCTCGGGACAGGTGATAACGGAGAGTATCTTGACTGTCTTTGCGCCGGCTTCTCTTACGACTTCGACTGCTTTCGCGGCAGTCTTTCCCGTGCCGATCATAAGATCGAGTATTATTACCTCGCGCTCTTCGATGTCGAACGGGAGCTTGTTGTAATATACCTGCAGACCGTCCGGTTCGCTATCGGAGCGGCAGATGCCGATGTGACCCACTTTCGCCGCGGGAACAAGCGCCGTAGCGCCGTCAACCATGCCGAGCCCCGCACGCAGAACAGGCACGAAAGCCACCTTTCTGCCGGAGATAACGTTGGAAGTCGCGATAGCGATAGGTGTCTGCACCTTGATAGCCTTGAGCGGAAGATCGCGCGTAGCTTCATAGGTGATGAACATGGTGACTTCCTCGACAAGCTCGCGGAACTCCTTCGAGCCGGTGTTCTTGTCGCGCAGCAGTGTGATCTTGTGCTGTAAAAGCGGGTGATCGAGAATGTGGAGCTTTTCGTTATTGTACATTGTTCTTTCCCTCCAATGCAGAAATTTTGTCAATGCGGGTCTTGTGACGTCCGCCCATAAAATCCGTGTGCAGGAATACATCAAGCGACTCGGTCACCGAGCCGATGCCCATTGTGCGCCCGCCGAAGCAGATCACATTCGCGTCGTTGTGCAGGCGCGTGTATTTTGCGGAGTAATAGTCGTAGCCGATAGCCGCGCGTATGCCGGTGATCTTGTTTGCGGCAATGGAAATGCCGATACCGGTACCGCAGATGAGCACTCCCTTGCTGCCGTCTGTGGCAAGCACCTTTGCGCAGACCTTCTCGGCGATATCGGGATAATCGACGGGCTCTCCGCCGCAGCCGAGATCCTCGTATTCAAATCCGTTCTCTTTCAGATATCCGATCAGTGCGAGCTTCATATCGTACCCGCCGTGATCGCAGCCTATGTATATCATTGTGAACACTCCTTTTCGGTTATTTGAGGGATATTGTATTATTTTATATCTGCATCCATAAAAACTCTTGAACCCGTTGCACCTGTCTGACCCTGATATTTTCCGTTGTAAGGGTTCAAAGCATTATCGTCCATTTTTGCAAAAACGAGCTGTCCTACTCTTCGTCCGCTTTTCAGCTCGATAGCACATCTGTTTGCGTTGAACAATTCCAGAGTTATCTCACCCTTGAATCCGGGATCTACCCAACCCGCGTTCTGTATGAACAATCCCATACGTCCGAGGGAGCTTCTTCCCTCAACAAATGCGGTAAGATCATCGGGCAGCTCAAAATATTCCATTGTAGTTGCCAGAACGAACTGTCCGGGCAATAAAAGATAGGTGTCGGCAGTGATCGACTTGTATTTTATCGCGCTGTCAAGTGTAATTATACCCGAAGGGGAATCATCGACGACACTGAATGTGTTTCCGAGCCTGATATCGACACTTGCAGGCTGTATCTGCTCTTTGGTGACAGGTCTTATTGTAAGCGACCCGTCATCGAGCATTCTGCTTATCGTTTTGTCTGATAATATCATTATCTGTGTTCCTTTTGAAATTATCGCTTTTCATTTATGTGACTGATTTTTCTTTCGCTGCTCTTTCGCGCTCCGCCTGCGACAATCTCAGGTACGTCGGCATGAGGGCAGCCGCGCTTATATCGGGGTACTCTGCGGCGGCGAGGCACACGCCCGTTCCGTGCTGGAACCGAAGCGGGGCAGGGGAGAGAACGACTTTCCCGCCCATGTCGCCGAAGCTCGCATGGCACAGCTCGGCTCCGTCTCCGCAGAGAACGGCTTTGCGTTCTGCCGTGAGGGCTTCGAGCTCCGCTTTAAGATCGCCGGTGCTTATCGCGCGATCCTCCGTGAGACGCGTTATTTTGCCGTCCTTCGACTCGAACAGCGCATTATAGACCTGATTTCTGCGAGCGTCCATTGCGGCGCAGATGATGCCGTCGAACATCGTGTGATCGAAAGCCATTGCATGAAGCGTCGATACCGCTCGGCAGGGCTTTCCGAGCGCATACGCCATACCCTTGACCGCGGAGATGCCTATACGAAGCCCCGTGAATGAGCCGGGACCCGCCGACACGGCGAAAACGTCAATGTCCGCAAGGGTGAGCTGCGCGTTGGCTATCATATTCTCCACAAGCGGCATGAGCGTCTGCGAGTGGGTTATTTTGTTGTTTATGAACGCGCTCGCGATGACCTTATTGCCGTCGCAGAGTGCCGCTCCCGCGCTGACCGCGGAGCTGTCGATGCCGAGGATAAGCATTTCAGCCGTCCCTCTTTTCTATCGTTATCGTTCGTGAATTTTCGCCCGTCTTTCTGATATCCGCGAACCATACGCTGTCGAGCTCATCGGCAAGATCGGGTATGTTCTCGCTCCATTCGACGCAGATAACGCCGTCACGCCGCAGATAATCGAAAAATCCCACCGCGTAAAGGTCATCAATGTCACCCAGACGGAACAGATCGAAATGAAATACCGGCGGGCGGCAGTTGTACTCGTTCACTATCGCGAATGTCGGGCTCGTGACATGATCGGTGTAACCGAAGCCTTTGGCGATACCCTTGGTGAAGTGCGTTTTGCCCGCGCCCATTTCCCCGGTGTAGAGAACGCAGTCTCCGGGATTCAGCTGCTTTGCGAACTGCTCCGCGGCTGTGATAGTCTCCTCCGGAGACTCCGTGTTATATACAATACGGTTCATCAGAACAGACCGGAAATGCTGCCGTCGTTGTCAATATCGATGCTGTTCGCGGCAGGCTTTTTGGGAAGTCCCGGCATGGTCATTATATCGCCGGTATAGACTACGACGAATCCCGCGCCGGACGAGAGCTTCATATCACGCACGGTGATGTTGAAATTCTCGGGCTTTCCGAGCTTCGCGGGGTCATCGGAGAGGGAATACTGCGTTTTTGCGACGCAGATCGGGAGTTTGTCCATGCCTATCTCCTCGATCTTTTTCAGCGCCTTTTCCGCCTGTGCGGTGTAGATAACGCCGTCCGCGCGGTAAATCTCGTGCGCGAGCTTTTCTACCTTCTCCTTTACGGTAAGAGCCGTGTCGTACAGCGGCTTGAAAGCGTTCGCGTCCTTGTGTGCTTCCATTGTGGCGAGCACCTTCTCGGCAAGCTCTATGCCGCCCTCGCCGCCTTTGAGGAATACATCGGAAAACGCGACTTCAACGCCCTTTTCCTTGCAGTAGTCGGTGACATACGCGATCTCCGCGTCCGTGTCTGTGCCGAAATGGTTGACTGCGACAACTACCGGGACGCCAAACTTGTGCATATTCTCGATATGCGTGCCGAGGTTTATGATGCCCTTTTTCAAAGCGTCGAGATTTTCGGCGGAGAGCTCCGCTTTCGGAACGCCGCCGTTGTATTTGAGAGCGCGGATCGTCGCGACGAGCACGACACATTCGGGTCTGAGACCTGCGGCTCTGCATTTTATATCAAAGAATTTCTCTGCGCCGAGATCGGAGCCGAAGCCGGCTTCGGTGATGCAGTAATCGCCGAGCTTGAGCGCAAGACGGGTAGCTCTTACGCTGTTGCAGCCGTGAGCTATGTTCGCAAAGGGACCGCCGTGAATTATTGCAGGGTTGTTTTCGAGGGTCTGAACGAGGTTGGGATTTATCGCGTCCTTGAGTAGCGCCGCCATAGCTCCGACAGCGTTCAGATCGCGCGCGTAAACGGGCTTGCCGTCGTAGGTGTACGCGGCGAGTATGTTGCCGAGACGCTTTTTGAGATCGGAGAGATCATCGGCGAGGCAGAGTATAGCCATTACCTCGCTGGCAACGGTTATGCGGAAGTGATCCTGTCTCGGAACGCCGTCAACACGGCTTCCCATGCCGATAACGCAGTTGCGCAGAGCGCGGTCATTCATGTCGAGGCAGCGGTCTATCTGTATCATTCTCGGGTCAATGTTGAGCTCATTGCCCTGCTGGATATGGTTGTCGATCATAGCGCAGAGCAGGTTGTTCGCGGCGGTGATCGCGTGCATATCGCCGGTGAAGTGCAGGTTGATATCCTCCATGGGGACTACCTGCGAATATCCGCCGCCCGCGGCTCCGCCCTTTATGCCGAACACGGGTCCGAGCGAGGGCTCACGCAGTGCGAGCACGGAGTTCTTGCCGAGCTTGTGCATACCCTCGGAAAGTCCTATGCTTGTTGTGGTCTTTCCCTCTCCTGCGGGAGTGGGGTTTATCGCGGTCACGAGGATGAGCTTGCCGTCGGGTCTGTCTTTGAGGCTGTCGATGCACTTCTGGCTTATCTTTGCCTTATAGTGGCCGTAGGGCTCGATGTCGTCCGCAGAGATGCCGAGCTTTGCAGCCATTTCGGTTATTTTTATCATTTTTGCCTGCTGGGCAATTTCAATATCTGTGAGCATAGGTCTGTCTCCTTTTTTTCAATATATTGTTATTATATCATATATAGATAAAAATTTCAATAGAAAAACATCAAAATAGGGTAAGATGACAGTAACAAAGACAGCATCGTGGGCGAGGATTATGTGCTGACACACATTTAACTGTCAAATGTGAGCTGCTCGATATCGAGCTTTGACATCATTCCCGCCGACGGAACGGTCTTTGAGCGGTATTTGTCCGGCTCGTCGATCATACCGTCCTCGTAGGGCTTTGCGGTCTGCAATTCCGTTCTCGTGAGACGCATCACCTGAACGCCCTGTGTATCGCGGGCGGCTTTCGGGAGAACGAGGGCGGTGTTGAAGATCAGCACCTTTCCTGCCGCGGACTGGAGAATATAGTCGGTGTCCTCGGGCAGCTCATACATCGCGATAAGCTCCGAGCCGTCGCAGTAGGCGTTTGCGAGCTTTTTGCGCTTGGTTTTGGTCTCGAACGACGAGAGCGGTACTTTTGCGCACTTTCCGTTTTTGAAGAACAGGATGATATGACCGCTGTAATCCTCGGTGGTTATCATCTTTATGATTCGCTCATTCGGCTCCATTTCGAGCTTTGCGGGAACATAATCTCCGAGCAGGCTCGCTTTGGTGTCTGCGAAGTCATTGACGCAGGATTTATAGACCTGATATTTGTCGGTGAAGAACAGCAGATCGGTCTTGCCGGAGAGCTCGCGCTCGAAGATGATCTCATCGCCTTCTTTGAGCTTCTGTTCGCCGCTCATGCGGAGGGACTGCGAGGTTATGCGCTTGAAGTAGCCCTCGGAGCTTAAGAAGCAGTTCACGGTGTAGTCCGGGATAGCTTCTTCCTCTTCCTCCTCCTCGCCGAAGGCTTCCGCGAAGAGAGTGCGGCGGGGCTGACCGTACTTGTCGGCGATCTCGGTGAGCTCGTCGATGATGTATTTCTTTATCTTGCGCGGGCTTTCGAGGGTCTCTTCCATATCCGCGATCTCGTCTTTGAGGTTGTCGATCTCTTCGGTGCGTTTGAGGATATATTCGCGGTTGATGTGGCGCAGCTTTATCTCCGCGACATAGTCCGCCTGTATCTCGTCGATACCGAAACCGATCATGAGGTTGGGAACTACCTCCGCTTCCTCGTTGGTCTCGCGGATTATCTTTATCGCCTTGTCGATATCGAGCAGTATCTTTTTCAGACCGAGCAGCAGGTGCAGCTTATCCTTTTTCCTGCCGAGCTCGAAGTAGATCATACGCTTTACGCACTCGATACGGAAGGCTATCCATTCGTTGAGTATCTCGTAAACGCCCATAACGCGCGGGTTGCCGGCGATAAGAATGTTGAAGTTGCAGGAGAAAGCGTCCTGCAGGGGCGTGAGACGGAACATCTTTCGCATGAACTCGTCGGGATCCTTGCCTTTTTTGAGGTCAAGGGTGAGCTTCAGACCGGAGAGGTCTGTCTCGTCGCGGATATCTGAGATCTCGTTTATCTTACCGAGCTTGACGAGCTCGATGACTTTGTCCATTATTGCTTCGACGGTTGCGGTGGGCGGTATCTCGGTGATCTCGATGCAGCGCGCTTCCTTGTCGAAGGTGTATTTGCCGCGCACGACGACGGAGCCGCGCCCGGTCTTGTATATTTTCTGCATTTCGTCTTCGTCATAGACGATGAAGCCGCCGCCGGGGAAATCGGGTCCGCGCAGGGTTGCGGAAACGTCGTGATCGGGGTCACGCATGAGAGCTATGGTTGTTTCGCAGATCTCACGCAGGTTGAAGGAGCAGATGTTGCTTGCCATTGAGACGGCGATGCCGATGTTGTTGTTGACGAGCACAGACGGGAACCGAACTGGGAAGAGCACCGGCTCGGTCAGGGTGTTGTCGTAGTTCGGGACGAAATCCACGGTGTCCTTGTCGATGTCGCCGAACAGCTCCGCGCAGATACCGTCGAGCTTTGCCTCGGTATAACGGGACGCGGCGTATGACATATCGCGGGAGTAGGCTTTACCGAAGTTGCCCTTGCTGTCGATATACGGGTGCAGCAGCGCTCCGTTTCCGCGCGCAAGGCGCACCATTGTGGCGTAGATCGCCTGATCGCCGTGTGGATTGAGCTTCATCGTCTGTCCGACGATATTCGCGGACTTTGTGCGGTCACCTTTGAGAAGTCCCATTGTGTACATGGTGTACAGGAGCTTTCTGTGTGATGGCTTGAAGCCGTCGATCTCCGGCAGAGCGCGGGAGACTATTACGCTCATGGCGTAGGGCATATAGTTCTCTTCGAGGGTGTTTACGATGTTCTTCTGTTCTATGATGCCTGCGCCTTCGATGTAGGCATCGAGTTTTTTCTTGGGTTTTGTTGTTTCTCTTTTCTTTTTCATTGTGTTTCCTTATTAGTTTATTTTACTTTCCGTCCGTAGCGACGGAAAGTAACAAAGGACGCGTACCGCTTCGAGGTCAAAGAAGCTCGGGTGGTGAGCTTTGCTGACGGATAGAATGGTTGAAGGGAAATGTTATGTCAGGTCAGCGAAGAGATGTGCGGCGAGCTCTTTGACATCGAAGCGGAAAAAATGCGAAGATCCGTAAGTGCGTGCCGTCGCGCCGCTTCGGGGTACAAGTGCCTGTCAGTCCTGTACCGGATCAGCGGGGGAAGGACACTTAATCTATCACAGGCGATGCACAGAGCGGCTGCTCTCACGTGGTTGTGCAGCGGGCAGCCGATTATAGTACGGTTTAAGTGTCGGGATCTGAGCCCGCCCACGTTATCTTGGGTGCAGCTGCCGCGTAAGCTCCGCTTCCGCGGCTATGGGTGCCGCTCGCCCGGTTCGCGCTTACGCGCTCACAGCTCGCGGCACTGCCTATGCGGCTCCGGCTTCGCCTCCGCCTCCGCCGCGCGTTGGTTGTGAACTTTGAGTCTGAAGATAGGTTACTGTTTAGCTCAAGTCGAGGTCATCGAGGTATTTGCTGCCGTATTCGGCGATATAGTCTTTTCTGCCCTGTAAATTGTCGCCGAGCAGAAGATCGAACATTTCCTGCGTGCTTGCGGCATCGGAGGGAAGAACTTTGATAAGCCGGCGGGTCTCGGGATTCATCGTTGTGAGCGACATCATCTCCGGCTCGTTCTCGCCGAGACCTTTCGAGCGCTGTATAGTGTACTTTTTGTCGCCGATATCGGTGAGTATTCGTGTCTTTTCGGCTTCGGTATAGGCGAAGTAGGTCTTTTCCTTTGTGTTGATCTCATAAAGCGGGGATTCCGCGATATAAACGTAGCCGTCACGGATAAGCGTGGGAGTGAGACGGTACAGCATCGTGAGCACGAGCGTGCGTATCTGGAACCCGTCCACGTCCGCATCGGTGCAGATAACTACCTTGCTCCAGCGCAGGTTGTCAATGTTGAAGTTGGAAATGTCCTTCGCGGCTTTCGAGCTGACTTCGACTCCGCAGCCGAGCACGCGGATAAGATCGGTGATGATCTCGGATTTGAAGATCTTGTCGTAGCCCGCTTTCAGGCAGTTCAGAATCTTTCCGCGGATAGGCATTACCGCCTGATATTCCGAGTCGCGTGCGAGCTTTACCGAGCCGAGCGCCGAATCGCCCTCCACGATATATATTTCGCGCTTGTCAACGTCCTTGCTGCGGCAGTCAACGAATTTCTCCACGCGGTTTGAAAGGTCAATGGTACCGGTGAGCTTTTTCTTTGTGCCTGCGCGTATCTTGTCGGCATTCTCGCGGGCACGCTTGTTTATCATTATCTGCTCGCAGATCTTAAGCGCTTCGTCCGGGTTTTCGATGAAATAGACCTCGACACAGTGCTTCAGCCAGTCGCGCATCGCTTCGTATATGAATTTGTTGGTTATGGATTTCTTGGTCTGGTTCTCGTAGCTCGTTTGGGTGGAGAAGTTGGAAGAGATGAACACGAGACATTCCTCGATATCCGAGAATTTTATGGAACTTTCGCCTTTGTTGTATTTGTTCGTGGATTTCAGATAGCTGTCTATCTGCGACGTGAGCGCCTGCTGCATCGCCTTGTCGGGGCTTCCGCCGTGTTCAAGCCACGAGGAATTGTGGTAATGCTCGATGAGCTTGACCTTGTTTGAGAAAGCAAGCACAGCGTGCAGCTTAACCTTATACTCGTCCTTGTCCTCGCGGTCTTTTCCGACACGCTGTGCCGTCCAGTCCTGCGGGGTGCCTATCGCGGTATCTCCGACGAGCTCTTTCATGTAGTCGGTGATTCCGTGCTCGTAGCAGTATTCTTCCTCGTCGAAGGTGCCGTCCTCTTGCTCGGAGCGGTAAATGAACAGAAGCCCGTCGTTGACGATAGACTGTCTGCGGAGCACGTCGTCAAGGTATTCGTCGCCGATGTCAATGTCGGTGAAAACGTCGAGATCGGGCTTCCATTTGATGACCGTGCCGCTCTTGCCGGTGGATTTGGTGCGTATGAAGCCCTTGCCGTCCTTGTCGCCGGTGACGTTGAAGCCCTTCTCGAAGCGCAGGGAATAGTGCCATGTGCCGTTGTCGGCTTCTACGGTCATATATTCGGACGAGAACTGTGTGGCGCAGAGACCGAGACCGTTCAGACCGAGCGCGAATGAGTAGTTGTCACCGCTGTTGTTGTCGTATTTGCCGCCTGCGTATAGCGTACAGAACGCGAGCTCCCAGTTGTACTTGTCCTCGTTTTTGTTGAAGTCTATGGGAATGCCGCGTCCCTCGTCCGCAACTTCCAGCGACATATCCGCATAGCGCGTTATAACGATCTTCTTTCCGTAGCCCTCTCTCGCCTCGTCTATCGAGTTTGAAAGTATCTCGAATACGGAATGCCGGCAGCCCTCAACGCCGTCCGAGCCGAATATTACCGCAGGACGCTTTCGTACCTGATCGGGGCCTTTCAGCGATTTAAGGCTGTTATCGTCGTAATTCTTTTTTGCCATTTTATCTCCTCTTGTCAATAGAAATACTTTTTCATTATAACACAGCTTTCCGAAAATTTCAATAGCGAAAGCTACAAAATTTTCTATATATGGTATATAAACGCGATCGTACATACAACTGCCAAACGGGAACAGGTCTGCTCTTGAAAAATACTTGCATTTTACGTCCGGATATGTTATAATATTGGCGAAATCGTGGCGCTTTGGCGCAGGTAAAGCAAGGTGGATATCGCTCTCGGAGTAGTTTCCCGTCCTTCGGGACGGAGACTGCTGTAATAGGAGGGCGATAAGTGTGAGCTTTTTATCGGTACTGATTGAGCTTATTGGCGAAGCGGTACATATAATAACGCTCAATGCTTCGCATATCGGGGCATTGTTAGACCTTTTTCGCGAATGGCTTAACACCGGACGCAAATAAAAAGGACTAACCACCTGCTTTCGCCAGTACAGGTGGTTAGTCAAAAAACCATTTCAACTGCTCCGAGAGCAAACATATTGCTCTGTTGCTAAAGCCATTATACCACAGTTTCCCGCCGCTGTCAAGTGCTGACCTGACAGCGGCGGTTATTTTTATGAAAAAAACTCTTGCGTAATCCACGCGAATATGCTATAATATCGCCAAACATCACAATTTAATATTCGTTGCGTTATTGTGCTATTATTACACATCTTTACTATGGTAAAGGTGCAGCTTTTCGTGTGTAATATTAGCATGAATAATTGTGATGTTTGGCGACAATCATAACTGCATTTTTACGGTGCGCGGCTATGATTGCCGCGCATTTTTGTTTATGCGGGAAACGCGCCGTAAAGAAAGGAATTTTTATATGAAGAAGTTTTTAAGCATTTTACTGTCTGTAGTAATGGCAGTAACAACAATGTCAGCACTTGCGGTAAGTGCATCGGCTATCGACCTTTTCCCGGATGCTTCGGTGGCAAAAAGTGGAAAAGAATACGAATTTATGATTAAAGCAGACACTCCGAAAGACTTTAAGATAACACTTTCCAAAAAAGGTACACTTGATCTTAAAATATCGCATACAGTAAAAACCTGCCTTGCGGTATATGTTATGACACCGGACGGAGAAGGAATACTTCCATCTTCCGGTGAAGAAAAGCAGGGAAATTATTATACAAGAAGAGATTATACAGACTGCTATAAAAATGATAGCACCGGCTTTTTTTCCGGAACGCTTTCATACACCTTGCTAAAAGGTACATACTATATTCGTTTAAAGGATATGAAAGCAGGAACAGTATCGATCACAGCTTCATATCCTTCCGCATCGTCTTCCTCCGAGAAGAGTGTAAGCTATCTCTCCGCGACTCTGAAAAAGGGTTCCACTCTCCAGCTCGGCGCTGTTCTTTCTGACGGAAAAGCAGGAACAGCAGAATGGTCAAGCTCGAAGTCCTCTGTGGCTTCCGTAAGCTCGTCCGGAAAGATAACCGCCAAAGCTAAAGGAACGGCGGTCATCACCGCGAAAGTCGGTGACAGCACGGTCAAGATACAGATAAAGGTAACGGCGTGATTCAAAGCTCCGCAGGACGCATCCTGCGGAGTTTTTTTGCGCTTTGCGAAAAAAACTTTCTGTACATATTGAAATTTCTGTAAAAATCTGCTATAATAATAATGTTAAATTTTAGGCGGGCGGAAAGCCTGCCGTAAAAATGAAAGGAAGATACTCAAATGAGCAAACTGAACAAGAAGAATGTGGAAGACCTTAACGTTAAGGGCAGAAAGGTACTCGTAAGAGTCGATTTCAATGTTCCTATGAAGGACGGCGTTATCACCAACGACAACCGTATCGTTGCTGCGCTCCCGACTATCAACAAGCTCTCCGAGAACGGCGCGAAGATCGTGCTTTGTTCGCATCTGGGCAAGCCGAAGAACGGTCCCGAGGACAAGTTCTCTCTCAAGGCTGCTGCTGACAGACTCGCAGAGCTCGTAAGCACAAAGGTAACATTCGCCAAGGACGATACCGTTGTAGGCGAGAACGCGAAGAAGGCTGTTGCGGAAATGAAGGACGGCGAGATCGTAGTTCTCGAAAACACACGTTTCAGAGGCGCAGACGAGACCAAGAACGGCGAAGGCTTCGCAAAGGAGCTTGCTGACCTCGTTGACGACGACGTATTCGTAATGGACGCGTTCGGTTCCGCTCACAGAGCTCACGCTTCCACCGCAGGCGTTACAAAGTTCGTCAAGGAGACCGCTGTCGGCTACCTTATGAACAAGGAGATCGAGTTCCTCGGCAATGCCGTTGAGAACCCCGTAAGACCGTTCGTTGCTATCCTCGGCGGCGCAAAGGTAGCGGACAAGCTGAACGTTATCAGCAACCTGCTCGAAAAGTGCGACACACTTATTATCGGCGGCGGTATGGCTTACACATTCCTCAAGGCTAAGGGCTATGAGGTAGGCACATCTCTGGTTGACGACGAGAAGATCGACTACTGCAAGGAAATGATCGAGAAGGCAGAGAAGCTCGGCAAGAAGCTCCTTCTTCCCATTGATACAACAATAGCAAAGGCATTCCCGGATCCTATCGACGGCGCTATCGAAACAAGCATCGTTGACAGCGACAAGATCCCCGCAGATATGATGGGTCTTGACATCGGAACAAAGACAATGGAGCTCTTCGCAAATGAGGCAAAGGGCGCAAAGACCGTTGTATGGAACGGACCTATGGGCGTATTTGAGAACCCGACTCTCGCAAAGGGTACTATCGCTGTTGCAAAGGCACTTGCAGAGGCAGATGCAACAACTATCATCGGCGGCGGCGACAGCGCGGCAGCAGTCGTACAGCTCGGCTTCGCCGATAAGATGAGCCACATCTCCACAGGCGGCGGCGCTTCTCTCGAATACCTCGAAGGAAAGGTACTCCCGGGTATCGACGTAATTCAGGACAAGTAAAATGGATCTTTCAAATCTCGATGCCGGCAGCATAGCCGGCATCGCGGTATGCGGACTGATCCTTATAGTCGCTGTCGTGAGGTTTATTGTGTATCTCCTGTCGAACAGGAAAGACAAGTGATTCGGAGGCTGTTTTATGGAAAAGGTCATTGAATTTCTGAAAACCGATAAAGGAAAGCTCGTCGGCGTTATTGCCGGAATAGCTTTGCTGCTGCTCATCATAGCGGCTGCGACTCCGAACAGCATAAACCTTATCATCAACAGCGGCGACGACTCGGTGATGAGCTTCAAGTCGGCAAAGAAGATCGTCAAGCGCCGCAGGAAGAAAAAGAAAGACAAAAAAGATAACAACAAATAATTACACAGAGGACAACAAATATGAACAAATCTGTAAGAAAAGCGATAATCGCGGGCAACTGGAAGATGAACAAGACCCGTCCCGAGGCAAAGGCTCTGCTCACAGAGCTTGCTCCGCTCGTAAAGGACATCAAGACGGTTGAGGTAGTGGCGTGCGTACCGTTCACGAACCTTGAGACCGCTCTTGAAGCGACAAAGGGAACAAACATAAAGATTGGCGCGCAGAACTGCCACTTCGAGAAGAGCGGCGCGTTCACCGGCGAGATCAGCGCGGATATGCTCGTTGAGCTGGGCGTTGAGTACGTTGTACTCGGTCACAGCGAGCGCAGACAGTACTTCGGCGAGACCGACGAGACCGTCAACAAGCGCACAAAGGCTGCTCTTGCGGCAGGCTTAAAGCCGATCGTTTGCGTAGGTGAGCTTCTTTGGGAACGCGAGTGCGGCATTACCGAGGAGGTTATCGCGCGTCAGATAAAGCTCGACTTCTATGATATCCCTGCGGAGGATTTCGCAAAGTGCGTTATCGCGTATGAGCCCGTATGGGCTATCGGCACCGGCAAGACCGCTACTGCCGATCAGGCCGAGGAGGTCTGCGCGTTTATCCGTGCCGAGCTCGCAAAGAAGTACGGTCAGGCTGTCGCGGATGCGGCAACTATCCAGTACGGCGGCTCCATGAACGCAAAGAACGCTGCCGAGCTCGTAGCCAAGGAGAACGTTGACGGCGGACTTATCGGCGGTGCTTCGCTGAAGGCTCCCGATTTCACGGAGATAGTCAAGGCTGCCGAAAATGCATGACGCATTTGAGGGCGGTCCCGGGAACATAAAACCGGGTGCGCCGGATAAGAAGCAGGCGGATCTGCTAACGCGGGCGATACTGTTCCTGCTCGATCTCGCGCTTGTGATATTCCTGTTTGTGACGCCGTTCTGTTCGTCCGGAGCTTACGGGAATTTCATTCTGCCGGAATTTGCGTTCGGCGTGATGTATGTGATAATCCGCATCATACTGAAAGTCGTGAAACAGACGCATATCACGGATATGTGCTTTATTGCCCTGCGCGTGGTGGGAATAATCGTTGCGGTAATATATTATATAGTGCTTTTCAACTTCGGGAATTATTTCAGCTGGTTCTACCCGGTGCGGAAGTATCTTTATATCAACGGCAACTACACCGATACCGCGTATTTCGACTTCCTGCCGGAGCAGCTTCCGGAAAAGACGGACAGATACTATATGTCGTTTGTCCCGCCGAAGGAAGCGAAGGCTCCGAGCATAAACATAGAATTTTCCACCGACGAAGAGGGCATTGCCCTGATGCGTGAAGCGGCGCTGTCCTGCGGAAGCACACTCGATGAAAACAGTCCGCTTATGGAGCTGCCGGATATGGAGTGTTACACGCGCAGAGACGAGGACGGCACCTGTGTGGAATACGTGTTGGATGAGCGGATCGGCACATGCGGTATCCGCTGGACATTAAATAATTGAAAGGAAAATAACAATATGAGCATGAAACTTGTACTTATACGCCACGGCGAAAGCGAGTGGAACAAGGAAAACAAATTCACCGGCTGGACAGACGTTGAGCTGTCCGAGAACGGTGTCGAGGAAGCAAAGAAGGGCGGACGTGCGCTTAAAGAAGCGGGCTTCGACTTCGATCTCTGCTACACCTCCTACCTCAAGAGAGCTATCCATACTCTGAACAACGTGCTTGCGGAAATGGACAGAGAATGGCTCCCCGTTATCAAGGCATGGCAGCTCAACGAGCGTCACTACGGCGCTCTGCAGGGACTCAACAAGTCCGAGACAGCCGCAAAGTACGGCGAAGAGCAGGTAAAGATCTGGAGAAGATCGTTCGATATCCCGCCGATGGCACTTGACGAGGACGATCCCCGCAACCCGAAGTTCGATCCCAAGTACAGAGAAGTTGATCCCAAGCTCCTTCCACTTCAGGAGAGCCTGAAGACCACGATCGAGCGTGCTGTTCCTTACTTCGAGGAAGAGATCAAGCCGAAGATGAAGGCGGGCAAGCGTATCCTTATCGCTGCTCACGGCAACTCCCTCCGCGCTCTCGTTAAGTACTTCGACAACATGAGCGACGAGGATATCATCAACGAGAATATCCCCACAGCTATCCCGCTGGTTTACGAGTTCGACGATGATTTCAAGGTGCTCAGCAAGTCCTACCTCTGCGATCCCGAGGAGCTCAAGGCTAAAATGGCCGGCGTTGCAAATCAGGGCAAGGCTAAGTGAGCGGCGGGTCGCCGCTGACGACTGCTGTATTTCGGAGCGCCGCATTATTTCGGGTGCTGTGAGAAACGCAGAGTAACGGCAATAATACCACAATATATTTAAAGGCTGTACCTTAACGGGTGCAGCCTTTGTTACATTTCGTAACTTTTCCCGGGAAATTGTAACAGAACTGTAAACTTAAAGTGCTTGAAAATGCCGTTGTAATGCGATATAATGATAACAGAATAAATTTTTGTAAAAATTTGCAACCTTTTGTTCTTCCGTGCGGTGTTATTTACAGAAAGCCGGAAAGGGAGGAAATGAAATGAAAAAAACGATCTCGTTTCTGCTTGCTGTGCTCTCGCTTCTGTCATTTTCGGGCTGTGACAGTCCGCCGATCGAACTTTCTCCGCCGATCGACCTTTCTCCGCTGATCGATGACGGGGACTATCCCGACAAAATGTATTCGTATGCCGAGAATAACGCCGAGCTTGTGATATTCCGGGCGGGCGGCGTGTACCTTACATACAGCCGTGATAAAGACTATTGGATAAGGCTTGTCGGAGATGTTCCGGACAGAATGATGCTCGGTGACGGAAGATTTGAGCTGATATCGGCAGACATAAAAAGATACTCCGGCGGAATAGCGGGATATATGGGAAATCCCGAAATAGTGAGACTGAACGCTTACGAACCGATGACCACTGAACAGGCTGTTACGCTCTGCGGTCTTAAGGATTATGACCCGGAGCTTGCACGGAGCGGTGAGCCGTTTGTCTACGGAGAATACCTGTTCTGTGCCAACCGGGTGTATCACGGGGGTACGCTTGTCGGAGAGTACTCCACACAGCCCGAAGCCGAAGCGGCAATGGGGCTTCGCGTTATCCCGGACAGCAGCGTGGAAATGGAGCGGCTTGGTAAATATTACCTGTATGTGTTCCGCTGCGGCGATCAGTACCTCTCGTACTGCCCTCACATTGGTATGAACAGCTGCTGGACACCCTACATAAATTCACGGTTCGGCAATGAGCCGGAGGCGTTCACCCTTGAAGACGGCGAGAGCGCATACATACACAGCGCGGAGATAATTAAGCTCAACGGCGGGAATGCGGGATATGTGAATGTCCCCATGGTGATGAATGACGAGGATTATGAAATAGTAGGTTACGATATCATTTCCGATCGTATGCCCCCGTATTGGGGAGTGTTCCGCAGCGGGAAGTACGAGGACACAGACGGAAACAGCAAGGACCGCGCGGAGTTCTCGGATACCTGCAACGCGATGTTCGACAGAGATGTCAGCGGCACATGGCTGATATTCTATATCGACGGCAAATATCGGGTCTATCTTGACGATCATGAAGATAAAAAGCAAATAGGAATATATGACACGCCCGAAGAGGTCAATGCTCTCTTTAGGTAAGAACGGAGGTACATTATGAATAAGAAGATAATTTCGGCTATACTTACAGCAGCCCTCATTTTGTCGGCATCCTCCTGTGGCGGTGCAGGAACATCGGCTCCGTCAACAGCGGCTCCCTCGGAAATGGTTCCTGCCGCGACAGCAGCGACAGGCGGCGAGCCGTCCGGCACCGGTGCGGCAAGCACCGGTGAGAAAAAGGACGGAGGCACGACGGCGGCAGCGCCCGCTCCCTCTGCCACAGAGGCAAAGAGCGGCGGCGCGGCGGAAAGCGGCAGCACGGCAGAAGGTGCTCCCTCGGCAGAAGCGCCTTCCGAGCCTACAAATTCCGTGGCTGTGAGCACAGAGGCTGCTGCCGCAGATTCCGCCGCTTCCGTGGCTGAGCCG
>JAFPUE010000063.1 GCA_017395555.1 Ruminiclostridium sp. | reverse complement strand
ATATCGCTTGTTGTCGTCGGAAAAAGCAAATCCCATTATACCGCTATAGCCTTTCCGCTGCCGACTACTGCAGCCGCGTCGAGAACGTAGTCTCTGCCCCTTACGGCACCCGCAGCGAGAAGTGCTTTTTCGACTGTGCTTACCGCGAGCTCCGGAGTGTTGTTGTTCTGACTTAAATGCCCTAGCAGCAGCGATACCGTTCCGCTGCTTACCAGCTCTCTTGCGAAAGCAGCACAGTCACCGTTTGAGAGATGTCCTCTGTCCGAGCGTATGCGCCGTTTCAGCTCCGCCGGGTATTGCAGATTTCGCGTCATCATCTCTGGATCGTAATTCGATTCGAGCAGCACAAACCGCGCTCCGATAAGGTTTTCGCGAACTTCCGGAGTAACATGCCCGAGATCGGTGCATACCGCGATCTTGTTCTCGCTGTCGGAAAACGTGTAGCATACGCTTTCCGCGCTGTCATGCGGCGTGTGGAAAGCATGAACGCCGACATTTACCGGTGCGCTGCCGAGCTCATCTGTTGTAAGCAGTCTTGCCCCTGCGGTTACCGCATCCTTTTCGAGTATCATGCGCATTGTTCCCTCCGACGCGTAAACCGGCACATTCAGCCGCTTTGTCAGCATCGGGAGCCCCTTAATATGATCGCTGTGCTCATGGGTGATGAACACAGCGTTAATGTCCGATATATCGCGTCCGGCAAGACGAAGCCCGTCGCAGAGCATTTTGAAGCTGCACCCGATATCCACGAGCATACCCTTGCCGCCGCTTTCAATATATGTGCAGTTAGCCTTGCTGGAGCTGCAAACAGATACTATTCTCATACCCGTTTCAGCTTTCCGGAGTGCCGTACTTCGGCTCGCAGGTGAGGTTCACGCCGAGACGCTTGAATATGCGTTCGTCAACGGCGGAGAGAATAACGGTGGAATGTACTTCGCAGCCGCGCAGCTTAGATATCTGATCCATTGCCTTCTTTGCGTCCTCGCTTGTGTTTGCGCAGATAGAAAGTGCGAGCAGCGTTTCGTCGGTATGCAGTCTCGGGTTCGCGTTTCCGAGGTGGTTTACTTTTAGATCCTGTATAGGCTCGATAACGTGCGGAGACATAAGCAGCTTTTCGTCGTCTATGCCGCCGAAGTATTTGAGCGCGTTGAGCAGCAGGGCAGAGGATGCGCCGAGAAGATTTGACGTTTTTCCGGTAAGAATGGTTCCGTCCGGGAGCTCCATAGCCGCTGCGGGATTTCCGGTAGCCTGCTCCTTTGCGAGCGCCGGTGCAACAACGCGCCTGTCCTCGGTGGTAACTCCCGCCTGCTTCATAAGCAGTTCGAGCTTATATACCTCATCGTCGGATACTTGTCCCTTGCGCTTTCCGCAAAGCCCTATGTAATAGCGTCTGATTATCTCTTCCTTTGCTGCCTCGCGGACGATATCGTCGTCAACTATGCAGTTGCCCGCCATATTTACGCCCATATCAGTCGGGGATTTGTACGGTGACTGTCCGAAAATGCTCTCGAACATTGTATTGAGTACCGGGAATATCTCAACATCGCGGTTGTAGTTCACGGTGGTCTTACCGTATGCTTCGAGATGGAACGGATCGATCATATTAACGTCGTTGAGATCGGAGGTCGCCGCCTCATACGCGATATTAACAGGGTGCTTGAGCGGGAGGTTCCATATCGGGAATGTCTCGAATTTCGCGTAGCCCGCGTTTCTTCCGCGCTTGTGCTCGTGATATAGCTGCGACAGACAGGTAGCCATTTTTCCGCTTCCGGGACCGGGTGCGGTCACTACAACAAGGTGGCGGCTCGTCTCGATATAATCGTTCTTTCCGTAGCCTTCGTCGCTCATGATGAGCTGTATATTTGAGGGATATCCGCTTATGCGGTAGTGATGATATACATTTACACCGAGTGAGGTGAGACGCGCGGCGAACGCGTCGGCAGATACCTGATTTTCGTACTGTGTAAGTACAACGCTGCTGACATACAGCCCGAACTTCCTGAATACGCCGATAAGCCTTATAACATCGACATCGTAGGTTATTCCGAGATCGCTGCGGACCTTGTTCTTTTCTATATCGGAGGAATTGATTACAATAACGATCTCTGCGTCATCTTTCAGCTGAAGCAGCATACGCAGCTTACTGTCGGGCATAAATCCCGGCAAAACTCGTGACGCGTGAAAATCGTCGAACAGCTTTCCGCCAAATTCGAGGTACAGCTTATCGCCGAAGCTCGCGATACGTTCTCTGATATGCTCGGATTGTGTTTTCAGGTAAAGATCGTTGTCGAAGCCGATCTTTCTCGTAATATCCATTGTTTTACAAGTCCTTTCGTTTTTGCAATAACATATTTATTATATAACAAAACGCGACAAATTTCAAGTGCTTTGCATAAAAAAACGCGCGAAAGCAGGATATTTTATTACCGATACAAAGATGCGAAATATACTTGTCATAACTTCCTCATATCACGAATATATTTTTTGTGACAGGGGCATGTTCGGCTTATCCGTACACGTCCAAGAAAAACGGAGGTACACTATGGAACTTAAACTTGATAAAGAACCGGTATTGCTGACCGAGACCGTGTTTGACGGTCAGACAGAACAGGGGATAGAGATCGAGCATATCCTTCCCGATTATTGTCCGGATGTGTTCAAGCTGCTCAAATGCACGCTCACACCGAGAACGGTATCTTACAGCGTTTCCGACAACAAGCTGTACATAGACGGCGTTGTCTATGTAAAGGTACTGTATCTGTCGGAGGGCAGCGGCGAGATCAACGTTGTGGATCAGAGATACACCTATTCAAAGACTGCAGATCTTTCCCGTGCGGTAAGAAGCCCATGCGTGAAGATATTGCCGACGGTGGAATTCTGCACTGCAAGAGCGGTCAGCGGAAGAAAGATAGATATAAGGGGCGCAGTGAGCCTGAAGATCAAGGTGAGCGGAGTATATGAGACTCAGCTTCTCTGCGGTGTCGAAGGTATGGGTGTTCAGGTCCGCACGGAGAATATAACGGTATGTGAAGACCGTCTTTGTGCAGGTTCGCAGTATATCGTCCGTGAGGATATCGAAACGGGAGCCGGCGGCGGTATCTTGGCTGTGATGTCTTCGGAATGTACCGCCTGCGTGACCGATGTGAAGGTTATCACCGATAAAGTTGTGGTAAAGGGCGAAGCGAAGGTTAAGGCGCTATATCTTATAAAGAACAGCTCCGGTGATTCGTCCGCAGAGGCAATGGAAGCATCGGTCCCGTTGAGCAGGATCATTGATCTTGAAGGCGTTACCGACGAGCACAGCACCTTTGCCGAACTCGATATCATGGACTTTTCGCTTGAAATTAAGCAGAGCGAGGGCGGCGAGAACCGCACTCTCGGCTGCGACATTACGGTTGACTGCCGTGTAAGCTCGTATAAAGAAACGCAGATAAGTCTCGTGAATGACTTGTATTCAACGGAATACGAAACATCCTTCACTGTCGCACCGATAAGAGCCGAGGGTAAGCCGAGACCCGCAAATTTCCAGTGCAGCATAAAGACCGATGCCGAATACTCCGACGGCAATATAGCGGAGATCTACGACGCGTCCTGTGAAATAATCGGCGTAAATCCGGTAAGCTCCGACAACGGCAGACAAAAGCTGAATGTACGCACTCTCTTCCGCGTGTTCGGACGCTCGGAGGACGGTATGCCGATAATAATAGACAAGAACGAGAGCACCGATATCGAAACGGATATTTCGTCAGACGAGGTATTCTCAATGTCCACCTGCACATTCGCTTCCGGTGTAAGCTTCAGCATCTCCGGCGAAAATACAGCGGAGGTACGCGCCCAACTCAATATCAACGGTACGGTATGCCGTATAAGCACGATAAATGCCGTTGACGAGATAACCGTTAGCGAGGATAAACCGAAACGCAGAGACACGGAATACGCGCTGAGGCTGTATTTCGCAGACCCCGGCGAAAGCGTATGGGAGATATCCAAGCGATACAATACGTCTGCTGCGGCTATTATTGCGGAAAACGATCTCGACAGCGAATCGCAGGAGATAACGGGAATGATACTTATCCCGATAGTGTAATATTTGATAATTGACAATGGATTACTGACAATTGAGGTGTCCGAGCTGCGGACTGATTTGAATTTGATATGAAACCGGTTTGAAAGGAAGATACAATGAACAGATCAATATACCACGATATTTCCGAGAGAACGGACGGAAATATCTACATCGGGATAGTAGGTCCCGTCCGTTCGGGAAAATCAACGTTTATCAGCAAGTTTATGCAGACAATTGTTATCCCGAATATAGAAAGCTCGTTCAGACGTGAACGTGCGGTTGATGAGCTGCCGCAGTCGGCTGCCGGCAGGACGATAATGACCACGGAGCCCAAATTCGTCCCGGAGGAGTCGGTAGCGGTACGTCTTGACGACAGCACATATATGAACGTCCGCCTTATCGACTGCGTCGGTTATATCGTTCCGAGCGCGATAGGATATATCGAGAACGAACAGCCGAGAATGGTAATGACGCCGTGGTTTGATACCGAGATACCGTTCAATATGGCGGCAGAGGTAGGTACGCAGAAGGTAATAAACGAGCACAGTACAATAGGGCTTGTTATAACCACGGACGGCAGCATAACAGATATCCCGCGCGAGGAATACGAAGAAGCCGAGCGGAGAGTTATCGACGAGCTTAACAATATCCACAAGCCGTTCGCCGTTGTTCTCAACTGCCGTGAACCGCAGAGCGACGCGAGCCGCGAGCTTGCCGCAAGACTCTCCGAGGAATACGGAAAGCCGGTGATACCGCTCAACTGCACCGAGATAGGCGAGAACGAGATAAAGGAACTTCTGACCGAGGTGCTGCTCCAGTTCCCGGTAAAAGAGATCTGCATAAAGATACCGAAATGGCTCAATGCGCTCGACAAGGATCACTGGCTGAAACGCGACATTTTCTCGGCGATAAAGGCATCTGCCGCGGATATTGCGTCTGTCGGTGAGATAAAGAATATCGTTGACGGAATATCCGGTTCGGATTATATTGACAGCTGCACGGTTGAGGAAATAGATCTGGGAAAGGGAGCCGGATATGTGAACATAACGCTCAAAAGCGAGATGTTTTACAGGATACTCGGCGAGACAACGGGACTTGAGCTTCACGATGAGGGTGACCTTATGCCGTGTATGATAGAACTTGCCGCAGTGAAACGAAGATATGAGAAGGTCAAGAATGCGCTCGACGAGGTACAGGCTACCGGCTACGGTATAGTAATGCCGGATATAGAGGAGCTGAGTCTCGAAGAACCGGAGATAGTAAAGCAGGGCGGCAAGTACGGTGTACGCCTTCGTGCGCACGCACCGTCAATACACATGATGTCCGCGGATATCGAGACCGAGGTTTCTCCGATAGTGGGTTCCGAGCGTCAGAGTGAGGAGCTTATCCGCTATCTGCTCAACGAGTTTGAGGAAGACCCGATAAAGCTCTGGGAAAGCAACATTTTCGGAAAATCTCTTCATGAGCTCGTTAATGAGGGGCTGCGGAACAAGCTGTTTCGTATGCCGGAGGACGCGCGTTCAAAACTGCGTGAGACGATAGAGCGGATAATAAACGAGGGCTGCGGCGGACTGATCTGTATAATATTGTGAAAACAAAAAAAGCCTTCTTCCCGTTAAACGGGGAAGAAGGCTTGATTTTATACTCTTTCGGTGGTAGTCAGTTTAAGAAGCTGAGTACCGGTGATACGTTTTACGGTATCTTTTATGGGATCGACTTCAGGCATTACGATCTTATCATGAACAATGATATTAGCGGCATAAAGCATAAGTATAGACATAACATTCTTGAAGCGTTTGATCGAGTTCATTAAAGACCACCTTACCTTTCATAAGTAATAATACCACACTTATGTGACAGTTTTATGAAAGAACGCAAATGTTATTCTGAAATAACGCTTATCTGTCCTTTATCTCTACGATTGAGGTATCTTTGGGAATGTCATTCTTTCTGATACCGCGTAGTCTCATAAGACCGACTATTGCGACAATATCGAGTGCTGCGACAAACAAAGCGGCAATTCCCATTATAAGCGAGATCACCTCACCGAAAAGGTGCGGATAGACGCAGATAAGTATTCCGAAACCGACAGAAGCGAGTGATATTATGAACAGAATATACCAGCGCTGCGCACCGAGGTTTTTGATTATCAGGGAACGACGGCAGTTCACAATGCTTTCTATCAATATCAGAGCGCCGATGATTATAGCGAGCAGGTTTTTGAGCTGTTCAGCCTGTACAATGAATGCAACACCGATTATCGTTATCAGCACACCCGTGGTCAGACCGCGCCGGAAGCTGTAATTGCGATTGTTCGTAACGAAGGCGATAAGGTCAAAAGCGCCGTATGCTGCCATAAGAGAGCCTATAACGATGAACAGTATGTTTGTCGTGGTGTCACGGTATATTATCAGGAAAATTCCGAGAACTATCTCGATCACTACCTGAAATATAAGCGGCACTTTAGTTTCCTGTTCGGATTCCTCTATAATTACAGATATGTTTTTTTGTTCGTTCATGGTGTAGCTCCTGTTACTTCTTTTTGGAATACTTTATCGCGAGGATTATCGCGATAGCCGCAAAAACGATGAATACAGCTGCTGCGCCGAGGTAAATGAACGCTGTGATTCGCTTTCCGGTGACTTCGATATAATCTCTCAGCTCCTGTTCGCGCTCTGAGGACTCCGATACAACCGATGGTTCTTTCGGTCTTGTCTTGGTCACTTCGGCAGTCGGTTCGTCCAGTTTTTCCGCTGTGGATTCCTCATCGCCGTCCGGTATCGGATCTTTGTACATAAGCTCGGACATCTGATATACGTTTTCCATGGATTCAAAGCTGAGAATATTGCTGTTTACGTCATCTAACTCATAATCCAATTCGATTATTGTCATTTCGTCATCAAGTATGCGCATTTCGCTGAATACGGAATTTGGTTTGTCCTCCGGTATCTGAAGTATCTTCGCGTATTTATCCGAAACAACATCGTACCTGTACAGCCTTCTGTTTGACAGCACATAAAGATCGTTGCCGTAGCCGAAGGAATATTTCGGGTATACCGATTCGGGGAGGGGGAGCTTCTCCGATGTACCGTCAATATTCGCTCTTATTATCGAGTGCGAGTTGAGATCGATGAAATACCAGTTCCCGTTGATGTAATTCATTTTCGAGCAGCATTGATATTCATCGTTCTTGTCGGAGAAGAACATATTGTCGAATTTGCCCGACGGTCCGGATTTCGGTACCTCGGTGAGCATATCAGGATTTACATTATATGAAAGTTCCCAGTCCGGGTGTCCGAGCTCGGTCATTTCATCGTCGCTTTTAAGAAAACATTCATGCATGACGCAGCCGAGGTCCCAGTGATCTTCATTCGAGTCATACATATATGTGTATCCGTCATCGTAGTACGGGTCATCCCACATTATATCGGCATGATACCATTCGCCGTCAATTTTGAGCATTACCCATTCGTGGTAAAGAGCGTCGTTGTCAACTGT
>JAFPUE010000062.1 GCA_017395555.1 Ruminiclostridium sp. | reverse complement strand
TTTATGCTGCTTCGTTCACGCTTCAAAAGAGACAGGTACATTCCTGTTGCGGAGAAGCCGTCCCGGAAAGATATTTTCCGTATGTGTAGGGAAATATTCATGAAAGCACTGCCGATATCGCTCGGTGCCGCGGCTTCAAATCTGCTGTCACTTGCTGATATGCTGACCATATCGAACTGCATAGACCTCTCAACTATCATTTTTGCCGGGTATTGGGAAAACAATGCGGAGCTGTCTGCTGTCACAGAAAGCTGTACAGGGACGGGAAATTTTATGTACGGCTGTTACGCGGGAATGATAATGTCCGTGTATATGCTTGCCGCGGCTGTTCCGGCAGTGGTGGGAAGATGTTCGTTACCGAGGCTGTCATTTGCAGCCGGAACCGGTGACAGCAGTGCATTTTCAAGAGAGATCAAGCTCCTGATAAAAGGAACGAGCGTGGTAACGCTCCCGGTTACGGTGCTTATGGCGGTGCTGTCCGAGCCGATACTTCGTATTCTTTATCCGGTGCGTGAGATCGAGGTAGCTGTCAGTGCGCTGCCGCTTGCCGTTCTGAGCGCGGGCGGTATAACGTCGGGGCTTCTCGGTGCGGTATTCGTCATATTCCACGCTTACGGCGACTTCGGATATCCAATAAAAATGACACTTATAGGCGGAGCTTTGAAGCTGCTTTTCAACATCGTATTCGTGATATTGCCGTTTATGAACATAACCGGAGCGGCTGTATCGGGAATACTGTCGAACGTGATCTGCCTTATACTCTCCGCACGGGAGATACGCGGTAGATTCGGCATAAGAGCGGGTATAGTCCGATATTCGCGCCCGTCACTGCTTGCCGCTGCGGGCTGTGGCACGGGAGCATACCTGTTCTTCCGCGCGGTGGAGACTGCCGCGGGAACAATAACCGCTTTGGCAGTTTCGGCAGTCATAGGCGGTCTGATATATGCGCTGATACTGTTCATATCTGACAGCGGTGACTGCACGGAAGTGATTCGCCTTCTGAAACGCAAACGGACATAGATCTGTTCATATTGCTTTTCCCCGGATTTTGTGGTAATATAGAGAAAAACAAAAAACGGAGGTATTGCAATGTTTGAGATAAAGGATAGGTATGATATCAACGATCTTCGCGAAATAATGAAGGAGTTGCGCAGTGAACACGGCTGCCCGTGGGACAAGGTTCAGACGCACAAGACGATCCGTATGGACGTGCTTGAAGAGGCTTACGAAGTCGCGGAGGCGATAGATGCGGACGATCCGGCACTGCTCAAAGAAGAGCTCGGTGATCTGCTGTTACAGGTTGCGTTTCATAGTGAGCTGGAAGATGAACAGAAAAGCTTTAATTTCGATGATGTGTGCGACGGGATATGCAAGAAGCTCGTTTACCGTCACCCTCATGTTTTCAGTGATATAAAGGTGAACACACCGGAGGAAGTGCTCAAAAACTGGGACGTGCTCAAATCAAAGTCAAAGAACGAAGAAAAGGCTTCCGACAGGCTGAAAAGCGTTCCGAAGCTGCTTCCTGCGCTGATGCGCGGTGAAAAGGTAGGGAAGCGCGCCGCTAACGCCGGAATGGATTTCAGATCGACGGAAGAAGTGATAGAGCGTCTGCGCAGCGAGATCGACGAGCTTGAAAGAGCGATGAAGGAAGGACAGGACGCTCGGATCGAGGAAGAACTCGGTGATATCCTGTTTTCATGTACCAATTTATCGAGATTTTTGAAAAAAGATAGCGAAAAAGCCTTGACATTTGCGATAAATAAGTTTATAATACGTTTTAGTGGAGTCGAGGCGCTTCTCGAGAAAGAGGGCAGAACCTTTACCGAGGCGACACCCGATGAGCTTGATGAGCTCTGGGAGAAGGCCAAGAACGAAACGCAGGAACCCTGAAAGTACGGCACATACTGTCGGGGAAAACTATCAATCAAATCATTTTTTATGGAGGTTTAAAATGACTAAGGCAGAATTAATTTCGGCAATAGCGGAGAAGACCGAGCTCAGCAAGAAGGATTCCGAGAAGGCTCTTAACGCTCTGACTGCTGTTATTACCGACACACTCGCAAAGGGTGAAAAGATCCAGCTCGTTGGCTTCGGCACATTCGAGTCTCGTGATCGTAAGGCTCGTGAGGGTATCAATCCTCAGACAAAGAAAAAGATAAAGATCAAGGCAACGAAAGTTCCCGCATTCAAGGCCGGCAGAGCTTTAAAAGATGCTGTTGCCAAGTAAACGGCGGTTTATTGATAACAAGGTGGATTCGGCTCGCCGCTGAGTCCGCTTTTGTTTTTATAACGAAACGGCGGGCTGTTCCTGACGGCTTGGCGTGTGTACAAAGGAGAAAATATGAGACTTGACAAATACCTGAAGGTATCGCGTCTGATAAAGCGCAGAACGATCGCGAACGAAGCCTGCGACGCGGAAAAGGTCAGCGTGAACGGAAAGCCTGCGCGTGCGTCGTACGATGTCAAAACAGGTGATATAATCGAGATAAACATCGGAAAAACTCCGCTCAAAGTAAAGGTGCTGCGTGTGGCGGAAGTCGTTGGAAAAGAGGGCGCGTCCGATCTTTACGAGGTAGTATGACAAAACGGTTCTAAAACAGCGGGGACGGTCATAGTATAGTTATACAAGAGCTTGTACATTAAAAGGAGATTGTATGAACAGCAGTATAACCTTGAATGACCGTGAAAGTCTTACCGTAACCGGGGTAAACTCGGTAGATATGATAACAGACGGAGAAGTCTGCGTTTTTACGGAAAAAGGCGATCTTGTTATAAAGGGGAGCCGGCTCGAAGCGGAGAAATTTGACCCTTCGAGCGGTATCCTGCGTGTCAACGGACATATCGACTCATTTTGCTATAAGACCGAGAAGCGGCATCTTCCGGACAATATTATAGCGAAGCTGTTCAGATAAGGCGGTGAGGGCATGTTTGAGGACACCGGTACCGTTCTTTCGATGATATGGATATATGCCGCAGTCGGCTTTTTTCTCGCCGTGCTTTACAACCTTTTCCGATTTCCGAGACTTGCTTTCCCGAAGATGAAAAAGCTCGCTGCGGTGCTTGATTTTCTGTTCGCCGTCATTGCCGGGTTTGTGCTTTTTGTGTTCTCGGCGGCTTACGGCAGCGGTTTTTTCCGATTTTACTATGTTGCTGCCGCAGCGCTTGGATTTGCTGTAAATATGATCACGATCGGGCTTGCGGTACCGCCGCTGTCACGGCTTTTCGGCAGGGCGTGCAGATATATTTCGGCAAAGCTGATGATACCGATTTGTTACATTCGCCAAAAATCAACAAAAATGTTTGTTGAAATCGCTAAAATGTTATCGAATAATGCAGAAAAGCTGAAAAAATACTTGAAAAATAATAACAAAATAGTGTATAATAGTAGCGATCATAAGATAGGGAAAGTATATCCGGAAGGCGGTGAAAACAGAAATGCGGTCAAAGCAAAAGTCAGGAAAATCTTATAAACTGCCGTTTATATTCGCATTTGCAGCTTTTGTGGCACTCGCATACGCTGTTGTAAACCTTGTTACCATGCAGGTTGAGATCGCTCAGAAATCCGCAGAATATGAGGCTCTTTCCGAGAAGCTCTATGAGCTTCGCACCGAGAATGAGCTCCTTGAACGCTATACAAGTGATGAGTACAAAATGGGATACGTTGAGGAGATAGCCCGTGAGGAGCTTGATTACTCGTATTCCGATGAGAAGATATATTACTTTATGCCGACAAACTGACAGGTAAGCTATGAGAAACAAGGACAGGGAAGGACTCAAAGTCATTTACAGAGTGATAGCGGCAGTCGTTGCCGTTGTTATGATAATCGGAATAGTAGTCGGCAGCTTTACCGGCTGACAATATGAAAATTACCCCCGTATCGTACAGATACGGGGGTTTGATTTTATACTTATTTATGATACCTTGCGGCACGATAGTTGTCAGAGCTCCGAAAGTTCCGCAAATGTCTGCTTCATACGCGGATAGAGCTTGCGGTAAAGCTCATAGACCTTTTCGTATTTCTCGCTGTTCTCCGCGATAGGCGGCTGGACTTTGTCCTCCTTTATGACAGCCTTGCACGCTTCGGGAACGGATGAATAGATGCCGGTGCCGACAGCAGCAAGGAGTGCAACTCCGAGAGCGGGACCTTCCTTGTTTTGTGTGGTCTTTACGGGGCAGTCGTACAGATCGGCAAGCATCTGTCTCCAGAGCGGGGATGTACCGCCGCCGCCGCAAGCCATCATGTTGCTTACGTTAATGTGCATCTCGCGCATTACTTCAACGCAGAGTTCGGATTTTTAAGAGCATCCTCCACTGTCACTTTTTGAAGTTCCGGGACGCTCATCCCGAAAAAGGGACC
>JAFPUE010000061.1 GCA_017395555.1 Ruminiclostridium sp. | reverse complement strand
TCTGAAGCTCAACGGGCAGCATATCAAGCTGTTTGGCGTGAACCGTCATGACAGCTATCCGGACACCGGATATTACGCAGACAAGGCGCGAATGAGAAAAGACCTTACTCTGATGAAGCGGCACAACATCAACGCCGTGCGAACCTCGCACTACCCGAATGCGCCGGAGTTCTATGCCATGTGTGACGAGCTGGGACTTTATGTTATCGACGAGGCTGACCTCGAAAGCCACGGCTGCGTGAACGTGTACAACGATCTTAAATGGTCATGGGAGAACGGCTACAACGGCATCGCGCTGATAGCGAAAGACCCGATGTTCCGCGAAGCAATACTTGACCGCGAGCGGCTGCTTGTGACACGCGACATCAACCGTCCGTGTGTCATATTCTGGTCACTCGGAAACGAGAGCGGCTACGGTGAAAATCTCCGCGAGGGCGCGAAGCTGATAAAGTCGCTCGACAGCACCCGCCCGGTACATTACGAGAGCACGCACAAGCTCGACGATACCTCGGACGACGTGCTCGACATGGTCTCCGAGATGTACACCGCGATAGATGATATACACAAATTCCTTGAAAAGGAAGATGAAAAACGCCCGTTCGTGCTGTGCGAATACTGCCACGCAATGGGCAACGGACCCGGCGATTTTGAGGATTACCACAACCTGTTCATGGAGAGTGACCGGCTTATCGGCGGGCTTGTGTGGGAATGGGCAGACCACGCCGTGATACTCGGCGAGACCACAGACGGCAAGCCGGAATACGGCTACGGCGGCGACAGCGGCGAACGCCACAACGACGGCAATTTCTGCATGGACGCTCTCTGCTATCCCGACAGAACCCCGCACACGGGACTGCTCGAAGTGAAGCAGGTGTACCGTCCCGTGCGCGTGACAAAATGCGACGAGCCTGGTAAGTTCGTGATAAACAGCCTGCTGCGCTTTATCGACGCGGGCAGGTATCTTGAATGCAAATGGAAGATAACCGAAAAGGATAAGGGTCACAGCATAAACGGCAGTCTCACGTTCTCCGTGCCGCCTATGGGCTCGGCAGAAATCGAGATTCCCGAAGCCGAGGGAGAGTTTGAGAATGACGCGTATATCCGCTTCATTTTCATCGCGAAAAACAGCTACGGCGCATTTGAAAACGGCGAGGAAGTTTGCTTCGATCAGCTGAAAATATTTACTGCGAAAAGAGAAGCCGCTCCCATTCCGGAAACAGCCCCTGCTTTCAGCGAAACTCCGCTTGAATTCCGCGTAACAGCGGGCAATACCGAGTATGTATTTGACCGCCGCACAGCGCGTTTCACCGGCATTTCCGTAAATGGCGAAAATATTCTTGCAAAGCCAATGGAGTACAACTTCTTCCGCGCGCCCGTTGACAACGACACGATGAAAGGCGACTGGTATCAGGCGCACCTGAACGACTATATCGTCAAGGTTTACGAGACCGCAATAAGCAAGGAAAACAACTGCGCAGTGATACGCGTGAAGCAGTCGTTTGGCTGGAGCATACATCAGCCGTTCGCTAAAATGACCGCCGAATACCGCATTGACGGTAACGGCGCGCTCGACGTTTCCTGCTCTGCGGCGTTTTCAAACAAGGTTGAATTTCTCCCGCGGTTCGGACTGCGGCTGTTTATGCCGAAGAAATTTGACAGCGTCGGATATTGGGGATACGGGCCGTATGAAAGCTACATCGACAAGCACCAAGCCTCATATATCGGCAGCTTCTCCGCCAAAATCCCGGATATGCACGAGGACTATATACGCCCGCAGGAGAACGGCTCGCACTTCGGCTGTGAGGAGATGTCGGTCATAGGCGCCGGTGTTGCGCTTACATTCACGAACCCCGACGGATTTTCTTTCGGCGCGTCGGAATATACGCAGGAAGAATTGGCTGCGAAAAAACACAATTTCGAACTTGAAAAGTGCGAATATAACGTGATCTGCGCCGACTTCGCAATGGCGGGCGTGGGCTCGGCGGCGTGCGGTCCGCAGCTCGCGGAAAAGTACAGGATAAAGCTGCCGGAAGTCACCGGAAAAATACGCATAAAGCCATTGGATATGAAAAAAGAAGAAATGAGAAAAGAGGAAAATATATGATCGACAATATCACAGTAAACGAACAAAGCTCCGTTTGTATCAAAGCCGACAAAACCATTTACTTTGACCCGTTCCATATTCCCGGAAACCCGCATGATGCGGATATCATTTTCATAACACACGATCATTATGACCACTTCTCGCCCGAGGATATTGCAAAAACCGCAAACGACGGCACAGTTTTCGTCGCACCTGCGGGAATGGAAAGGTCACTTGCTAAAGCAGGGATCTCCGGCAGCCGCGTAACATTTCTTACTCCGGGCGGCAGCGCCACGGTGCAGGGGGCGAAAGTTGAAGCGGTGGCAGCCTACAACATAATGAAGCCGTTCCACCCGAAAAGCAAGGGTTGGCTCGGTTATGTTGTAACGATAGGCGAAACAAGGGTATATGTCTGCGGCGACACCGACAACACCCCCGAGGCTCAGGCGGTCAGGTGCGATATTATATGCGTTCCGATCGGCGGTACATACACGATGAACTCGAAAAGCGCAGCGGAGCTTGTCAATACCATAAAGCCGCAAATCGCGATACCCACACATTACGGTTCTATCGTCGGCAAGCCGAAGGACGCGGACGAGTTTGAAGGCTATGTCGGCAGCGCAGCAAAAGTTGTAAAAAAGATACGCTTTTTATGCAAAAGCGCGCATAATACAAATATAGTGTTATAAAAGAAAGGCATTGCCGATTTGCTTTCGGCAATGCCTTTTGGCAGCGCTATCTGTTTATGTTTTTCAGTTTGTTCAGATTCTGCCTTTCGACTATGATGAGGAGATCGGAATTTTCCTTGAGTGGTCTGTTGGGATCAAAAGCCGCGTGCAGCTCATTGCGGTATTTTACAGCAGCCACGTTTATGTTGTATTTTTCGCGGAGGTTGAGCTGTTTAAGGCTCTTGCCTATCCAGTCGGCGTGAGGCTTCATTTCCACCGCACAGAGATTGTCGTCAATATTGAAGAAATCGAGAAAATCGTTCGATGTAAGCACTCTCGCAGCTCTTGCTCCCATTTCCGCCTCGGGATAAATTATCTTGTCGGCGCCGGTCTTTTGCAGGATAGTTGCCATTCTCTCGTTTGAGCATTTCGCGATGACATAGGGGATACCCTCCTCTTTGGATATTACGACGGAAAGTATGCTCGCCGAAAGATTTGATGTTATCGCAACAACGGCAACATCCATGTTCCCTATTCCGAGCTCCTTTATCGCGTCGGCGTTTTCAAGATCGGCGACTTTCGCCTGCGTTACGTCATCGGCAACCGAAGCCACAAGCTCTTCGTCCCTGTCCACTGCCATTACATCTGCACCCGCGCTGCTGAGGTTCAGCGCAAGGCTTTTTCCGAACTGTCCGAGTCCGAATACCACTACTGATTTTCCCATTTTTGTCACCTGATATTGTATTATTTTATCCTACGATAAAGCCGCCCGCGATATGCTTGACTTTGTTTTTATCGTTCCTTTTGCTGGTAAAGAACAGTGCCATTGAGATAGGTCCTATTCTTCCGAGATACATTGAAATTATAATTATTATCCTGCCCGCGATACCGAGCGTCGGTGTCAGTCCCCTTGTAAGTCCCACCGTGCAGGTAGCACTCAGCACCTCGAACAAGCCGTCCGTAAGCGATACATCGCTGCTAATCATCAGCAGGAACAGCATTACGAACGAAACGAAAAAGCTGACTGTCATAACGGCTGCCGCCTTGCGTATCGTGTCCGGAGAAAAGCGGCGGTTGTAAACAACGGCCTCATTCCTGTTCCTGATGTACGAAACGGCATTGAGTATCACCGCGAAAAAGGTAACAGTCTTTATGCCGCCGGCGGTGCCAACCGGCGAGCCTCCTATGAACATAAGAATATCACCGAACGCGCAGGTCCCTTCGCGAAGGAACTGCTGCGGCACCGACGCAAATCCCGCGGTACGGAATGTCACGGATTGGAACACGCTGTTGAGTATTTTGTCACCGAGCGGCATTTCGCCTATGGTGAGCGGATTTGAGTATTCTGTCAAAAATATGACTGCCGCTCCGCCGAAAATAAGTATCAGAGTGAGCGTCAAAACAAGCTTTGTGTGCTCGCTGAATCGTTTATAGATCTGCACCAAAGAAAATCTCTGCTTTATACCGTATCTGAAACCGCTGAGAATATCGAACCAGACTATATATCCGAGACCGCCCATAACTATCATCAGAATTGTTGTGAACATTACAGCGGGATTGCTGTTATAGCCGATAAGGCTGTCCGGTCCGATAATGTCGATGCCCGCATTACAGAAAGCCGATATCGAGGTGAATATCGAATACCATATTCCTTTCACGATACCGAATTCGGGAATAAAAACGGGCATATACAACAGTGCGCCGAGCCCCTCGACTATAAGCGTGCCCTTGAATACGCGCACGAGGAATCTCATAAGTCCCGACAGCGAGTTCAGATTGAATGAATCGTGAAGCATAACGGTCATACCGAGACTGAATTTTTTATGCGCGATAAGCATGATTATCGAGGTGACCGAGATCATTCCCAGACCGCCGAGCTGTATCAGAATAAGTATTACGATCTTGCCGAACAACGTCCAGTGCAGATATGTATCGACTACGACAAGACCGGTAACACACACCGATGTTGTCGAAGTAAACAATGCGGTCAGGAAATCGGTATGTTCGCCCTCCGCTGTCGAGAACGGCAGCAGCAGGAGCAGAGTTCCGGCAAGTATCACGATCAGGAAGCTGACGGGTATTACCTGCGCGGAGGTTATCCTGCGCCGCTTGTCTGTTGTTTCGACAGATTTAGCGGCTGTTTTTTTAAACAAATTCTTCATATATTTATCAAACCATGGGGTATTACATATATCTTCGGGTTTCAATCACAAAGTGATTTTCCCGATAAATTATATCACATTTACAGTGATAAGTCAACGGCGGAATCGCCATATCATCCACTCATCCCTTTAATATCATTATCGGGATCGGCGGGCAATTCGCGCGGTTCACAAACGGCATTTCCACAACAGAATAGATATCGCTGTCGATCGTCGGCAGAAATTCGAGCAGAGCATCGCGCTCCGCAAAGCCCGTCTCCCGCCCGTAGTAGATGATCAGCGTCATTATCCCCTCGTCCCGCAGAAGCGGCAGTCCCGCTTTTATCGCGGCAATACTGCTTTCGGAGTGCGTAAAGACGTTGTGGTCTCCGCCGGGAAGCCAGCCGAAATTGAACGTGATCGCCGAAACCGTCCCCGGCTCGGCGTAGTCCGCCATATTTGCGTGACTGTCGAGAACAACACGGGTGCGGGCGCTCATACCGTTTTCTTCGAGCAGCTGCCGTGTGCTTTCCACAGCAGCTTCCTGAATATCGAACGCGGTGACCAGTCCGCTCTCACCGACAAGCTCCGCAAGAAACAGCGTGTCCCTGCCCCGTCCGGCAGTCGCATCAATGCAGATATCACCGGGATTTATGTGATCCCGCAGTATTTTATGAATTATTTCAAGTGCCGAAAAATGCTTTCTCGGATCGTTTTTCATTTCATGACACACCTTGTAGTTTAAGATCTTTGAATGCCGAAAAGGAATTGTTATAACCGTTTTTATTCTGCCGTTATCTCCAGACGAACGGCTTCGAGCTGCTGATAAGGTTCTTTCCGTTGAGCTTCACGCGGTAGTATTTCGAGCTTGTCAGGCTCGTAAGATAGATATATCCGTTTTCGATCACAACGGGCAGCTGCATATTTTCGCTCAGCGCATAATCCGTCGAAACAAAATACCCCTCGCTTACCGTAAACGTCTTTGTCAGCGTGTATTTCTTACCGCCGAGCTTTACGCGGTATCCGCTGCGGTCAGCAAATATGTATATGTAACTGCCGTTTATCCTCATATCCTTGACAGTGCCGATCTTACCGAGCTTTAACAGCATTTCGGGCTTCGGCTTTTCCGTCGTCACGGACACTCTGTAAAGCACGAGGTTGTCATCGCTTTCCGGATCGGTGATTTTGTTCACGGTATAGTACAGATACCCGTCTTTTATGCCTGTCACATCTATTTTGCTTATACCGTCTGTTGAGTAGGGGTACTTGAAGCTGCACAGACATTCGGTCATTTCCTCCCACTTGGGCTCCTGTAAATAGCCATAGTCGTTATAAGTGAGGGTCTCCGGTTCGGAAAGCCTTACGCGGTACAGCTTCGCGTATTTGCTCGGAACATAATCCCGATCGTCGATGTACCTGTCCGAAACCCGGTACGGCGTGGTAAAGAAATACAGATACTCGTCGTCATTCGCAAGATCGCTGATATATGAGCCCTTTTCGCGGAACAGCGTCACGCCCTTGAAAATGCCGTCCTTATCGGTCACGCCTTTCTGTACGTATGCGTTCGTAAGATTACGCGACATTCCGTTGGTTATACCGGTGTCATAGCCGATATATACTGTGCCTTTGTCCGTAACGAGCCTTCTGGCCGGCTTGTCAAAATATACGGTCTCAAAAGCCGTGCCGTCGCTACTGAAACGGTATGTCTCGGTCATGCAGCCCTCGTCGTCAATGAAATTGTCGAGATTGGAAAGGTACAGATAAACGTACCCGCCGTACTGCTGAACAGCATCAACCGCGTAGGTCTTTTCCGTCACTTCCCCCCACTTGGCTTCCTCGGGGATATACTTCCAGAAACTGAACTTTTTCAGTCCCGTTCCGTCGTAGTGGTACCTGTACACATTCTGATAATCATAAGCGGGATCGTCCCTGCTCACAAAATCCTCGTTGCCCTTTGTGTAGTACCACTTTTCCGGCGTGGTGAATGTCACCTTGCGCATGGCGCTTTCCGTTACCATGTCACCTGTTTTTTTGTACGCGGTAACGGCGTAGGTGTAATTCGTATAGGGTGTAAGTTTTTTAAGGGAATATGTCTTCTCCGCAAGAGCGGTTACTTCCTCGAAAACGCAGAACGACGGGCTGCAATTGCTGTCGGAGCCGCACATTCTGTACAGCTTATATCCGTCCGCACCCGAAACCGCGCCCCATTTAAGATTGGTCTTGTCATGGTTTATCAGCTTGTACGAAGCGCTCGCGGGCGCTTTTACGCTGCCGGTGGCAGCGCTCTTTGCCGGTGTTCCGAATTTCACGGAAAGATCGCCGGACTGTTTGCTGCCGTCCTTTGCTTCGGGGCTTATGTACAGGCAGTATTCCGTATCGGCTTTGAGTCCGCTTACAACACATTCGTTCTTTGTGACGCTGCACTTCCCGTCGGTATCTGCTTCGCCGATATAATATCTGTCCGCTCCGGCGACGGCTTCCCATTTCAGCCTTACCGTATCCGCGCTCATTATCTCACAGGTCACGGAGCCGGTACTGCTGTCCGCTTCCACCGCTTTGTATGTAAGATATCCGGGCTCGCCTTTCCTGTCAACGCGCGCGTAGATCTTATCCTCTTTTGCGTCGGCGATATATGCCGTTCCGTTTCCGCCTTTGAGCGAGGTGCAGCCGGCAAACAGCGGTTCGAGCAGCCATGTTGTGACATAGGTATCGCCTACTCCCGTCCACCTGTCGGAAGCATATATGGTTTTAAGCGAAGAACAGCCCTTGAACATACTGCTCCAGTATTCGATTCCGGAAGTGTCAAAGTATGACAGATCGAGCGTTTTCAGCTTTTTGCAGTCCTCAAACATACTTTCGGCATCTATAAGCGACGACGTATCTATACCAGTAAGATCGGCTTTTTCAAGCGCATAGCAGCGAATGAACATCGCGTTCATATTCGTCACTTTTGAGGTGCTGCAGCCGGACATATTCACGGTTTTCAGCTTTGCGCAGTCCATAAACATCCACCGCATACTCGTCACATTTGAGGTATCGGCTTTGCTGAGGTCTATATCGGTAACATATTTGAAACCTTTGAACAGTCCCGCCGAATCCTCGGGCAGCTCCGCTCCGCTTTCCGCGGTGATATGCTTTACGCCGGTATTTTTCCTGTAAGCCTGCACGTCATCCTTTTTAACGGCACCGGCTCCGAGCGTGAGTGTACCCGTCGCCGCGTCAAACGAAACAGCCGGTTTCGCACTCCCCGCCGCGTAAGCCGTGACAGCGCACATCACCGCAGCAGTCACCACCGTAAGAAAAACAATAAGTGCTTTTTTCATTGGATATCAGCCCCGTTTCTTTAATTTATCATATCCTGCTGCGCGGAAAAATTCCGCATTGCAGGCGTGAGGTATTATATCGGTTTATTTCTTTCTGCGGGCGACGATTACAACCACGATCACCAGCACGACAGCTGCGGCAGCCGCACCCGCAATTATTACGGGCAGCGGTATCGTATTGTTGCCGGAGCTCTCCGCCTGTTCCGTTTCTCCCGCGCTGTCAGGTTCCGTTATTTCCGGCTGCTTCTCCGCGAGCTTAAGAACGTACTCATCCGGTCTGAACTCCTCAAGGAAGCTGTAATTATAGCCCTCGTCGGTCAGCGTAATCCTGCTCGTGAGCTTGCCCTTTTCAAGATCGTCCTCGGTCACGGTATAGCTGTAATTTATTGTTCTGCTCTCACCCGGTCCGAACTCGCCGATCTTCCCGGCCTTGCCGAGATCGGTCAGCGTACAGGACACAGCCACATCGTCGAATGTATATCTCGCGGTGTCGTTCTTTAACGTTATCGTACCGCTTATCACATCTCCCGCTTCATAGACAGCCTTTTCGTTTTCTATTTTATGCTCGGCGTGTATCATATCCGAATACGGGTAGCTTCTTATCGGGAAGTTGTCATAGTCGAGGTTTGCCATGTCATAGTTTTCGATATTTTTCGTGTTGAATATGTCTATGACATCGACAAGGTCCTTCCATTCCTCGGTATCTCCGTCCTTCGCGCCGAACCAGCTCTCGCCCTTGTTGACGATGAGCTTCGCGTATATCGGATCCTCATCGACATACCCTTCGAGCGTGCCGTATTCGTATATATAGTTCTCCTGCCACATCTCGTCGTATGTGTCGTGGGCGGTCTTGTTTGACGCGCAGTTTATTTCGCCGATATACCTGCCGTCGGCATTTTTCATCTCAAGCACCACGGAGTACATCTGTCCCGGCTCGATAAGCACCTTTTCTTCGAGCTTTGCCGTATGATAGCCCTTATGCTTAAAATGATCCTCGGTCTCCGAGACCTTTCTGCCGTCCGTCGGAGACTTGAAACCGTCCTCCAGCAGATAAACGGACAGCTTTGTATCAAGCTCCGGCAGCGCCGTCATCACTCCGAGATCACGTATCACCGATTCGGATTCCGAAGTGAACACATTCGCCATATAAACCGGCGTGTCAAATGTCGCGACGGTGTAGCTGAACGAAGGGAAAAGATCGTATATATCAAGGCTCCTGCCCATATTCTCCGGGTCAAAGAGCGAAAATTCATAGCTTTCCGGATCGGTCAGGCTCTGGTCATAGTAGGAAATATAGAAATAGCCGTCGCCGTTGTTGCCCCATGAATATACCGCGGTACTGTCGCTGTTGTTCTCGCAGCCCCATGAATTTCTCACTATCCACGCGCCGTCTCCGCCGATAGTTCCGTTCGGATCATAGAAGTATTCCTTCGGGAAATCGTCGTCGTAACCCACGATGCAGACAGAGTGATTTGTCGGTATGCAGCCGTTCCACGAATCGGGATCGTTCGGATCATAATATGTATCGTATGTATAGTGCGCCCATATCGCTGCTTCGGTCATATATTCGGCAGGCTCGCCATCTTCTGTAAGGAAGTTCAGAAAATGCGATTCCGGGTCTATGATATCGCCGGGACGGGACTGATCGGAATGGAAATTCACCGCAACTCCTCTGCCTGCAAGCAGCTCCCGTTTTATCGCCTCGGTAGCCGCCTCATTGTACGCATATCCGTAATCTCCGAATTCCGCCGGGGAGGGCAGGATATTCGACTCCTTCAGAAAGAAGCCCTGAAAACGTTCGCTCTCGTCAAGTGACCAGTCGCCCGTCTTGCTGCGGTAGACAGTATAGCTGTAATAATCGCCGGGACCGTCAAACTCGGTGTCGTAGTTCTTCAGTCCCGGGTGATCTTTCAGAAATCCCTCGATATACTCCTTTATTGCCGCTTCGCCGGGAGCAACCTCACCGATCTCGAAATCGACGTATTCGGTGCAATTGTATTCGTCAACGGAAAGTATGTTCATATTGACAGTCCACTTTCCGTCCTTGTTAAGATACGGAACATATATCTCATACGCGGGACCTATGCCCTCCGAAAAGAGCATCGACGCGAAATGCGGGAACCCACCCCAGTCATACGGGATATATGTTTCCTCATAATTATCTATGCCGTCGTCAAGGCTGACGAAATGATATCCTTCGCCCATCTGCGAGCCGTAAACGAGCGGATCGCCGGCAAGCGCGGAATACGAGAACCACGCGAGGTGCTTTTCGGAAAGATCGAGCAGCTTCTTTTCTTCCTCGGTCATGGTGTTGAAGTCGAGCCCGATATCGTGCGCTATACTTATCTCCGACGCGGCAATCGCGCCGAAGCTCCAGCAGGTACCGAACGGATCCTGATTTCTTATCTCGGGGACATAGCACACGCCGTCAACATCACGGAGATCGAATTTTCTTGGCAGCTCTTCGGTATCCTCGTCTGCCGCCGGGGCTGTCGTCTGATCGTCCCGAACACCCCAATACAGGCGGTCAATGGCAAGATCGAGCGCATTGTCATACTCTTTATCGAAGTCAAAGCCAAAGTCCGCATAAAAGTCATCGCTGTAATAATCGTCCTCCTCGGGAAGAGGACCGTGCGCATAAGCCGACGGTGCCGCAACGCACATCGCGTATATCATGGCAGCAAGCATTGCCGCCGTTCCTGATCGATAATTCTTCATTATATGCCTTTCTCCGTACCGGAAAATTTGTTTTCTGATTGATATTTTAACATTATTTTCCGTAAAAGTCAACAGATGTATGAAAGCATATCATATTAAAACACACAGCCCCGGCCGATTATTTCAGCCGGGGTGTTGCGTTCTGTCGTATTGCGGACGGTCACAGCTCGCAGCCTATCGTGCCGAGCTCGGTATAGTTCATGCCGATCTTGCCTCTGTCCGAGCGAAACAGCGAGAACTCCTCCACGGTCATCCGCGCGTCGGGGATCACTATTTCGGGCATTGCGGGCTTGCTCGGCTCGCGTATCAGCGTGATGTGCGGCGAGAATTTCCTGCGGTCAAACGGGATATCCGCCTCGGCAAGATAATGGCGTATCTGCGCGGCTGTGCTGTGAAGCTCATCGGGTGCGGTAATACCCGCCCACCACGTTCTGCTGCCGAAGCTGCCGACACCGCCGAGCGCCAGCTCAAACGGTCTGAACCGAACCTGTTCAAGCGTTTCGAGAACATAGTCGGGGGTTCCGTACTCGCCGACAAACGCAAGAGTGAGGTGCAGATTTTCGGGCTTGGAATATTTCCCGCCGATGTTCCCGCGTTTCATCTGCTCCTGTATCGAAAGGAGCGCGGAGTTTATGGCGGAATTGAATTTTATCGCGATAAAAAGTCTCATATCATTACATTCCTTCATCGGGTGATATGTGTTATTATACCACAAAACTGCCGGATTTTCAATACCGTCCGGCAGTTTACGGCTCCCGTTCTCCGGGCTGAAATGAATGCAGCTCCGAGCGAATAAAAAATCCTGTTCATTATGCGTTACCGCTTCACGAACAGGATATTTCCGTCATTATTAATTGCCTGCTTTGACGATCTCAACCGCACGGGCAAGCGCAGTGTCAATATGCGAGCAGAAGTTCTCTTTTCCGACTTTTTCGTAAAGTCCCGCCTTTGTCATAGCGTGGAGCGGCTGCTCGTTGACGTGCGAGAACACGGTGGTCACACCTTCCCTTTCGCAGCGCTTTACTATCTGCGAGAGCGCCTCAACGCCCGCCGAGTCGATAGCCGGAACATTCCTCATTCTTATGATGAGCACATTTATGTCGTTGTCGTCGAGCATATACTTGTATCTCTCGGATGCCGCGAAGAACATCGGTCCGTTGATCTCGTAAACCCTTGTATGCGCTGGTATCTTCTTGCGCAGGATATTGTCCACGTCGGTGTCCTCGTCGTCAACATCTGTCCACGCGTGCGCCTCGGTAACGTCCGCCATACGCTTCATGAAGAGTATCGCCGCAAGCACCATACCAACGCCTATCGCAACAACAAGATCGAATATCACCGTGAATACGGTTGTTACGACAAGCACGAAAATATCGCTTTTCGGTGCGGTCTTGAATATGTTGCGGATATTCTTCCAGCCGCACATATTGTAAGCCACCATAAAGAGGATAGCCGCGATCGTGGGCATGGGTATCATCGATGCGAAGGGCATCAGCACAACAAGGATTATCAGCACGACTACCGAATGTACCATGCCGGCAATAGGTGTTCTGCCGCCGTTCTTGACATTCGCAGCGGTGCGCGCGATTGCACCCGTAGCGGGGATCCCGCCGAACAGCGCCGAGCCTATGTTGGCCGCACCCTGCGCAACAAGCTCCATGTTCGGGCGGTGCTTCGAGCCTATCATACCGTCGGAAACAACGCATGACAGCAGCGACTCGACAGCCGCAAGAATCGCGATAGTGAACGCGTCGGGAACGAGCGTCCTGACCTTCTCGAATGTGACCTCGGGGATCGTGAGTGTGGGCGGTGCGGAGGATACAGTGTAGAGGTTTTCTATTGTGTTTACATTGTTATCCGTGAGCGCAACGAGCGCGGAGCATACGATCACCGCGATAAGCGAGGCGGGTATCTTTTCGAGCTTTTTAGGCCAGAATATCAGTATCGCGAGCGAAAGCAGTCCGACAGCGAGTGCCTGCCAGTTGAATGTTCCGATGCTTTTTCCGATCTCCATTATCTTCTCAACGGTCTCTATCGGCGAGCCCTCAAATGTAAGCCCGAGGAAATCCTTGATCTGACCTATCACAATGGTCACCGCGATACCGAAGGTGAAGCCGGTGGTTATCGTACCGGGTATGTATTTTATCAGTGAGCCGAACCTGCACAGACCCATTATCACCATAATAATCCCGGCCATTACCGTTGCGATGATAAGTCCGTCCATGCCCTGCCTTGCGACTATCCCGGCAACTATGGTAGCGAATGCGGCAGTAGGTCCCGCGATCTGCACGCGGCTTCCGCCGAGAAGTGCGACGATAAAGCCCGCGACTATCGCGGTGTAAAGTCCCTGTTCCGGGTTTACTCCCGATGCCAGCGCGAGAGCGATAGAAAGCGGGAGCGCGATTATCGCAACTATCACGCCCGCTATGATGTCATTGGTCAGCTGTTTCCCCGAGTAATTCTTCATTACCGAAAACAGCTTCGGTTTCAGCTTTTCCTCGGTGGGTCTTGGTTCCGTGTGTTTCATAAATTGTCTCCTGTCTTTTTCTGTCTGTTTATCTCTTTTTCTGTTTTTTTAACGCGGACATTATTATACTACTTTTATATCACATAATCAAGGATTATTTTCGTCCAGAACCGATTTTGTATAAATAGATAGATTTCATCGAAAACTGTTGAAAAATGTGCTCATAAAGCAGTCGTACAACACAAAAACAGCCGGCAGGAATAGCGCCTGCACGGCTGTTTAGCATATTCTTTTCAAGCGGAACCCACAATTGTGAATTGTCAACCGTTTCCTGCCATCAGTCCGCGGTACTCGTCGAGAACGGTCTCGATAGTATTATAGTATTCATCGAGGACGTGCGCGTAGTGCTCACCGGAAGAGGAAAGGCTGTCAAATACCTCGGTGAGATTGTTTGCGGTATCGGTTCCGAAGCCGGGGTGGCAGGAGAACACGAATGTGAACTTGGACGGATCTACGAGATCGTCATAGATCTGCATCTGCTCGGGTGTGTAGGTGAGCTTGTATTTCGCCTTTCTCGGTGCTCCGCACTCGGGACAGGTCTCGCCGATCTCGCCGCGCTCGTTCTCAAACGGGTGCTTGCACTCGGGGCATTTGATGTAGTAGTAACCGCCGTTGTACATCTTTTCCTCGCGGTCTGCGGCAACTACCTCGGGATCGGCAGCGTACATTCTCGATGCGAGGATATACGATACCGCGCCCTGAACGTTTGAGGCACCGGAGGGGATTACATATCCCGAGGTTATGCCGTACAGGTAGTAAGTGTCGGACTGCGGGTCACGAGGCATAGGCACGCTGCGTATCTCGCCCTCGTAGTTGTTCTTGAACCAGAATTCCTGTCCGCACGGAAGCGCCCAGTCGAGCGGCATCATAAAGAACAGCGTTCCTGACCACGAATCGAGCTGATCGGGCCCGTGCCAGCCTTCCCAGAATATCTCCTCGCGGTAGAGCTTTTCGATAAACTCCATTGCCCTTACGACATTAGGGTCACGCAGGTTGTTATTTATCCGGTTGCCGTCCATTTCTATGACAGATACGCCTGTGGTTGCTGCAAGCTGCGCCGCAAAGTTCGTCGGCCACGAAAGCGGGTATTTGTCGGTATGATCGTTCTTCCAGCGGAGCATTATCTCCTCGAACGCGTTCCAGTCCCATTCGCCCGCAAAATAAAGGTCCATGGGATCGGTCATGCCGAGCTCCTCGATCTCCTTCGCGTTGTATGTAATGCCGTATTCCGTAGCGGTAAGCGCATACGGGAAGTAGTAGTGGTTTCCGTTATAGGCGAAGCTGTCGATTATATCGCCGAGATCTGACCACACGGGCGACTCCTTATCCAGCCAGTCGTCAAGCGCGGTAAAGCGGTTGTTTATGAAGTAGCTCGGATAGAACGTGTCCGATACTCTCATGATATCGGGGGACTGTCCCGATGCCATAAGAACACCGAGCCTGTCATATATTTCAAGGGAGCTGACTATCTCGGTATCTACGGTGCCGCCGAAGCGCTCCGCAAAGAGCTCCGCGATATCGCTCTCGGGTGAAACGTTATAGAAATCGAACCAGCAGAGCGCGTGAATGGTATCTGCAGTCTTGCCCGCTTCATAGAGCTTGCCTGCGCCGTTCTCGTTCTTATTATCGACTTGCCCGATATCCGCGATCTCGCCGTAGTCGGGGTTCAGGTCTATTTCCTTGTCAGGATCGACTGTCGTAGCCGCGGGTGTTGTGGTTTCCGCGGCTGTGGTCTGCGCCGCGTCGGTGGACTGGGACGTTCTGCCGCCGTTTCCTCCGCAGCCTGCCGCTCCTATTATCGCCGCCACCACAAGTGCGGCGGATATGCACTTTTGTGTTCTTCTCACGGTTTCTTCCTCCATGTTTTCTTATACTAAGGAAACGATGATTAAAGATTGTGCGTTGATTGCGTTGTACATTTAATTGACAGATTGTACAAATTCCCCGCGGGCTTGCCGGCGCAAGTCAAGGGGAATTTGTGAAAGATAACGGCTAAAGATGCAATGCAAGCGACGTGCAAGATTAAATCAGCGGTTCCCTAAATTCAAACCAATCTGCATCTTGATTTGAAATCGGTATCAATGCGGCGTTATCGCCTGTAAGCGATTATATCATATCGGGTCAGTATTGTCAATAGAGCTTTGCGAGAAGCATTATAACACTTTGCTTATACTTTTTGCTGTCAGCCGATCATATATAAATATCACGCTTTTCTTTTTTAAGTATCCGCTGTACCGCGAATTTTCCGGAAGCTGCCGCTACGGGAAGTCCGCCAGGGCTCATTATCCACTGTCCGGCGATATACAGATTTTTCAGACCTTTAACGGTTCCGTTGCATTTGAGCTTCTTTGTTGTCGGAGTGGTGGTGAATGCCATATACCCGCCGTGGTAGGCGTGGCAGTAGCGCTCGTAGGTGAGCGGAGTCCAGCAGTCGAGCATCGTGAGCTTGCCCTCCAGCTCCGGAAACTCCTTTAACACGCGCGCCGTCACCTCTGCGGCAAGCTCCTGTTTTTTCGCCTTGTATTCGTCTCCGGAAAGGCTCTTCCAGTACAGATAATCCTCGTCGGTCTGCATGATGTTCGTCTGAATTACAGTCTTTCCCTCGGGCGCGAAGCTCTTGTCATAGCCGTAATTTTTCACATAAACCCTCTCAAAGCTCCTTTTGCCGATATTTATGGGAGCGCATTCAAAGAATATCGTATCTTTGCCGGAGAATGTATCGTCCGTGACATAAGCAACCTGAAATCCGCTTATCACGGGGTAGCTTTTGCTGTTGTTATATGCCGCCGCCCAGTCCTTCGGGGTGTACGAGCTGTCGAGCAGCTTGCCGTACAGGAAGCTCATATCCACTGCCGAGATCACCTCGTCCGCGGTAACCTTTTCGCCGCTTTCGAGCTCGATTCCCTTTGCTGTGCCGTTTTCGACGATGATGTTCTTGACGGGCGTGTTTGTGAACAGCTTCCCGCCCATTTTCTTAAAGCGTTCAATTATCCGGTTCGTCATAGCGAGCGAGCCGCCCAGCGGTATCTCGCCGTTCCCGCTCGTGATAGTCGCGTAGGACACAAGGAACGAGTACGCTGTATAGTCGGCGGGAAGATAGTCGGTCATCAGCTTACGTAGCAGCGGGGAATGAAATCTCGCACCGAGCTCGTTTAAGTCGATCTTGCCGTATTCCTTCATTACCTTCGGCATATCCGCCATGCTTTTTCCCATTTTTATATAGTCGCCGAGCTTCATCATATCCATAGGCTTATCCACCGGTATGGTGCAGCTTTCCGCATATCTGACGTGCTGTATCAGCTTTCTGATCTCCGCCTCGTCCTCGGGCGAAAGCGCGATAAGCTCCTTTTCCGTTCTGTCAAGGTCTTTCCAGAGCGTAGCTTCCTTGCCGTCAAGTCTGCTGGTATAAAATTTGTTTGTCTTTGCGTATTCGGTGTTCTTGTCTATCGCGCCGAGCGTGTTCCACACCTGCCAGAGTGAGGTGCTGCTGTCAGTGCCGGTGAGCCAGTGTATGCAGTTGTCGATGTGGCAGTCTTTTCTGTTCCAGCCCATACATTCGCCGCCCGCGATATGGTTCTTTTCATATATTTCCGCTTCGTATCCCGCCTTGAGCGCGTATATACCTGCCGAAAGTCCGCCTATTCCGCCGCCTATTATAACTATCTTCTTGCTCATGACTTTTGATCCTTTCTCAGTATGTCAATTATCCACCGTGTTTCCGGCAGCGGCATTTCCGGCACCGCCGCGTGATATTCCATAATTCCCTGTACGCTGCACCAGAACGCGTTTGACAGCGCAAGCGGGTCTCCGTCTCTGATACAGCCGAGCTTCTGCCCCTGCTCAATTATTCCCGCCGAAAAGCGTATCTGATCGACTGTAAGCGCCAGCGAACGTATCTCCTCGGGCATCCCCGCTCTCTGTGCCTGTGCCATGAGCACGAACATCTGACATATCCACGGCTGTTCGGACGCAGCCCGCAGCAGCCCGTCCAGCGTTTTTTCAAAGTATTGCAGCGGGTCATCGAACTGTGCGTTCTCGGACATTTTCGTGCCTTCCACACCCATTTTCACCAGCTCCAGACACAGCTTTTCTTTTGACTCGTAGTAGTGGAACAGCAGCCCCACGCTTATACCGAGCGCCTCGGCGATATCGGATATCTTTGTCTCCGTAAAGCCTTTTGTCACAAACAGCTCCAGCGCCTTGAACATTATCTGCTTCTGCCGCATTTCCTTCTGTTCTTTTCGTGTCATTTATATCCTCCTGTCTTTGCTATTCGCTGAATTTCGTTTATTGAATTTTCATTCACTGAACCTATATTCAATATATCACCGTTCCCCCCGTTTGTCAATAGAGCGTTTTGTATTTTGTCAAATAAAACAAAACGCGGCACAGCCACGCGGCGGTAATTGTGCATATTTAATACAGGCTGCTGGTTTCGCTCACACAAACGGTAACAGCGTTTACTTTATGTTTCATTTCGCCCGCGAATATTTATATTTTCCTTTTGTCATTCTCTGCCGGCGGTGCGAGTCACTTTCTGCCTCCAGCGGC
>JAFPUE010000009.1 GCA_017395555.1 Ruminiclostridium sp. | reverse complement strand
TGGGAGTATAATGTTAGTAAAGTGGTTTTTTGTCCACTTTTTTGGTAAAAAGTTCACTTTTTAACGTTATCCACAAAGTTTTCAACAGTTTCGCAGGGCATAAACCTCCAACTAATGCCAAAACTGTTGAAACTGTTGAAAACTTACCTTTTATAAAACACCGAAAGGAGATGATAAGACGTGCGCGGCGAATTCAAAAGCACCCTCGACGCAAAAGGCAGAATGAACTTCCCGGTAAAGCTCCGTGATGAGCTCGGCACCGTCTTTATGATCTCCAAAACGATCGGTGCGCCTTGCATAAAGGTGTATAAGACCGAGGACTGGGAGCAGCTCGTCGCAAGAATACGCGAAATGCCGCAGACCAAGACCGCGGACCTGCAGAGATTCCTGTTCGGAAGCGCGTTCGACATCGAGCCCGACAAGCAGGGACGCGCACTTATCCCCGCACCGCTGCGTGAATACGCGGGACTTACCACAGACGTTGTCATCGTGGGTCTCGAAGGACGCGCGGAGATATGGGACAAGGAAAAGTGGGAAGCAATAAACAGCAAGATGAACGATCAGGCTCTCGTAGATGTGGCAATGGAGCTCGGACTGTAATATGGAGTTTTCGCATAAGTCGGTGCTTCTCATGCCTGCCGTTGACGGGCTGGATATAAAACCGGGCGGTATCTACGCCGACTGCACCGCGGGCGGCGGCGGCCACAGCCTTGAAATAGCAAAGCGTCTCGGGAACGGCACACTCGTGTGCTTCGACCGCGACAAGGAAGCGATAGAAGCTGCGAAAAAGCGGCTCGAAGGGTACTCACCGGTATTCGTGAACCGCAATTTCAGCGAGATAAAGGACGCGCTCTCCGTACTTGGCATAGATCACCTCGACGGTGCGCTTATGGATCTGGGAGTCTCGTCTCACCAGCTCGATGACCCGGAACGCGGATTCTCGTTCCACAGCGACGCTCCGCTGGATATGCGCATGAGCGGCGAGGGAATGAGCGCTTACGATGTCGTGAACGAATACCCCGAGGACAAGCTCGCGGAGATCATCTTCGCTTACGGCGAGGAAAAATTCGCGAGGGGCATTGCGAGAGGGATAGCGGACGCAAGAGCGGCGGCTCCGATAAAGACCACCGGAGAGCTCGCGGAGATAATCAAGCGGAATGTGCCGCTTAAAGTCAGAAAAGAAAAGAACCCCTGCCGCAAGACCTTTCAGGCGATACGCATAGAGGTAAACGGCGAGCTTGAAGCGCTTGAAACGGCGCTCGACGATATATTTGAACTGCTCTCGCCCGGCGGGCGGCTGTCCGTAATAACCTTCCACTCGCTGGAGGACAGGATAGTAAAGCAGAAATTCAAAAGCTTATGTGAAGGCTGCACCTGCCCGAAGGACTTTCCGGTGTGCGTATGCGGAAAGAAGCCGCGAGCCGTGCAGATAACGAAAAAACCGATAACGGCAGACGAAGCGGAGCTTGCGGAGAACCCGCGGAGCAGAAGCGCAAAGCTGCGTGTGATAGAGAAGATATAGGATATAATAAAGGATATAAGGATAACAAAAGAGGCGGATAGGGATGTATAACGACAACACAAATCTTGCGTATGATCTCTCACTGTTTGAGACAGATGAGGATTTTGAACGACGCAAAGCGGAACGCGAAAAGCAGAAACAGGAAAGAGCAAAGATCGCGCTCTCGCAGAAAAAGTCGATAGGAAGAAACGGAAGCGCCATAGCTGCGCTCGCTGCGGTATCGTTTGCCGCTGTGATCGCTTTCTCGCTGCTTTACAGCAAGGTTCAGATATCGGACTACACCGCGCTCATAAGCGAGACAAAGAGCGAGATAGAGCTTTCGGAGCGTGAGAATATACGCTTAAACTCCGTTCTCGACAGTATGTACACACTCGACAACGTAGAGAAGATAGCGTCGCAGGATCTCGGACTCCAGAAGACACAGAGCTCGCAGATATCCTTCATCACGCTGAACACGGAGGAAATGACCGAGGTAGCGCCTCCGGACGAGAACATCTTCGTATCCATAAAGAACTGGTTCAACGGAATACTTGAATACCTCGGATTCAGACAGTAATAAACAGGACAAAATGTTAATATAATTTATTGCGGACGTGCATTGGCCGTCCGCAATAATCGACTTTAGAGAAAAAGGAGAGCACATGGCAAGAGGAAAAATGCCCGACAGCACGAAAAGCACACCGATCATCGCTCCGACGAACAAAATGAAACGGAGAATGTTTCTGGTTGTGCTTACTCTTATTGTGTTTACTGCCGCATATATCTGCACCAGAATATATGAAACCGCTGTCACGAAGTCGGAGTATTACCGTTCAAAGGCGAATGCCCAGCAGCTCAGCAGCTATACAATAACCGCAAACCGCGGCACTATCTATGACCGCACCGGAAAGATACTCGCGCAGAGTACGACGGTGTGGGATGTTGTGCTGTCTCCGAAAGCCATAGCCGAGGACGATGCCGCCCGTATCGAGAAAGGCGAGCAGCCTGTCACCGAGCTTATCTGCAAGAACCTCTCGCGTATGCTCGGCGTGGATCAGAAGCGTATCGAGGAAGGCTGCAAGAACTTCAAGAACGAGTATTTCATAGTCAAGAAAAAGGTAGAAAAGGACGTTTACGACAAAATACAGAAATTCATTACCGACAACAAGCTCGCGCCCTTTACCGTCAATCTCATGGAGAGCAGCAAGCGCTACTACCCGAACGACACTCTCGGTTCAAGCATAATCGGCTTCACGAACTACGACAACGAGGGCGTTTACGGTCTTGAAGCCTACTACGACAACTATCTCCAGGGTACCGACGGTCTTATCGTTATGGCGAAGGACGCAAAGGGCAACGCGATGCCGTATGACTACGAGAACCGCTACGAGGCGAGCGACGGCAACGACGTTTACCTCACCATAGACAGTACGGTGCAGTATTACCTCGAAAAGAACCTCGAAAGCGCCGTGAAGCAGCACAAGGCGGCAAACCGTGCCACAGGAATAATAATGAACGCAAAGACCGGTGCGATAATCGCCATGGCGACGGCTCCCGGCTACGATCTGAACAACCCCTCCAAGCTGTCGGACAAGGACGAAGCGGAGCTTGAAGAGCTTCGCGAGCAGCTCATTCTCGACTACGCTGCGGGCAGTATGACCGATCAGGACGCGATAAACGAGCTTATCGAGCAGGAGCTGGAGGATAAGCGCGCGGCTATGCGTGAGCTCCAGTGGAAGAACAAGGCGGTATCCGAGCTCTACTTCCCCGGCTCGGTATTCAAGGTAATTACCTGCGCTTCCGCTCTCGAAGAGGAAGTCATAAACCTCGACTCCTCATTCCAGTGTCTCGGCGTATATACCGTCGAGGACACGAAGATCCACTGCTGGACGCTCGGCGGACACGGAACCCTCGTTCTTCAGGACGCTATCACGGCCTCCTGCAACCCGGCTTTCATACAGATCGGACTCAAGCTCGGCAGAAGACTGTTCTCCAACTACTTCACCGCGTTCGGATTTACCGAAAAGACCGGCATAGACCTGCCCGGCGAGGCAAGCCCGCTGTTCGTTCCCTACGAGAGAATGGGTAACGTCGAGCTCGCGTCCTCGTCCTTCGGTCAGACGAACAAGATCACCGCGATACAGATGATCTGCGCCTACAACGCCGCGATAAACGGCGGATATCTGCTTACCCCGCACGTCGTTGACAAGATAGTCGATGCGGGCGGAAATGTCATCAAAACGACGGAAACCACCGTAAAGCGTCAGGTAATAAGCGGCGAGACCTCCGCGCTCATGCGTGAGATCACCGAAAACATAGTAAACTACAACGGCGGCTCCAACGCCTACATCTCCGGCTACCGCATAGGCGGCAAGTCCGGTACGTCACAGAAGCTCGACGAATACCCGGGCTACGCTATGCGCTATGTCGGCTCGTTCTGCGCGTTCACACCCGCGGACGATCCCGAGTATATAATGCTCGTTGCCGTTGACGAACCGCTCGGCGGTCAGTATTACGGAAGCCGTGTCGCTGCGCCCGTTGTCTCCGCCGTATTCAGTGAATGTCTCGAATATCTCGGAGTATATCCGCAGTACACCGCGGAGGAGCTTGAAGCGCAGAACACGACGGTTCCGTATGTTTACGGCTCGTCCGTGCTCGACGCGATCACGTCGATAAATACAAGAGGTCTGAAATACGAGGTAATAGGCGACGAGAACGCGAAGGTTGACTATACAATACCCGAAGCGTCGGCTCCGATACCGAAGGAAGGCACCGTTGTGATCTATATGCAGGGCGCTTCCGAAAAGCTCGTTACGGTACCCGATCTCACGGGCTGCACCGTAAGTCAGGCTAACAGTACGCTGAATTTCTACGGCCTCAACATCTCCCTGTCAGGCGGTGCCGTGAACAACGACGGCGCACGTGCCACATCGCAGTCGATAGAGCCCGGAAAACAGGTCAGCAAGGGTACTGTCGTTGAGGTAACATTCCTCATCAACAACTCCGATGCGGGATAACACATAAAAACAGAGGTGAGCGGATTGCGGTTATACGATATTCTGACCGAAGAAGAACGTGGCGGTATCAATGACTGCGATATCGGTATCATCACGGACGATACAAGAAAGCTGCAAAAGGGCGATATTTTCGTTGCGATAACCGGCAGGAATTTCGACGGTCACGCGGCGTGTGCGGAAATGCTTGAAAAAGGCGCGGCGGCTGTCGTCGTCGGCCACGATCTCGGGCTCCCGCAGCAGATAATCACAACCGACACGAGAAAGATGTTCGGGATCCTGTCGTCAAGATATTTCGGCGAGCCGACAAAGCGTATGAAGCTGATTGCGGCTACCGGAACCAACGGCAAGACCACGACGGTAAACCTCATAAAACACATAATGAACGAAAGCGGGCATAAGTGCGGCTGCATCGGCACCGCGGGCTACGATGTCTGCGGAAAGACCTACGAAGCACACCTCACCACACCGTACCAGTTTGACCTTTACGGCTATTTCAGGGAAATGGCGGACAACGGCGCGGAATACTGCGTAATGGAAGCGTCCTCGCAGGCGCTCTCGCAGTCGAGATTCGTGAACGAGCGCTTTGTCTGCGGCATATTCACCAATCTGACTCAGGATCACCTTGACTGGCACGGCACAATGGAGGACTACTATCAGGCCAAAAAGTCGCTGTTCGCGAGCTGTGACACCGCCGTCATAAACACGGACGACAAGTGGGGAAAGCGGCTGTATAACGAGCTTTCCGCACAGGGCGGCATAAAGCTCACCGCGCTAAGCATAAACGATATGACGGATATCTCCGCCTGCAGGATAAGCCTGCGCAGCGGAGGGGTAACATATATCCTCGCCGACAAAGCGGCGGAACAGGCATTCAATATAAGCATACCCATGCCGGGAGAGTTCAACGTTATGAACTCGATGTGCGCGGCAGCCGCGTGTGAGGCAGCCGGACTGCCTATGCGGGACGCTACGGACGCGCTCAACACGTCGAAGGGCGTGTGCGGACGCGCAGAGGTGCTGCACGACGGCGATTATACCGTGATCTGCGATTACGCGCACACGGAGGACGGGCTCGAAAAGACGCTCTCGTCGCTGAAACCGTTCATCAAGGGGCGACTTATCGTGGTATTCGGCGCGGCAGGAGAGCGTGACGCGGGAAAGCGCCCGGGAATGGGCAGGTGCGTGTCAAAATATGCGGATATCGCGGTGATAACCTCGGACAATCCGCGTAATGAGGATCCGCAGAAGATAATAGACGAAGTAAAGACCGGGTTTGAGGGCGCGTGCGAGGTACACTGCCGCGTTGACAGGCTCGAAGCGATAAAATACGCGGTGTCGCTTGCACAGAAGGACGATATGATCGCGCTGTGCGGAAAGGGACACGAGGAATATCAGGCTGTCGGCGACGAGTATCTGCCGTTCAGCGAACACAAGATCATAAAGGAACTCTGCGGTTGATACCGCCCGGAAGGACAGACTTTTCAGATGCTTTTGACGATAATCTCCACCGCGGCTGCTGCGGTAATAATAACCGCGGTCCTCGGCTTCGCGCTGATACCGTGGCTCCGTAAACTCAAATTCGGACAGACGATACTCGATATCGGACCGATATGGCACAAAAAAGACAAGCAAGGCACGCCGACAATGGGCGGTATGATGTTCATTGCAGGAACAACAGCCGCGATAACCGTAGGCGTTATACTGCTGCACGTCAACGGGCTGCTCGGCACAGACGAGCTCGCGCTCAAGGATCTTGCCGGTGTCATATCCGTTTTCGCGGCGGCGTTTTTCTTCGGCTTTATCGGCTTTATCGACGATTTTATCAAGGTAAAGAAGAAGCAGAACGAAGGCCTCACGGTAATGCAGAAGATCGTGATGCAGGTGCTGGTCATTGCCGCTTTCTTCACCGCGAGAGTGCTCTCCGGCGACACATCCACGGTCATAAAGTTCCCGTTTATCGGCGAGCTTGACCTTTGGTACTTCTACTACATCATCATGGGGCTTGGCATACTGTACATCGTAAACGCGGTAAACCTCACCGACGGTATCGACGGGCTCTGCGGCTCGGTAACATTCGTTTATATGATAGCCTTCGCGATCATATCCGCCATGCTCGGCTTTGCCGGCTACACGGTGATATCCGTCGCGGTGGCGGGAGGCTGTCTCGGCTTCCTTATCTGGAACTGGCACCCGGCGAAGGTGTTCATGGGCGACACCGGCTCGATGTATCTCGGCGGAATGGTGGCGCTTCTGGGCATTGCGATGCACGTTGAGGTGCTTATGGTGATCGCTGCGGCGGTGTATATCTGGGAAGCCCTCACAGTGCTTATACAGACGACATATTTCAAGCTGACCCACGGCAAGCGTCTTTTCAAGATGACACCCATACACCACAGCTTCGAGATAAGGGGCTGGAAGGAAGTAAAGATAGTCATAGTATTTTCGGCTATCGGAGCCGCAGCCGGAACGGCAGCGGTGCTGCTCGTCAACGGAATTTGACCAAATTAAGAATTGTTGTTGCCGCTGCGCGGCATATCCGAATCGTGACGAGATAAGGTATTTATCCTTCACGTTTACACAATTCTTCATAAGGGACACTATTCTTTTCATTATGTCACAATTCAGATAAGCGGCGAAGCCGCAACCATAATTATTCATTATTCATTATTCACTATTCATTATCGCAAAGGAGGTCTTGTATGCAGAACTCCCGTGATTCCGGCGCTCTCCGGCAGAGGACGGAGAACAGCGGACGAGGAAATATACGCGCCTACGGCGCTTCGGATATAACCGCGGCTGTACGCCGACCTCAGCCTGTAAAACAGAACAGGAAAGCAATCCCGATGCACCCGGATAAGCAGAAAGAGAAAAAGAAGAAGAAGGTACTCGATTTCTCGATACCGCAGAAATTCGACTTCTCGTTCTTCCTGATAGTGCTGATACTGCTCACATTCGGTCTTATAATGCTGTTTTCCGCGACATACGCCTCGGCGAAGGTGTCCGCATACAAGGACAGCTATTATTTCATCAACCGACAGCTCCTGTTCGCGGGCTTCGGGATCGCCGCAATGATACTTATTTCCTTCATAGATTACCACCTGCTGTTCACAAAGGTGGTAATGAAAACCGCAATAGTCGTCGCGGCGGGACTGATGATACTCGTTCGCGTAATGGGAAGCACGGTAAACGGCGCGGAGCGCTGGATCGCACTGGGTCCTGTCACGATTCAGCCGTCGGAGATCCTGAAATTCGTTACGATAATGGTCATAGCCGACTATATGCAGCGCAACTATGACAATATGAAAAGCCTTACCAAAGGCTTTATACCGATAATGATACGAATAGGCATAGCCTGCGGTCTTGTCGTTATCCAGCCGCACCTCTCGGCTACGCTCATCATTCTTGTAATTTCGATATGTATGCTTTATATCGGCGGCGCAAAAGGCACCCATGTCGCGGGCGTTCTCGTCCTTATCGGAATAGCCGCGGTCATGGTATTCACGGTATTCCCGATGCTCGGCTTCGACTACGTTTCCGCGCGAATGCTGAGTCTTAAAGACCCGGAAGCCGATATACAGGGCGACACCTACCAGACCTATCAGTCACTTATAGCCCTCGGCTCGGGCGGCTGGTTCGGTCAGGGTCTCGGCAACTCGCACCAGAAATACAGCTACCTGCCGTTCGCGGAGAACGACTTCATCTTCTCGGTAATTGTCGAGGAACTCGGATTTGTCGGCGCAGTGGTTGTCGTGCTGCTGTTCCTGCTGCTCATAATCCGCGGATTCTATATAGCCGCGTCCGCTCCCGACAAGGAGGGTATGCTGCTGTGCTCGGGAATAGTTATACAGATAGGAATACAGGCATTCTTAAATATCGCCGTTGCGTCGAACGCGTTCTTCAACACGGGCGTGTCGCTGCCGTTCTTCAGCTACGGAGGTACGGCGCTGTTGATGCAGCTCGGTGAAATGGGCGTTGTGCTCAATATATCACGAAAGGCTTCTATATGAGAGTTATCCTTGCCGCAGGAGGTACTGCGGGACACATTAACCCCGCTCTTGCCATAGCGGATAAGATAAAACATCTTTTCCCGGACGCAGTTATAAAATTTGTCGGCGCACAGGGCGGAATGGAGGAAAAGCTCGTGAGAAAAGCGGGCTATGACTTCACCGCGTTCAGAATGGCGGGACTGCAAAGAAAGCTGACCCCGCAGAACATCAAGCGAAACATACAGGCGGTGCATTACTACATCACCGCACGCGGCGACGCACATAAGCTGATAAAAGAGTTCGCGCCGGACATAGCGATCGGCACGGGCGGGTACGTCTGTGCGCCGGTGCTTACCGTGGCGGCGAAAATGGGCGTAAAGACGGCGGTACACGAGAGCAATTCCCTGCCCGGCATCACCACGACGATGCTTTCTCCGCGCGTTGACAAGGTGCTATGCGCCAATGAGGACGTGATAACGCACCTGAAGCATACCGAAAACTGCGTCGTAACGGGCAATCCGATACGCAGCAACATACCGATAGAGGACAGAAACGAAGCAAGAAAGAAGCTCGGACTGCCGGAGGGAATGACGATAGTTTCGTTCGGCGGCAGCCTCGGCGCGAACAAGATAAGCGAGGCTGTGGCGGCGCTTGTGAAATGGGAGCGCGAAGTCGGAGATATCAACCACATACATTCCTACGGCGGCAACGGCAAGGATATGTTCGACGGGCTGCTGAAGGATAACGGGCTGGAGACCGGCGAGCGCTTCATAGCAAGGGAATACATCGACAATATGTACACCTGTCTGAGCGCAGCCGATCTTATAATATCCCGTGCAGGCGCGATGACGCTCACGGAGCTGAAAGCCGCGGGACGCGCGAGCATACTTATACCCTTCCCGCAGGCAGCGGAAAACCACCAATACTACAACGCGCTCACCATGAGCAAGAACGGCGCGGCGATACTGATAGAGGACAAGGATCTGTCGGCGGAGCGGCTGCTTGCGGAGGTACAGGCGCTGTATAATGACCGCGGACGGCTCACGGAAATGGAGAAAGCCGCTTCCGCGCTGAATATACCCAATGCCACAGATCTCGTAGTCGGCAATATACTTGATCTGATAAAGGACTGAGAGCTTCGAGGCAAGGGATTTGAGACTGTCGGTCAGTCTCTCCGGCGTGTTGCTGTTCAATAATCTCTGCTATGCCTTCTGCCTTCGGCTGATGGGGCGCCGCCCCAATCCCCGCCGGAGCGTCGCCCCGGACTCGACCAAGGCTTCGCCTTGGATCCATGGACGCGTTTTTAAAAGAGAGTTTTCAGACGGGGGCTCTGCCCCCCTACCCCCCGCAAGCCCCCTTTAAAAAAGGGGGCTGGACACCCTAAATCATTGCAGTATTTCAGAGATACATCAGCGAGTCGCTCTGCAAGAAATGAATGGGGGTTGGCAAAGACTCCGTTCAGAAATAGCAGAGACTAACTATCCGAGGTGGCGCACCCGTCAATAGAAGTATGTCGCTACGCAAAACGCGGCGGGGCGTTCCCCGCCACCCGTCAATAGAAGAATGTCGCTACGCATTACGGAGCGGCGCGTTCGCCGCCGCCGCGGGGCGTTCCCCGCCGCCCGTAACAAAAAAACCTTTTTCTGCATAATATGTGAAAAAAGCAGAAAAAGGGTGATATATATGTCGGTTCAGCGCAGACTCATCATAAAGGGAGGACGGCGCATAGAGGGAGAGCTCTCCGTGCAGGGCGCGAAGAACAGCGCGCTCCCGATACTTGCGGCGGCAGTTCTGTGCAGGGGGCAGTCGGAGATATACAACTGCCCGAAGCTATCGGACTGCGATGCCGCGTGCAGGATACTGTCAAATCTCGGCTGCACCTGCAAAAGAGAGGGCAATGTCGTTTGCGTGAACTCCTCCGGGGTATGCACGTCGGATATCTCCGAAAAGCTGATGCGGGAGATGCGCTCGTCGATCATATTCATGGGCGCTCTGCTCGGCAGGACGGGACAGTGCAGAATGTCTTTCCCGGGCGGCTGCGAGATAGGATCAAGACCGATAGACTTCCACCTCGACGCGTTCCGCAAAATGGGCGCGCGTATCAACGAAGAACACGGATATATCGTATGCTCGGCGGTAAAGCTGCGCGGGGCAAACATCTCCTTCCCGGTACCGTCTGTCGGAGCAACGGAGAACGTAATGCTCGCCGCTGTGCTTGCCGAGGGCGTGACCGAGATACATAACGCAGCAAGAGAGCCGGAAATACGCGATCTCGCCGGGTTCCTCACAAAATGCGGCGCGAAGATACAGGGCGCGGGTACCGGGACTGTACGCATTGAAGGCGTGAAAAGCCTGTCGGGCTGCGCCTACACGGTAATGCCGGACAGGATAGCCGCCGCGACATACCTGTGCTGCGGCGCGATAACACGGGGCGAGATACTGCTGACCAACGCAGACCCCGCTTCACTCGGGCTTGTCGTCCCGGTTCTGGAGCAGACCGGGTGCAGCATATACAGCTTCGGCAAGGGCAGCGTGTATCTGAACGCGCGAAAGACCCTGAAAGCTCCGGGAACAATAAAAACCGCACCGTACCCGGGATTCCCGACGGACGCACAGCCGCCGCTCATGGCGCTTTGCGCGACATTACCCGGCACGACGGTGTTTGTGGAAACTATATTCGAGAACCGCTACCGCCATGTGTGCGAGCTGAAACGGCTTGGCGCAAAGATCAGCGTCGAGGGGCAGGTTGCCGTCGTGGAGGGCGTGAGCCGTCTGTCCGGCGCGGAGCTCGAAGCCTGTGACCTGCGCGGAGGCGCGGCAATGGTCACCGCGGCGCTGTTCGCGGAGGGTACGACAAAAATAAGCAAGCTGTGCTACATAAACCGCGGCTACGAGGATATCGAAGGCTGTCTGCGGAGTGTGGGCGCGGATATAAGATGTGTCTGATACAGTATATGAAACACGACAGGGCGGTATGACTGCCCAAGATGTATAGGCAATACCGCACAAATAGTCGCACACATCTTGCTTGCATATTATTCCGTCATCTTGCACAGAAATTTCTTGACTTACGTCAGTAAGCCTGCGAAATTTCTATACAATCTGACGAAAAATCTGACTGCGCAATCTGC
>JAFPUE010000060.1 GCA_017395555.1 Ruminiclostridium sp. | reverse complement strand
GAATATGATTGACATTAACGCGGTCGATACGGTTATTTCCGTAAAACTTCGCAGCGGAGTGTACCGCAAAAGGCTTACGGCAGGGGAGTACACTTTTGACAAAGGTATTACCGCCCTTGTCGGCGGGGTAAATTCCGCAGCTGCCGGGCTTGCGTATCTCGCTTCCGGAAGGTGTTCTTTCGGCGGCTGTACGGTAAGCATAGACGGCATACAGGTGACACGGCGCGAGCTGTCGGAGGAAAGCTGTCTTTTAGGTTCAATGCCCGGTTTTCAGAGCATACTTACTGTAAGACAGCTGATAAAGCGCGCCCTGTCCCATAACGTAAACGAGGGATATGATGTTGATACTGTTGCCGGAAAGTTCTGTCTTACGCCGGAACGTATGGAGCGTAAGCTGCAATATAACGGGAATGAAAGATACAGAGCGTCCGCGGCTGTCGGTTATGCTTACGGTAAGCACATATACTGCGTCGGATATATGGAGCATTTTATGTTTGAGAAAAACTATAAGGCTTGTCTTATCCCGTTCCTTAAGCTGCTGCGTGATGAAGGAATGACGGTATTGTTTGCGACGGACGATGCCGGCAATGCGGAAGCTATCGCCGACCGCATATATTATTTTGATAAAGAGGAAAAACAATGCTGATAAGACTTGCGGGGATAGTCCCCGAATCTTATGTTGACGGACCGGGAATACGTTTCGCGGTATTCGTACAGGGCTGTCCGCATCACTGCGAAGGCTGCCACAATCCGGAGACCCACGATTTTAACGCCGGGCGGCTTGCGGATACGGACAAGATATACAATAAAATAAAGCAGTTCCCGCTCGTTCACGGCGTTACGTTCTCGGGCGGGGAACCGTTCTGTCAGGCGGAGCCGCTTTCGGAGCTCGGAGAAAAGCTGAAAGCCGACGGCTACCACCTTATGAGCTATTCCGGCTGGACATTTGAGCAGCTTCTCGCGAAAAGTGAAAACGAACCGCAGGTAAAGCGGCTGCTCGGATTGCTCGATGTGCTTGTGGACGGGCGTTTTGTCCTCGCGGAGCGCTCTCTTGAGCTTCGTTTCCGCGGCAGCCGCAACCAGCGGCTTATCGGTGTCCCGGAAAGCCTTGCCGCGGGAAAGGCGGTAACGGTTGATCTTTAAGCGAACGATAGCGTACATAATGACAGCCGCGGTGCTTTTAAGCGCCGTGTTCACTTTTTCCGCCTGCCGCGACAGCGACAACGATAACCCCGACAAAGGCAAAAATGCCGCCTTCACCTCCGTGATAAGCGGAAGTCCCGCGACGCTTGACCCGCAGACCTGCACGAACGACAGCTCCGCGCAGATAATATCAGACATTTTCCTCGGTCTGTACAGAGCCGGTGACGGCGGGGAGATCGTCCCGGCTATGGCGGAGAGCTCGGAGACAAGCGAGGACGGGCTTGTGCGCACCTTTAAATTGAAGCAGGGCGTGAAATGGTACGGCAGCGGCGGCTTTTCCGAGGAATGTACAGCCGACGATTTTGTGTTCGCATTCCGTCGGCTCATGGATCCCGCACTCGGCTCCGAACACGCGAAGGAATATTACTGCATAAAAAACGCGGAAAAAACACATACTGGGCAGATAGGTGACGCGTCACAGCTCGGTGTCGAGGCTGTAAGCAGATACGAACTGCGTATAACACTGAACGAACCGCGCACCGATCTTAACGAGCTTCTTGCGGCGGCACCGGCAATGCCATGCAACCGCAAATTCTGGGAGCAAACCGAGGGGCAGTACGGACTTGTCGGTAACTGTGTCGGCTCGAACGGCGGCTTATACGTCAGCCGCTGGCACTACGACAAGTGGACAAAGGACGGCAATTTCGTCGAGCTCAAGCGCAATCCCGAAAATGCCGATATCCTCGGCGTAACCGCCCGCAGCGTTACATACATGATAAACGCGGACGGCTATGAGAGCTTCATGGCGGGAATGACCGATGTTTACCGCACATCAGACCCCGATGAGATATTCCGGCTCTCCGGAAAGTACGATGCCAACGTTTACCGATCGTCGGTATGGGGAGTTGTGTTCAACTCAGCCGGACTGTTCGCGGAGCGCGATCTTCGCGTAGCACTCGGCGGCTGCGTGAGCGCGGACACTGACAATGAGAATTACACGCCCGCTTCGTGCATAATCCCGGACGGTACGCTTGCCGGAAATGCTGATTACAGAAAAACGGCGGGCTACCCGGAACTCGCGGCATACTCCGAAAGCGAGCTGACAGAGCGCGGAGAACGTGCTTTGCGTGAATTGCCGGACGGTGCGCTTTCGGGAATGAAGCTGCTAATACCGGAGGGAACGGCGTTAAAGCAGTCGGCGGGTGTGTTCATACAGCGCTGGCAGAAGAGCTTCGGCATAAACTGCACGATCACGGAGCTTCCGTATGACAGCTATCTTTCCGCGCTGCACGACGGCGCATTTGACGCTGCACTTATTCGTATCGGCGCACATGACGCGCAGGGGTATCTGTCCGCTTTCATGTCGTCCTCCGCACAGAATTACGGCGGTGCGGACAGCCGCAAGCTCGACGATATAATCACCTGTGCGCTTACTGCCGCCGATGATAAAAGCGCTGCGAGGTACTGCCTCGAAGCCGAGCAGTTTATCCTTGACAGCGGGTATTTCGCGCCGCTGTGCTTCGGCAGTGAATATGTGTTCCTCGGCAAAGGCGTCAGCGATATCGGTTACGATCCGTCGGCGGGAGTGTATATTTTTGACAGCGCGCTGATAAAATGAGGTAAAAATGACAAAGAAAACAGCTATAAGAAACTACTACTTTATAGACTCCGAGAACGTGCATAATTACGGCACGGACGGAATGGAGCGGCTTGGTGAGAATGACCGTGTGCGCATATATTACAGGGCGAATTCGGCATATCTCAATATTGATCTGCACCGCAGGATATACGAGTCTCCCGCGGCGTTTGAATACGAGTTTGTTGCCCTTGACATTAAGAACGCGATTGATGTCAAGATCGTGGAATATGTCAGCGGTCAGATCGACAGCGAAACTGCGGAGAAATACTACATCGTGTCGAACGACAACGACTACGACAAGCAGATAACCGCATTCAGAAACCGCGGTGCGAATGTGATGCGAATAGCGACTATTGGTGAAGCACCGCCGGAAAAGTGTGAACGCAAAAAAGCTGCAAAAGAAAAAAAGTGCGACGATGCGGTTCGCACTTTTGTTGAGCAGAATATAAAAGACAAGAAATACCGTCAGAACAGGGAAGACATCATCGGAGCGATAAAGGGCTGCACGGACAGGGGAGCGCTGAATAACACGCTCCAGAAATATTTTGACGGCAGTGACCTGAAACAGCTTATGAAAACCCTGAAACCGCTCACCAATGAGCTTTACAAAAAGAAAAAGTAGCTCAGATACCATTCCAGAGCGTGACGGTGCCGGTCTCGCGGGTCTTGTTGAGATCAATGAGCCTTTGGTTTGACGAGCCACGGAAGCGCAGGGAGATATCCTTCTGTGCGAGAACGAATCTTCCGTCCACGAGCACATCGCAAAGAGCGAGAAGCTCGTCGGTACATTCACAGCGGCAGCGGCTGCCCTCCGTTTTCATTTCATCGTAAGTGAATCCCGAAAATACCCAGATATTTTTATCGGGGTATTTTTCTTTTGTGCGTTTCACGAGCGGGAGGAGCGCGCGCTGGTTGTCGGGCTCTAACGGCTCACCGCCGAGCAGGGTCAGCCCGTTGATATAACCGGGCGCGAGCATTTCCATGATCTCGTTTTCCGTTTCAGCCGTGTACGGCTTGCCGAATGTGAAATCCCACGTCTGCGGCTGGAAGCAGCCCTCGCAGTGATTTGTGCAGCCGGACACGAACAGCGACACTCTCACGCCGGATCCGTTGGCAATATCGTAATTTTTTATTTCACCGTAATACATTCAAAATCTCCAATAACAGAAATAAAACTTCACCAAAACAGTGAAGTGTATATAAATTTATTAGAATCGAATTACTCTCCCCATTAGCTGCGAAGCGATTAAAGTTT
>JAFPUE010000059.1 GCA_017395555.1 Ruminiclostridium sp. | reverse complement strand
TAAAGCCCGAATCCATATATGAGGAAGAACCGGACGCAGGTCTCGGAAACGGCGGTCTCGGACGTCTCGCAGCCTGTTATATGGACGGAATGGCGACCTGCGCTTACCCCGCAACAGGCTATTCCCTGCTCTATGAATACGGTATCTTCAAGCAGAAGATAATCGACGGCTGGCAGACAGAGCTCCCCGATAACTGGCTCCCGGGCGGCGGCGCATGGCTCATTCCCGTCGAGGATCAGGCAGTTGAAGTGCATTTCGACGGCGAAGTGCGCGAATACTGGGACAACGATTATCACCACATCTCCCATGTAAACTACAACACGGTTCTCGCCGTGCCTTATGATATGTACGTTTCCGGCTACGACAGCGAGGGCGTTTCCAAGCTGCGTCTGTGGGACGCGAAGAGTATGTCCTTCGACATGAGCGCGTTCAACTCCGGCGACTACACCACCGCGCTCGGTGCAAGCAATATCGCACATTCGCTCACAAAGGTGCTCTACCCGAACGATAACCACCTCGAAGGCAAGGCGCTCCGTCTGCGTCAGCAGTATTTCATGTGCGCGGCTTCCGTCGGCGATATCGTTATGAGACACATGAGTATCTACGGCACGCTCGAAAACCTGCCGGATAAGGTTGCTATCCATGTAAACGACACCCACCCGACTCTCGCTATCCCCGAGCTTATGAGAATACTGCTCGACGACTGCGGTTATGAGTGGACAAAGTCGTGGGATATCGTGTGCAGAACATTCGCCTACACCAACCACACCGTTATGGCGGAAGCTCTTGAAAAATGGGATCAGAACCTCATCGAGAGAATACTTCCGAGAATTTACCAGATCATCTGCGAGATCAACAGACGTTACTGTGAAAAGCTCTCCGAGACGCTTCCCTTCGAGAAAGTCGAGGAAATGTCCATATTCCAGCATAACAACATCAAAATGGCAACTCTGTGCGTAGCGGCTTCACATTCCGTAAACGGCGTTTCCAAGCTGCACAGCCAGATCATCAAGGACAGCGTTTTCCACAACGAGTACGAGCTTACACCCTATAAGTTCACCAACGTCACCAACGGTATCGCGTACCGCCGCTGGCTGCTCCAGTCCAACCCGCGTCTCACAAAGCTGCTCTCCGAGTGCATCGGCGACGGCTTCAAGAAGGACGGCGGCGAGCTGAAGAAGTTCAGAGCGTTCGAGAACGACAGCGAGGTGCTCAGAAAGCTCGCGGAGATAAAGCGCAGCAACAAGGAGGACTTCGCAAAGTACGTCCTCAATTCGACAGGCACAAAGCTCAATCCCGACAGCATTTTCGACGTTCAGGTAAAGCGTCTGCACGAATACAAGCGTCAGCAGCTCAACGCGATGAACATTATCGCGGACTTCAACTACCTGCGCAGCAACCCCGATGCCGACTTCCAGCCCAAGACCTATATCTTCGCGTCAAAGGCGGCTCCGGGCTACTACATGGCGAAGCAGATAATCAAGCTGATATGGTGCATCGGCGAGGAGCTCAAGAAAGACCCGAAGCTCAACGAAAAGCTCTCTGTTATCTTCCTTGAAGACTACCGCGTAACACTGTCCGAGCTTCTTATGCCGGCAGCGGAGATCTCCGAGCAGATCTCTCTTGCGGGTACGGAAGCGAGCGGAACCGGTAATATGAAGCTGATGCTCAACGGCGCGATCACCATGGGAACCTACGACGGCGCGAATGTTGAAATACATGAGCAGGTAGGCGACGACAACATCTTCATCTTCGGTATGTCAACTCCCGAAGTCGGAGTAATGAAATCGAACGGCTATTCGCCCGACGGCTACTACGATAGAAACGACATCATCAGAGGCGCTATCGACGCGATGTACCGCGGCTTCAACGGCGCGACATTCGACGAGGTGGCGAATGCTATCCGTTACGTCGATCAGTATATGTGTCTTGCGGACTTCGACAGCTACCGCGGCACACAGGCAAGAGCAAGCGAGACATACAGAGACCTTCTGAAATGGAACAAGATGTCACTCGCGAATATTGCCGGAGCCGGAATATTCTCGGCTGACCGCGCAGTAACCGACTACGCAAAGGACATCTGGCGTATATACTGATCAATAATTGTTGAGTCGCTTTGCGACAGATTTTAAAATTGCGTTTTTTTCATTTTTTATTATCCTTCCAAACAGCCCGCTGTGAATTTATTTCGCAGTGGGCTGTTTCTTTCTACAGACTTTCATAAAGCAGTCGGAATATTGCCAACCCCCATTCATTTCTTGCAGAGCGACACATAGATGATACTCTGAAATACTGCATTTATTTAGGGTGTCAAGCACCCTTTTTTAAAGGGGGCTTGCGGGGGGTTGGGGGTCGCGGCAGGAAGCCGCGAGTAGGCTGCCAAAGGCGCGCACGATGCGCGCAAAAAAGCAGCCGAAGCAGAGCCCCCTCTCTGAAATCTCTTGAAAGTCTCTTCCCGAAACGC